>BNZC01000008.1 GCA_026000755.1 Clostridia bacterium
CGAAAGGCAAAGGATGAAAATGGACAAGAAAGAACATTTTCAGAAAAAGCAGTTGTTTATTGGAGTAAAAAGTTTCAGAAGAAGCAACTTGCGGAAAACAAGTCTTTCCTTGCATTTCTTGACAAACGGTAAATGTCAATAGTAAATGCGAATAAAATTGAAAAATTTTTAAGCCTGCATTTTTAAGTTTTCAAGGTGTTCATTAAATACGTTTTCCGCTGTCCTGTATCCTAAAATACGGCGTGGGTAATTGTTTTGCCACTCCTCCGCTCTTGCCACTTGTTCTTCTGTCACTTTTGAAAAATCCGTTCCTTTCGGAAAGTGCCGCCGAATCAATTTGTTTCCGTTTTCATTCGACCCCCTCTCCCAACTACTGTACGGGTGGCAATAATAAATTTTTGTTCGTTTCCCTCCATGTATTGATTTTTCCATTCCCTCGCAATCTGCAAACTCTGAACCATTGTCAACCGTTATACTTTTGAATATTTCGTAAAATAGCCTTCCGTATCTGCGTTCAAGCATATTAAGAGCTTTTACAACACTTTCGCTTGTACCATCTTTTACCTTTAGTTCTATTTCTTCTCTTGATAGTCTTTCAGTTAATACAAGCAATACACCGTTTTTGCCCTTTTTCCCAACAACAGAATCCATTTCCCAATGTCCAAACGTGGTACGGTCATCAATTTCTTTCGGTCGTTTCTCTATGCTATCACCCTTTGGGGCGCGTTTTGGTCGAATTTTCTTGCATTTTCGCTTCCGTTCTCCTTTTACAACAAGATTTTTGTTTGTTAGGTTTAGAAATAATCCTTTATCAATATAACTGTAAAGTGTTGTTACGCATATTGTTGTCGAGAACTCTTTTTCCATGTTTTTAACTTCTCCTAGCACAGCGGCAGGCGAATATTTTTCTTTTATAATCTTATTTTCAATATACTGTGCTAATTTATGGTCTTTCCCTATTTTTAGATGTGAACCTTTTTCAGAAAGACTTACCCTGTATTTTTTATCTGCTATTTCCGGGCTGTATCTTTCCTCCATTGTCCAATCACTATTTTTATGTTCGTATCTCCCACGCTTTACTTCCCGGTAAATCGTGCTTATATGCACTTGTATCCGCTCCGCAATTTCCTTTTTTTCTTTTCCGTCCAATATCATTGTTTCAATTTTCAATCTATCGTTCCATGTTAATTGCTTGAATTTCCGCATTTGTGCTTCCTCCAAAACAAAATAAGGGCAGTTTCCCGCCCCTTTCCACAAGCTTTCTTATTTCTCTCCCTTTTCTCTCCTTGCTATATCCTCACGAATAAGAGCTTTTACATATCCCGATTTATTTTCTACGCTGTCAAGCTGTTGTATGATATCCTGTTCTGTGTTTGCAACAAGTCGAATCGGAAAAACTTTCGTTTTCTCTTTATTGTATTTTTTGTTTGCACTGTATCCTGTCCGTTTCAAATAGTCTTGTTGGATTTCCTTTTTCGTCTTAGCCATCTTGACTTTTCCTCCTTTTTTGGTTATACTGTTAGATAATGATAATCGGGGCGGCAAGGTTCGCCCCTCTTATCCTTTAGAGTAACCGCCTTGCTTGTCGGCTGTGTCGGTTACTCTTTACTTTGCACTTAGTAGCTTTTTGAGGTATTCAACAAACTCTTTTAAGTCTTTTGATTCCTCTGCCACTTTTAGCAATTTCAACCGTTCATTTTCTCTTGCAAGTTCAACGGCTGTTTCTGTTGCGTTCGGCGTTTTCATCTCCTCCCCTCCTTTCGTAAAGGTTTTTCCTTACCTTGCAAATTCATTATAGCATACATATATATGTATGTCAATAGCTTTTTTACATTTTTTGGTAATTTTTTCACAATAAAAAAATATCGCCGTGGCTTATAGCAACCTCGTCGATATTTTTGCGTTTTATGTGTCCGAATCGGACGCGTTTATTATGATATTACTTCCATAACTACGGCGTTGTTTATTATAATTTCTCCCTCATCTTGCCCGTATGTTGCAAAGTTTCCGCATACTATAGCAATATGTTCCCCGTAATAGTATCCGCTTCTTGTTGTATGGTCTACGCCGTGCATTATAACCATTTCAGATTCAAAATCTGTAACGCTTATCCCGTCTAATAGCTCTTCTGTTTCTTCTCCGTCAATCCACACTTTTGATAAGTGTTCTATTTCACCAATTTCAAAAGGCTCTTCCTGTGTCCTTACTCCAACATATTCATAATCTCCACCGTTTGAAAAATGATATTTTCTTGCTATTTCAGTAATTTCACTACCCGCAAGTTTTGTTTTCATAGTTGTTGTCATTTTCTTTTCCTCCATTCTTTTTCCTTACCTTACAAATTCATTATAGCATACATATATATGTATGTCAATAGCTTTTTTACATTTTTTGGTAATTTTTTTCAATAAAAAAATCATAAGTTCATAATCCGAAACGAAGCGTGTTCCTATTTCAATTCTGCTTATGCTATCCCGTTTAATCGTTATCCCTGCGACTTGAACCCGTGCCGCAAGTTCTGATTGTGAAATGCATTTTTATGTGTCCGAATCGAACACGGTTATTTTTTTTACATTCCTAAAATCTTTTTCCATGACGTTTTTTGTGCAGTAAACTCCCCGTCTTCCACGCCACCAAATGATTTTTGAAAACTTTTTGTTGCTGTATCGAACTGGTTCCCGGCGATTCCGTCCACGATTCCGGCATTAAATCCAAGTGCGTTCAGCCTTCCTTGAAGCACCGCTACAACGGCGTGTTTTCGGTTTATGGTTTTTGATACCGTAACCGTTTTGTTTAATGTTTCAGCTCCTGCGATTCCGTCCGGACTTGCCCCAATAGCAATTTGAATCCCTCGCACAAAAGTAGTCATTGGGTCTGTTGCATTTGCTATTGTCGGCGGAGTTATTTGCGGTGTAATTTGCTGTGTGGAAGATTCTTTTTCTGTATATTCCAAAGAAATCCACCCAATTCCGCTTTTTAGCTTTCCCCACCCTTCGTATGTTTCAATGATTGTGTATAATCCTTTGTCTGTAATTCTTCCTACTACCGCGTGTTGTGTTCCTGCTCCTGCCCGAATATTAAGGCTGTCTGTTGTTATCTTTACAGTATATCCTCCTGTGGTGCTAGAAACAGGAATACTAGGAACAGACGGCTCATTTGCTCCAGACTTTGGAGGGTTTCCGGCAAGTCTGCTGTTTACTTCTTCCGCTACAGCACCTAAACGACTGTAAAGCCATTCTCCGGGGCAAGCCTTATTTTTGAACCAACGGTGAACCGTTATGTTCTGTACTGCTGTGTTTCCAATATCTCCTTTGTTTTCCGTCCACCTAAGTTTCGGTATGCCGTTTCGTCTGCAAATATCAACGCATAGGTCAATAAATTTGTTATAGACAGCTTCGTTTATCTCGTACGGGTCTGTAAGTCCGCTTGCAAGCTCTATCGTTACCGCTCTGTTATCATTTGCACTAGAACTGGTACACCAAGAGCGGTTTTTCTCTTCTACGATAAGTGCCACCCTTCCATCTGCTCCAATTGCGTAATTGGCGGAAGCCTGAAAAGATGTTGGAGAAAAAATCTGCCCGATTGTTTCAACGCTTAATTGCCCAACGATACAATGTGGCGTAATTGTATCAATTGCATGGTTTCTTTGTCCCGAATGGTTCGGGCTTAATTTTGTGTAATTTACTAACGAACTGTTTGTGTATCCCATTATTCTTCCCCCTTATTATCTGTTACTTCTTCAAGCGTTGCCGCTGTTATTCCGTCTTCCGATTCAATCCCTGCTTGTTCAAGTCGTTCTGAAATATTTTCTAATTCAATTCCTTGTAATTCGTCCATTCTGTACCCCTTTCTAATATCTGTTTTTATTCTTACTTTTCCTTGTCTAACCTTCTTTCGGATATTTTGTTATTGCCATTACTATCAATGCAAGCCAATAGATTCCTATCAATAACAATGCCGCAATCATTGCTCTTCCTTTCTTTCATCTGCATACTTTGAAATCTCATCAAATTTCGCTCTAAGGTTTTCTTCTGTAAGCGTGTATCTTTTTCCGTCTGAATCTACGAAAACGGATTCCGCCCCATCAACAAGGCTTGCCGTTCCCTTTTTCCCAAAAGAAAAACTCAACAATGATGTCGCTATAGAGCTAATAACAAGAACGCTAATATTGAACGCTGTCTTTTCTATATTGAGTTCATGAAATGCAGCTACTCCGGTTAGCGTTTGAATGATTGCTTGTGCAAAAGTTTTTATAGCCCTTTCTGCTAAATCCTTGAAAAATTGTTCCATCTGTCTTTCCCTCCCTCTTATTTTCTAATGTCATAGCTTCGCCCCTCGTGGGAACGAACCCGTAAAAACACTTGCATTTCTTTTAGTGATTTCTCCATATCGGCATTTTTTTCTCCTCTACAGATTAAATGGTCAAGTACCGCCTGTAGTCCAAAAAACACAATTCTGTTTTCTTCTTTTGAGATTTCAATGTCCTTCTGTTGGTCGTGTTGCCATTCCTGAATCTTTTGAAGTTCACGCTTGAAATCGTCCATCTTTGCATTGATTTCCTTGACGGGCTTCCCGATTCTCTCTATAATTCCCCATATTGCTGCTAGTGCTATGCACAAAGCACCGATTGCCATAATAGATTCTGTTATGCTCACTTTCACATTCCCCCTTTCATGTATATCCCTGAACCGCTGTTACTACTCTCTTGTTTTACCTCATTCATCTTTTGCGTTCTGCCGAAACATCTTATTAAGTTCTTTCCGCAACCCGTAACTATTGCAATGACACAAAACGCCCTTGTAAGAAGCGATTCTCCTTTCAAAAGATTCTTCCGTCATTGCTCCGCTCTCCCTCTTGTCTTTTATGCTCTTAACGGCTCGCTTGATTTTTAAGGCAGTTTTCTTTTTTAGTTTTCGGTGTGTCGCCCATATTCTGTACCCGACAAACTCAATGCCCATACTACAAGGTCTAATTGCTGTCTTTTTGTTCAATTGCAAACGTAAATTATCAAACAAAAAAGTTTCTATTTCGTTCTTTACCATGGCAAGATACTTCTTTTCGTGGTGTAAGATAATAATGTCGTCCATGTACCGAATGTAGTAGTGTAATCCTAGCTTGTGTTTTGCAAAAATGTCAAGTTCATGCAAATACAGGTTTGCAAACATTTGAGAAGTCAAGTTTCCAATTGGCATACCAACCTCCGCCAATCGGTCGGACGGGTCGCATAAATCCGGTTCAACTCCTACGGGCAATCCGAACTTTGTTTCCTCGCTGTTGATAATCATTGCAAGCAAATCTACAATCTTCGTGTCGCTGATTTTACGGCGTAATATCTTTATCAGCACTTCATGGTCTACCCGGTAAAAATACTTTGCTATATCAAGTTTTAAGTAGTAATACCGCTTCGGCTTTCTATCTGTTTGTCTTAACCAATATTGCAACCTATCAACTGCTTTGTGCGCCCCTTTCCCCTCTCTGCAAGCATAGGAATCCATAATAAACTGCTTGTCAAAAATCGGAAATAGTTGCCTGTAAATCGCCCATTGCACAACTCTGTCCCTGAAAGGTAACGCCATAATCAACCGCTTTTTCGGTTCATACACGTAAAACTGTCTATAACTCCCTGCCCGATATGTACCATATAACAAATGATTTTGTATCTCTATCAAGTTTGATTCAAGGTTTTCTGAAAACTGCATGACTTCCTCACGGTACCGCTTTCCTTGTCGGGCGGATTCCCATGCTTGATAGAGATTTTCAAAATCAACTACTTTTTCAAATATATTTTTTATTGTTTTCATCTGTTTCCTCCGCCCTCGCCTAAGTGTAACGCCCTCCAATGCCTAAATCTTTTGCATTTACTAACCGCTTCCGTGGCAATATAATCTTTTTCCTGCTTATTCTAAACAGGAAGGGAAATAAACCCCTTTAACTCTTGCTCTGTATGCAAACACTTGTGTTTACATCTTTCTGTCAAGAGGTAGAGCGGAACGAAAGCCAATGTTCGTGTTGACGTTGGAACGCGGGTTATTCAAATTGAGCGCGAACACGCCTGCGTTCGCCCCGTTGTTCCAATTCCCGCCGCGGATAGGCAACCGCTAAGTATATGGCTTATTCCCCATATATCCGTTACTGTTTTACTGTTTTTATGTATCCGCCTATCATTCGTCCGATTTCATCAAGCAATTTCGCCCAATACTCGTATTTCTTAAACGGTAAGCAAGGTGCGGATTTTGGATATAGCTTTCGGTCTGCGGCAAGTCGTATCAGGTGGCGCAAT
Organism: Clostridia bacterium; assembly: GCA_026000755.1. Classification (GTDB taxonomy): domain Bacteria; phylum Bacillota; class Clostridia; order Lachnospirales; family Lachnospiraceae; genus BNZC01. The sequence continues at coordinate 6,281 of BNZC01000008.1, forward strand.
ACATCAAGTTCAATATCCATGTCTTGAAGCGTTGTCTTTTTGTAATATTTCTTTTCCACCGTAACCGCATACTCTAGCAATCCGTACATTCGTGTTCGTATTCTTCCCGCAAGTTCATAACGCTCCGTTTTCGGAAATTGTAACAACGCCGGGCTTCCATAACGTATCATCTCGTAAATCTTTTCTTTGATTACGAACGCCCCGCTCCCTGATACGGATACGGTTGATGTGTCTGCGGTATTTTTCGTATTTTCCACGCTTTCTCCTTGTTTCTTAAAATACAAGGGTGTGCTATCGCACACCCTAACAGTTTATCAGTAAACAGTTACCAGTTATTCATAAAAAGCGGAACGAAAGCCAAGGTGCGTGCCGACGTAGGAACGCGGGTCAGCCAAATGGAGCGCGAACACGCCCGCGTTCGCCCCGTCGGCCCAACCCCCGCCGCGGAGAGGCAACCGCTCGCCGTAGTTTCTCACCCAAAAATTATCCCCATTGTATCCGCTTGCGTCTGCCGGAAAAATTCCAAGTGCTTTCAACAATATTGGAACGGTTACGCCGCTTGCTGCGGCAAATGTTTCAAATGTACGGCTAAGTTCACCGTAATAGTCATTTACCTCTCCACCCGTATATGCCGGATTATCTCTTTTTATGTCAAGAACGGGATTTCCTACCCTATGATTTGTTTGGGTTGCGTCCCCGGCAACGTCACTATTGATTTTTAAGGTGTTTGCCGTTCCGGGACTTACAAGCGTTCCGTCTTGCAGAATCGCTTTCCATTCTGTGCTTGTATCGCTCATGTTGCAATCAAGCTTCATGGCGTTTCCATAGGGTATAATCTGTATTTCTCCATTTTTTAGGCGTAATCCAGATACCCACTCCCACACATTTCCGTTTAAGTCGGCAATTCCCGAACTGTCGTAATTGTGATACCATGATACCGGCCCCGAACCGGTACCCGTTCGCAATGGTCGAAACGCTCCGCTTGTTTCTTTGTACGTTGGCACACCCTTTTCCCATGGGTTTGTAATGTCCTGACCGTAATTATTATTTCCGTTCGGCTGTGTTCCGTTTTTCTTGCACCATAAGGCAATCGCTGCCCAAAGCGCATTTGTTTTTAAGTGCCAACCCGGCCCCTTGTTCCGGCATACCGTTAAGGCACGGTCAAAATTAAGGCTCGTTGCGGGGTCTTTCATGGGTAAACTGTAAGCCCTCTCATTTACAATTACATTCTGGTACTTGCTGACGTGTATCACGTCCTTTTCTTGACCGTCCACAATAAATGCGGGCAATGCGTCTTGTGTTCCTCCTGTGATAACGTCCGAATACTTTAGTTTCGGAAACGGTACAAGAATTGACGGCATACCCAAATCATCAAGGCGTACCGTGTTTGTTCCTCCGCTTAATGCTTCAACTGCAAGTTTCAAATCATCAAAGTTTGTCATTTTATTTTTTCCTCCTCTTTATACTAACGCCCATAGCGTTAATGTGCATTTTTTCATGTCAAATGGTATCGGCGTTTGTACTTCTTGTGGTTCGCCGTTATCGTCCACTCCATCTGTGATATATTCATATTCACGAGGTGGTATGTCGATTTGTGCTACATAGTTTTCTGCAAGATTCGGAATAACCCCCGTCACAAGATTTCCGTACTTATCGCGGCAAATGTCAATGTGTGCGGAATCGTCCCGCTCATGGCTTTTTAGGTTTAAGGTTAATTCGTCTTCCCCAAACGTGATTTTGTTTCCGCTTACTGTATAAGCGATTTTCTCTCCCTCATTTTTCTCAATAACAATCGGTTTGTTGCTAGGCATTTTTCTTTCCCTCCATTTTTTTCATAGTGTTGTATGCTTCACGTGAACGCGCCGCAATGACCTCCGCCGCTTCTCTGTCTTCTGATGTTGCCCCGCTGCCCTTTCCAAAACTCTCCATGACATACGCTTCATGCTCTCTTCGTTCTTCGCTCTTGATGTGTACATTCGCCATTAAAAGATACCTCCCCGTATGGTATAGTTTACGGCAACACTTGCCGCTCCTCCTGTAAATGCCATTTTGAACCCATTTTTTAGCTTGTCAAAAACTACAACATCTCCTTTTTGTGGGTTACTCGCTCCCGTGTCAATCTCAACGGTGTAGTCTGTCCTATCCCTTACCGCTGCAATCGTTACGGACTGCATGGAGTTGTTGAACGGATAAACAAGTGTGTTCGCGAGCGTTACCGCTCCCGTTTCTCCCTCAATCATGTTAAGCCGCCGCTTTTGCTGAAGCAATTGCCGTGCAACCTCCGAACCTATTTCATGTGCCGAAAATACTCCCGTTTCAAGGTTGTTAAAATTGGTTGCATTTTGCGGCGTTCCCTCTTGCACCACTTCACCCTCTACAGGTATATGGGTAATACTTCCGTCCGGGTTTGTCTGTTCTTTGAACCTATCCTCGTATTGTGTTACATGGTTTTTCCAATACTGCCTATCGTACATTTTTGTTACACCTCCTTAAAGTCAAATGCAAATCGGTATAAGATACCCTCTTGAACCCCGCTGATAACGATATTTTCAACCTTTGAAGCCCATAAATCGTTATTGGTGTCAAAAAGCTGTACCTCTGTTATTGTTACGTTTCCGCTAACTCCGGGCGTAATGGAAAAATAGATTGCAACACGTCCGTCCGGTAACCATTCCCTCCGGTCTATAATCGGCTCATAGTATGTATTTCCGATTTTATACCTTGCCCGTGCAATTTTCCGCAACGTATCCGCTTTGTAGCCTGTTATTGCTGTTGCTGTTAGAATTGCCATTGATTCCTAACCTCCTTAATTGTTTTTCGTTACTGATGTTCCGCAACGCTTTATTTTGTAATAAAATGTTTCTGTTGTTATTACGGGCGCGAACCCTCCCAAGCTTTCCCGTCCCTCTGCAAATCGGTTCGGTTTTGTCCCCGCTGCTGTCTTTCCTGTCATGTTTACAAGATAAGAAAATGCTTCTGCTGCGGCTTTTGCGGTAACGCCATTGTCAATACTTGAAAATCCCGTTGTTCGGTGCGGCTTGGTTCCTGATGTGCTTTTTCCTGTCATGTTTGTGGCGAATAAAAACGCTTCCGTTTTTGTTTCTGCGGTAATTCTATCATCAAGGCTTGCAAACTCTATATTGCGTTTTGGTTTCGTTCCGGTGGGTGTGCTGTGAAAGCTGTTTTTCTTGCTTTCTGCTGTAACCTCTATGTTCCCCGAAGCGACACCTCCGCCCGTTGTTCTGTGTGGATGCGTTCCTGCTGTATATTGCCCTGACATTCCAAATTTTCCCTTAAAGGCTTGCCCGGTATCCTCCGCCGTTATTTCAACCTCACGCAATGCCGCTACGGTGGAACGTTGTGGTTTTGTCCCTGCGCGTGGTACTTGATACTCAAAGTCCACTCCCTCCGCTTTCACGTTCATTTTTGCACTCGCAACTCCGCCTTTTGTATTGCGGTGTGGGTGTGTTCCGGCGTTATATTTCCCGGTCATTCCTTGTCTGTATCGGTATGTGGTTGTTTCAATTTTTATTTCCACAACCGCTGACATTTGTATAATGATTTCGTCCAAGTGTGCGGTTAAACGCTTATAAAATTTCTGTGTCCGTATCACTTGAAAAATATCTGCCGGGGCTTTTGCATTGGTAAAGTCTAATATGATACGGAATCTATGGTGTGTTCCTCCGTACTCGTACCACTCTTGCACCTCTGTATGCGGAAAAACGCTTCCTAATGCCGTTGTCATTGCGTACTTTGTTCCAAGCCGCTTATGTACTTTTACGCTGTCTTTGATGACTTGCCGCTTCGCTTGTACCGGGTAAGTATCTTCGTACCAATCAACGTGTAAATCCCTTGCCAAAATATCAAGCAACTGTTCGTCTAATTCATCAAGACGGGCATAAATAATCGCAAGTCGGGATAACCGTATATTTTCCTGAAGCTCACCCGCTATCGCCCGCCCAAGTGCAAGCATGGCAGTGTCATTTTTAAGCGGTTCTGGTAACGCACGGGTAAAATCAATGTCGTATACGGTGTCATTCATCTTCAATCCCCCCGTATAGTACCGTTTCGTTATTCACTACGGCAACGGCATTATCCTCAATCACTGTAAAGGCAGGACTTCGGATAACAATGCGTTTTGCCCCCGCTTGTTTTATGAGTGCCGTTATTTCGTCCGGGTTTATATCACGCCCCATTTTCTCCGATTGCCACCGCTTGTATTGGATTATCGCTTTTTCAACTTCCGCTTGAATCAATGCCGCCCCGTTCGCTCTTGGTTTCGGTATGTAGTAAGTTATATCAATGTCATACGGTGTTATATCCGGCTGTGATACTTGTACAAAGTCCGTAAATGGTCTTGTTTGGTCTGCGTTTATCGTGTCATATACAAGTTGTAACATTTCCTCATTCGGCAATTCTCCATTTTCAAGTAATATCCGAATATCAGCAACGCCCGGCTGTGGACTTGATGGCTTCACGTCCGTAATTCTTGCACTTGCTTTTTTCGCCCAATAGATATACGCCCCAAGCGGCCCCGCTGTTGAAAAGGTTTCCATGCTGTCACGCAATCGCTCGTAAAATGCTTCGTCTGTTTCCCTGTCTGCTCCGCCGTCGCTCGTTGTGATATTCTCCACTTTCTCATAAAATGGGTACAAGTCAACAATTTGCTCTATTTGTCCGGGTGCAAAACCGTTTCCCTTTGCTCCTATCGTTACTTCTTTTCCCTCCGGGTCTGGTTCTGTCGTGATACACAAGGCTCCTGCGTCCCCGTATAACTCTCCCGGCGGTATCGTGATTGATTCTTCTGTTTCAAATGTTATTTCTCCGTCTACCGTTGCCCTGGTCCCTTTTGGTATTGTTTGTGCGGACGGTTGCGACATTGACAGATAAAAGCGTAATGTCGTTCGGGCGGGTTGTGCTTGCAGTCTCGGTGTGTCTTTGAATATTTCCGCAAGTGAATCTAAATAAGTACCCTCTGCATAGCGTGGCACGTTTTGCTTTGCCGCGGCGTCGATTAAAACACGTTCTTGCATGATAACATCTGCTATCCATAAGATAAATAACCTTACCGGGTCGGCAGGATAGAGCTTTCGCACTTTTCCCGTTGCGTTTTCGTGAAATAACTCATACGTCCGAATCAATTCGTTTACAAGTTTTTCTACGTCTGTATCAATAAAGCTTATATCCGGGTATTCTCTTTCGTGTTCAGGCATTTATTTTCACCTCCAAACGCGGGGTTATTTTCCCCGTTCTTTCGTCTCGCTCAAAAGTTGCATTGATAACCTCCGCCCTCGGTTCATATTCCTCTATTGCTTCAAAAAGTTCTGCAATGAGTATCGCTTCCGCTACGGGCGTTGGTTTATCAAGGAATCGGGCGGATAATCCAAAATCCCGATATAACGGTGCCGTGTTCTTTATGGTCGATACTATCATCTCCACATTTTGTAAAACCTCCTCAATGACTGTTTCCGGCACTAGCTTTATTTCCGTTCCTAACTTCCCTGTGACTGTGTACGCCATAAGGCTACCTCCCCGCATATTCCATTAATGATATGTCCACTTGTGCAATAAGCAGATTCCCTTTATTGTCATACCGTTCAAGCTGTTTTGATGTGCCTGTGATTACCCATTTGTTTTTTCCGTATGTTTTGCTCCCGATTACAAGCCGCATAATTTTTCCGCTCTTCTCTGCATTTACTATCTTTGTTATTTCTGTCATTGGGTCAACTCCAAGAAATACAGAAAAGAACATGGAAAAACTTATTTTGTCTGCGTCCGTTCCCGTAAATTCAAGCAATACATCTTTGAGGTGTCGATTGTGCGTGGCATATTGTGCCGAACTATCCCATTTTAATCCGTCAAAGGTCTTTACTTGATTTTTGGATACGGAAAAAACTATATCACCCAATGTCCCGATTGTAGCTATTATAACCACCTCCCCCTTTTTTCTTAACAACAAAAAAAACAATCAACCGTTAAAGCTGATTATTTTTGTATTTTTGCGATTTCTAGCAGGTGTGATTTACGCTCTTTCAACGCTCCGATTCAATATGTTTTGAAAAAATTTGTTTTTTCAAATTGCACCTAATACAAACCCATCACTTTCACCGTTCGCAAGATACAGACAAACAACCAGTTGCCCAATATCCGGCAACCATGGACTTATTGTTAAACCGTGTGTATGGCTCTCATACGCCGCTTCTCCGCTTCCTCCACCTCTCGCCTGTGTTACCTGTGCAACATTTTTTCCCGGGATAAGCGGCGGATTTTGTATTACTTTAAGCGGTCCTGATATAAGTGGCTTTCCGTTTACGTCCTGTTTGTCCGCAAAGGTAACCCTTGCCGTTCTGTTTTGCGTGTCAATGGAGCTAACCGTTCCTACACGTACTAAATTTTTTAATGCTGTCATATCCTGCATAGTCATTTAATACCCCTCCAATACCCGCCGTAATTTTACTTGCAATGTGTATCCGCTTCCTGTTACACTATGTGTTGCGGATTCAATGATGTATTTCCCGTCAAACATACCCCACCCAACCACCGTAACATTTACGCCCGCTACAAGTCGAGTGTCTCCGACAAGTGTAAACTCTGCTTGATATTCTCCCTTGTTTTTTTGCCGTAAGCGTTTCATGGCAAGTTGACGGGCTTCCTCTCTTGTCTTTACCTTTTCATTTATTTCAAGGACTTGCCCGTCTTTGCTTGCTCCCCTTGGTGTGTAGGTGTATTCAATCACTTGCCCTGTTTGTGGGTCTGTATAGGATACGTGGCACTTACTGTACTTTGTATCGTTTGTTGACGTTCCGAATCGGTACGATAAAACGTCCGCCGTTCCACGTGCAATTTCCCGAACTGCTCCATTTCCCTCATAGTCTGATTCATCAAACAACACGATAATGCTTCCCGATACCTTAAGCGATATGCCCGCATTCTTACATAACCCTTGCAAAAATACAATATCGGACAGTTGCACTTGCTCTTTTCGGGTGTAAAGTGGGTCAAATGATGATTCAAACATACACTTCATTCCGTGTTTTCTTGCAATCTCTCCCGCAATCGCTGAAAGCTTGATTCTTTCCCATGCCTTTGTTTGCGTTGCCGTTCGTATGGCAGACGTATGAGGAAGTGATGTTGCTTTAATGGATACCCCGGCAGGCGGTCCCGAAGCGTCTAAGCTGTCAATCTCAAATGTTCCGCATTCAAGTACACGGTCTTTTCCGTCTGATTCCCAATTTTTTTGAATGATAACGGTGGATATTTCCGCCCCCTTTGCTCCCTCGCTCTCTACGCTTTCTTCTACCATTTGTTCTACGGTAGTTGTCACCCATTCTCCTTGCACTTGCCCTACGTCCACCCAACCATATACATTTGATGTTGTACCGATAACATGGTACGGGTGTGGTGCGCCTATATTGGTATTTGTAAGCCTTGCCTTTCCCGCCGTTCGGTTTCCTCCGGTTGGATTTTTTGCCATAGAGCTGAAATAGTGATGTCCTCCCGTAAACTCTACAATGTCATTTAGTTTCAGTTCTCTTTGTGATGTTACGGTTACAATCACCGGAACGGGTGCGGCAACTTCCTCCGCCTTATTCCCTAACCAATCTGTAAGCCAAATACCCTCCCTATCGTCAAGTGATATTTGCAAATCGTCCGTTTTATCTTCCTCATGGTCGGTATACGTCATTTGCAAAAGATATTTGTTCATATCCTCGCTAATGTCTACGCCGTCAATTTTAACGGCTATTTCGGTACGCCTTGCAAGTGTGCTGTCACTCATACAAATTCCCTCCGTTTCCACGGTGGCAAACTATCCGGTAACTTAACAGGCAAGTCCGGGATTGTGAGCGTTACACCTGCACGGAACACAAATATATGCCGCTGCTTTATGTTTGCCTTTATGAGTGCGTCCGTCTGCATTTCATTCCCAAGCGTTTTTTTGGCTATCAAGTCCCACATATCTCCGGAAATGGTGGTATAGGTTTTAGGCATAGCGTATCCTCTCTTCATCATCACGTTGCTTGCGTAAGAACTCTTCCCTAAATTTTCGCACAACAAAGCCGCCCATGTTTCGGGCGGCTCGTTTAGCCTTTTTGTATCCAATTCTTTTACGTTACCGTTCTGATTTAGTTTTTTGTATCTGGTTCTTTCACGTTACCGTTCTGATTTTTCCTTTCGGTATCTGGTTCTTTCACGTTACCGTTCTGATTTTTCCTTTCGGTATCCGATTCAGTTTTACAGTTCTAACAACTTCTCTTTTTTTGCAGTAAATTCTTCCTCTGAAATAATGCCTTTTTCTTTCAGGTCATGGAACTTTTGTATTTCAGCGGCAACATCAACAACAGAATCGGTTACTTGTGAATCCGAACTTTCTTCACTCACTTTTTGCAGATTTCGTTGGTAATATTTTTGCCGATACTTTTGTAATGACCCATAGAGTTTTGAAACGTCTTTGCCCGACAGTATCACGCAAGACTTAAATCCGTTTTCTAACTCATACTCCACATTAAGCACATAGTTTTTCTTCCTTGCACCCTCCGGCACAAAGGAAATATCCAACATTTGCTTGTATGGTATTTTGTATTGCTTAAAACTAAACCCTGTTGAAAATACAACAAGACAATCTGGAAAAGCGTCTACAACAGTTGATCCTGTTTTGTGTAATTCCGGGATTCCTCCCCTGTACTCTACTGTTGGCATGGCAAAAATACCTCCCTTTCATCTTTGCTATCATTTGTGTATATTTTAGCATATTTCCGAAAGGAAGTAAACGCTATATTTTCCTTTGTTTGTGTCAACAATTCATTTGAAAATACCACTTCATGTCTCTGGAAATAGCTGCATAAGTTTTATGCATATCTTGTTCTTCCCTCGTCCTCTCGCTGTTTCCGTAAAAACTCCTTGAATAGTTGCAAGAGTGATTCGTTGTTTTGTTTTAGCTTTTCTTCCAAGTCCTCCGGCTTGTTTCCGTCAACGTAAATGGTCGGACTGTACTGTATGGTAAATTCCTGTGAACTACTGTTTCTTGTTTCCGGCATTGCGGGTAATGGCGGTCTTGTCAATTCGTTTGTCCGACTGGCCGCAACCTCTTTTAATGCTCCCATGAATCCGCCTACCCGTTCCGCTATCGTTGGTGCTTTTTGTGTGTCCGAATCGGACACGGTTTGCGGCATGGCATTGTTAATTTCTTTCGCCTTGTTGATATTGTCAAATATCGTATTGGTTTCCGCTGCCGTAAATACTTTACGCCCTTTGGCGTTTGCTATCAACTCCCCGCCTTTTCCGTTTATATCTCCTGCGATAAAGTTATCCGGCGTGTTTTCTGTCCCTTTTGAAAATGTCGGTATCAGCGGTATATTGGCACTTTTCCCTCCAACCACCGGAACCCAATCCGGAACTTTCACCTTGTTAATCCCTCCGATTACGCCGTTTATAACCCCTATAACCCCTCGTATCGGTGCTTTTGCAATCTCTGCAAGTGTGCCGAATACGCCGCTGAAAATGCTCTTGATTCCCTCCCACGCTTGCTTCCAGTTTCCTGTAAATACACCCGTGATAAAATCAATTAAACCTTGAAATATTTGTATAATGTTTTGCACGATTGGCACAAGTGCATTTATTGCCGCTGCCAATGCTCCGCTGAATGCACTTGCCAATACGGTTATTACGGGTATGAGTGCGTCAATCAACGTTTTAATGACGGGCAAAACTGATGTGATAAGGTTCGTGAGCGGCGGCATAAGCATGGTAAGTGCGTTCAGTAAAACAGGCAATACATCTTGTGCAACGGCTGTTATAATCGGCATGAGTGCCTGTAAAAGCGATACTGCCACGGGCAAGATGGCCGCTACTATCTCAAAAAACAAGGGTGCTAGTTTTTCTGCCGCCGGAATAAGCAACTCCATTAAATCTTTTCCTAATTGGGTGAGTTGTTCCATGATGGCTTTCAGCGGTTCTTTCATTGCTTCAAATGCTGTTTTCAGCGGTTCTATAAATCCGGATATTTCCCCACCGTTTAGTTTTAGAAATAGTGTTGCAAGTAAGGATACAATGGCGATAATCGGCATGATTTTCCCGAATAGTCCGCCAAACATACCGCTTAAACTTCCTAACGGTTTTAATAATGCACTTCCTGCTCCTCCGATTGACTGAAACACGCCGCCAAGTTTTCCGAGCGGTCCTGTTGCAATTTGCTGACCGATTCCGCCGAAAACCCCCGTTATCTTTCCGCCAACTCCGCCCAATGCTCCTGTAATCTTTCCTGATAATCCTCCAATCGGCTTTAATACGCCGCTTTCTACGCTTCCTCCAACCTTTGAAAATAACCCGGATAACTTTGAAATCCCTCCGCCTGTGAGTGTGTCAACGGACTTGGAAATACTGCCCATTGAATTTTTCACTCCACTAAAATATCCGATAAGGCTTTTTCCCATGTTGGCGATTTTTCCGCCGCCCGTTGCCGCTTCTGTCGCCGCTGCCGCTGTATTTCCTTTGAATAGCGAAAACGCCTTTGTTGCAATAACTATTCCTTTATCTACTTCCTTTATTGCTAAACTTGTACTTAAACTTCCTACTTGTAATGCACCCAACCCCATTGCAATCTTTGTAAGTGTCTTTATCAATTCCGGATTCTTTTGTGCGAACTCTGAAAACTTTACGGCAAGTTCTGTTGTTTTCTTTGCGGATTCCGCTAATTGTGGCAAAAATACGCTTCCAATCGATATTCCAATATCCTTGAACGCATTTTTCATGAGTTCCATTGCGGATTTCGTTGTTTCATAGCGTTGTTTGGCTTCTTCTGAAAGTGCGTTGTTTTCTTCCCATGCCTTTGTACCCATTTCAAGCGATTCCACAAATATATCATTTCCTATGGCTGCTCTTTTCAATGCGTCGGTAAGGCGTAAGCCTGTAATTCCCATTTCATCAAGAATTTTTGTTGCGGATTCTCCGTCTTCCTTTCCGTTGTTTAATCCTTTGATAAATGCATTGATTGCACCCGCTGCGTCCGTCTGGAACGCTTGCTTAAATTCTTCCGCTGACATTCCTGCAACTTTTGAGAAATTCGCCAAATCCTTATTTCCCGTTTCAACTGCAAGTTGCATTTTGCTGATAGCCGTTGAAAATGCCGTTCCTCCGGCTTCTGCTTCTAATCCCACGCTTGACAATGCTCCGGCAAAGGAGGCGATTTGTGCTTCTGTTAATCCGACGCCCTTTCCCGCTGCCGCAATCCGCATTGACATATTGACAATATCCGCTTCGGTCGTTGCCAAATTGTTTCCAAGTGCAACGATTACAGAACCTAAGTTCTGAAAGTTTTCTTGTGGCATTCCCGTAATATTTGCAAATTTTGCAAGTAGTGAAGCCGCTTCTTCTCCTACAAGGTTTGTTGTAACCCCTAAATCTGCCATTGTACGTGTAAAACTTAGTATGTTTTCGGTTTTTATTCCAAGTTGTCCCGCTGCTTCTGAAATCTTCGCAATCTCGGTTGTACTTAACGGAATTTCTAATGCCATCTGGCGGATTCCGTTTTGAATTTTTAATAACTCCTCCGGCGTTCCGTTTATGGTTTTCTTTACGCCCGCCATTGCACTTTCAAACTCCACCGCTCCCTTAATCGGTACCGAAAATGCCGCTCCAAATCCTGCAATCGCTCCTATCGTTTTCGTAAGTTCCGTTTTTGTTTTTGAAATTGCTTCTTTGTTTTCGCCTATCCGTTGGTTAAGCCGTGCAATGTCTTCTTGATTGTTCTTTACCTTGTCGTATGTCTTTTGTAGTCTATCATTTTCCTGTGTGAGCTTTTCTGTGTTTACTCCTGCTGCCTTAAGTCCTGTTGATAACTCGGATAATTTCTTTTCCTGTTCGTCTATTTTCTTGTTGGAGTTGTCAATCTCTGTTGCGGTTTTCCTTACTTGCCCGGCAAGCTTTTCCTTTTGGTCTTGTGTCCTTTTCAGTTCTGTTTCAAGTTGTCTGTATTCATTCGTATTCTTTCCCGTTGCTTTTTCGCTTTCGGCAAGGGCTTTTTGCAATTCCTTTTCTTTTGCTGTTGTTGCGGCAAGTTTCTGTTGTAAATCATTGTGCCGTGTTGTCAATTCCTGTACGCTGTTTTTGGTAACGGCGATTGCGTCTTGTATTTTCTTATATCCTGAAATATCGTTTTGCACTTTTTTTACATTTTGAAGTGAATCCTGTAGTTTTCTTGTGGTATCCATAGCGGTTTTGAAAGTGGAATTGAAATTTGAGCCTAATGCCGCCGTCAATTTCATCAGCAATTCATATTCTTTTCTGTTTCCCGCCATGGTATCACCTCCCCCTAAACAAAAACGCTAAGCGGTACGGATTCATCTACCCCGCTTAACGTCTTTTTGCTCTGTTTCTCTCGTCCTCTTTGATTGCCGCAATGATATTTTCCCGCCAATAGAAAAACTCCCGTATTTTGATATTGATATAAAACTCAACGGAAGTATGCGTTTCTCTGGCAAGCCGAAAACTTTCTTGTGCAATCCAACCACTCGGGCTTTTTAGTAGCCCGAATCGATTAAAAAATTTCTTGCTTCGTTTACCACCTTGTTAAATTCCTGAATCGGCAACGATTCTAAAACGTCGCTTCCGATTCCGCCCGCCTTTGCCGCCATCTTGCTTTGAAAGTTTCTGGATAAAAGCGGGTCAAGTGCGTACTCATTGTTCGCTTGCATTTCGTTTTCAATGGTTATCATGTCACGCCCGGTCAACTTCTCAAAATCAAAGTTAAGAGTAGCGTACTTTTTCCCCTCGTACTCAAAAGGCTTTCTAAACTTATGGACGTAAGTACCTCCGTGACCTCTTTTATTGCCCTCTGCTTCGTTTTTATTTTCTACTACGGAAAAACCTTTGCCCATATCTCCCGCACCCTCTGTAGTGGCTTCTGTTGCGTTTCCTGCACCCTCTGCAATTGCGTTCGTGTTGTTTTTATCGTCTTCCATGGTATTACCCTCCATATTTTGATTTTACGGCAAGAAAAAACGGCGTTGTTTTCATTCGCCGTTACTTTCCAAGTGCTTTTCTAACATCCTCTAGGTAATCCTTTCCGTTGACATAGTAAATAAAATTCAATATGTCAATTTCAAGGGTCTTTTTCCCATCAATCCATGTCGCCCAATAGGTCACGGCATATTCTCCGCTTGCGTCTGCCGGAGAAGCCGGGGCAACCGTACCGGGGTTAAGCGATTTTGGTTTACATACAAATACGTGTTTTAATGCGACAATCTCCATTCTCCCGGATACCGTGTCTTTTCCCTGTTGCGGTACACGCAAATCAATTTGATGATCCCTCGGCTCTAAAAGTGCAAATGCGTCTTTTACAAGCGTTCGAAAATTTAGTGTAAGTGTCATTGCTTCTAAGTGTCCTAACACAACGCTTTCAAATGTTCCATTTATTCCTGCACCCTTTACCTCGTTTGTGATGTTTGATATTTCCGGCATACCCACTTCCGCCATTCCGTAATACTCCGTTGCGTTTTCGTATACCAGAAAATTTATTACAGATTCGTTTACTTTCGCCATATCCTTTTTTCTCCTTTACATGGTTAATGCCGCCGCAACATACGACGGGTCATATTCGAGTATGAACTCAACTTCTTTCATGGGTGACGTTGGCGTTAAGAAGATATGGAATACCGCTTTTCCGCTCATAAGTGCGATTACCGGGTTTTCGGACGCAAGAAACTCGACTCGCCCTCCCAATATCTTTTCTTCGGACACAAGCCCGTTAAGCCAAATGTTCACGCTGTCTATCACGCTGTCTATAAGTCGGCGTGTGAGCTTACCGTCAATCTTGCTCCAATATGTGAGCGTAAGCGAATTTCCTACCCACCCAAACATACGAGAATTGGAAATAAAATAATCTTTTACGTCCGTATTAGCGGGATAACAAGCCGTTTCATTTCCCCACAATACAAAACCGCCGATAAAGTTAAGCACCGTTACTACTCCATTGCTGTTAAGGTAATTTGCTTGCTGAAGGTCAAGTAAAACCTCCGTACCGTCCTTAAGTACCGCTCCGTTAATCTGCATTAGATTATTAGAGGGGCTTTGTGCCGGGCAACCGCCATTTTTATCATCAACTGTTGCCATAAGTCCTGCCATTTGGGCAGATAAGTGAAACATCTTATCTCCTAACTTGCACATTGGAAAGCAAAGTGCTTGTGTTTTGGCATTTATGTTCTGTTCGTTTTTCCATGCGATTACATCTGCATAATGCCTTACCACGCTTGTATCAACGTCAATCAATGCTTTTGCTTCAAATACACCGTTAATACTTGTTGCTTTTGCACTCATAATTGCCGCAACTTCTGCATCGCTTGACCAACCGGGGCAAATGAGAATATCGGGTACAATCCCATATTTCGGAAATACCGCTTCGATAAGTTCAAATCCCGTTGTCTTTTTTGTCGTTATGTTGAATCCGCCTATAATGTCCGCTTTCGTTACTTGCGTTGGGTCTACCTTGTCAAAGGCAATTTCAAGTTCTGTTAGTGGTGTTTCTGCGGTATCAATGTTTCCTCCGGGCAATGCTTCAATGATAAGATTTTCACCATCATAAAACAAATCATAATCCTCACCCTTTGTATACCCTGTAATAATAACGCTTTCTGCGATTGCGTCAATGCTTAACTTCGCCCGTCCGTCAACAAGCGGATAATCTGCCGCCGCCATAGACAAATTATGTCTTGCGGGGTCAAGCACGTTTACAAAGAAAACGGGTGCGGTTGCATAAAGCCTATAATGCGTGTACATGACTTCGCAAAGGCTGTACTTTTTCCAATCGTCCGAATATCCAAGAGCAGCTACCGCTTCCGCTTCGTTCATGCCCATAATCGGTTCGTCGATATTTTGATATTTGTATACCGGATTTCCGCTCTCTGCTGTATTTACCCCTCCAATCATTTGCACCGGGGCAGTTCCAACAACAAAGGTAACGCCGCTTGCCGCTGTTGTTGGCGTTGCTATGGAGCTTTCCACTTGCCTTGTTTTTATTCCGTGATAATATGCCATTATTGTTCTTCTCCTTTCGTCTGAATAGCAGAAATAACGTCCCTATAGTAGTTGTGCAGGATATTCCCGCTTGTTTGTGTTTTTGCTCTGGCTTCTGCAAGCTGTGATACGGGTACAATAAGCCGCTCCACTTTCGGAAATAGTGCAACGGCTTCTTTGTAGTAGTCCTTAATCTCTTCGTATGTTCCGCCTAGTGTTGCTAAGCTTTTAAGCCGTCCGCCGGGCAAGGACGGTCCCACATACACAAAGTTTGTTATCTCGTCATATTGTGCCTTTTTTGTCGGCTGTTCGGCTAGAATTTCTTTTTTGTCTGTTCCCGTGTTTTCGCTATCGGCTACTCGCTCCGCTTTTACTTCTTTTGTGTCCGAATCGGACACGCTTTTTTTATTCGTCATAGTATAAATTTACCTCCCTTTTGATTGTTGGCATTTCCCAAATGCTCATAATTTCGCCGAAAAAATATGGTCTTGTATCGTCCGGATATACAAGATATTCAAGCGGTTTTCTTAACAAGAATTGCTGACCGACTTCCCCCGCTTTTAAGAGTGCAATGCGTATGCGTGATATAAGGTTAAGCACATCTAACGCTCCCTCGCTGTCATTCTCGGAATACGTTGCGATTATGATTCTTACCTTGGTTTCGCTATCCTCCTGCTGCCCCGGCTCCTGCGTATCGGTACCCGTGATTAGTTGCAAGAGAATATACGGTATTCGGTTTTCCTCTGCGTCCTTATCGGGTAACCGCATTAGATGAACCTCGGCGGCTCGGTTTCTTACCTGTTCTGCTTCCGTTTCCTCTTCTGCTGTTCTGTTTCCTCTTGTGCGTGGCGTTTGTGGTAGCGTTTTGTTTTTTACAGGACGAACGGAAAGTATAATATCTTTGGTGTTCTCCTGTAGAAATTCTTTTAGTCTTTCAAGCAAAATAATAGGTGTCACTTTTATTTCCCTCCGTAACCGTGTAAAATGCGTGTTATTTCTTGTTCTGTCCGCTTTACAATGGTTTCTTCAGCAGCTGCTTCCACTTTTTCAAGTACAACCGAATCCGCCGCCATTTGCGGTGTTGATACACCCATTATTTCCGTAATAGGGAATCGGTCAAAGCCACTCCTCTCAAACATTCCGATATGCCCACTTTTCATTTTTGCGATAAATACGTTGTGAAACTTTGTTTTCCCTTTGTCTTTCCGTTGCCGTGCCTTAACGGGTGCGCCGGGTGCAAGCATAACCCACCTATCCCCAAACTTAACAGGCACCTTTGTTCCTTGTGCCTTTGGCTGTTTTGGCGTAACGCCGAATCGGTAAAGCGGTATTTTTCCGCCTGAAAAATTTACCTCCCCCACAATTCCGCCATCTGCCTTTTTCGTTCGCATATTGATTGTTGTGTTCTGCCTGTCCCTCACGTCCTTTGCCTTAATGTCATATACGGACGTTATTCCCTCAAGGCTTTTACTGCGAACGGTCGTTGTGGCACGTGATATAATTCCCCGCAATGCCTTTTCCGCTCCACCCGGTACGCCGTGTAATATGAGTTTTACCCGTTCAAAGGCTTCGTCTGAAATTACATCTATCATTCGTCCATCATCTCCAAATCAAGCGTTATTTCCCCCTCATCAAAGCTTACTCGCATAATGTTATAAGCGGTTTCATCAATGACAATTTCCGTTTCCTTTCTCGGTACGATTTTAAGGTCATAAAACGATAGATACACGGTCAAATCAGCAACAAAGACACCGTCTGCATGGTCGCTTGATGGCTTCGTCCGCTCCCTTGCTCCCTCATGGTCTATCACAATCGGGATATTAGGATATGTTTTACCGTTGTATCCTACCGTTATCTTATCCGCGTGTTCGTCTGTGTTGTGGAAAACGGCTTTTATGTCACGCTTTGCTTGTTTCTTGAACCCTCGCATTAAAGTACACTTGCAACAAACCAACTATCCACTTCATGCGGTACGGGGAGCGGGTTGCTATTTAACTGCAAAAATCTTCGTGCGGGTTTTCTTTCCGTCCATGTATCGGGAACTCTTGAACCTTCTACCGTTACAAAGGTTTCGTTTTTGTCCCCTTTTCCGTCAAGAATCGTAACCGCACCGTAATACATGGAATATTCCGCATTGGTCGAAGCAAGTAAAACCGTTCCGCTCGGCACAAGTGGTTTGTCAATCTTGTTTTCCGGGTCGGTCCAATCATCAAGATACCACTCGTTGTAAGAGTAAATATCAAGACTCAACTCCCGTATTGTTCCGATATAGGTTGCCCCGTTCTGCAGTTCCCTTGGTTTTATTACTGCAAGGTCATAACTCTTAATATCAAGAACGCTTTTCATCTTTTCGCTGTTAATGAGTGCGTCCGCCACGTCGTCTGCCACGACTGCAATATTACAATTTACAAACCCGCTTTGCTGTACGGTTCTTCTCCAGCGCTTTAAGTCTGCGTATGGATCTGCTCCCGCTGCGTTCCATTTCTTTCCCGCCGCAAGCGTTTCCGTGTTGGTGAAGTTGAAATCAATAATTTCATCCAATCCCTCTCCAATAACCGGAATCTTTCCGGTCAACAAGGCTTGTGCCGCCATCCACTCTTCACGCCTTACTATCATTTCATTCAGTTCTTCAAAATCCTCTGCCATTTTAATTACGGCACGTTCCGCCGGAGTCATTCCGTTGTAAAGCGATTCTCCCGCCATACGCTGCAATAGATTGTCAACGGTTGTTACCTTGTCCGGTGCAATGTATGGCGGTGTATACTGCTTTGTCTGATACCCGCTATTTGGTACCGTCTTTCCTCCAATTCGTCTATGTACGAACGGTGCAAGCGCGCGTTTTCCCTTTTTGAAGTCCACGTCCACGCTCAATGTGGTAAAAGTCTTAGTTCTCTTGAAAAATGTAGATAAGAAAAATGTGTGAACTGCGGGTATACGCTTGATAATTTTATCCATTGTTCTGGGGTCATAAATACTGATTTCGTTAGCCATTGTTTTTCATCTCCTTTAAGAAAATATTCAACTTGCGAAAGTGTGGTTTTAGCACATCTGCTGTTACTCCTGTTTTAAGCGGAATGGATTCCGTGAAAAATTCTCCTGTTAGGTAAATTACGGTTTCCTCGCCTGTCGCTGCGTCCTCCGCTGCGATTCCGTATAATCCGGCAACGGTGTTTTCCTCCGCTGTTCTTGCAGGAACTACATTCTCCTCGTCTGCGGCTGTTGCTGTTCCTAACGTCACGGGTAATATTTGCCCTCCTACCAGTTTTACGGGTTCGTGTTTTGCGATTGTTGCTCCTGCCGTTCCAAAATCTCTTTCAATCGGAAAATCTCCGGCGAAAAAGTTTTCCGGCGTAAGTGTTGCTTCATTGATTTCGTACATTTTCTTTTTCCTCCTCTACTTTTTTCCCGGCAAAACTTTGTCAATTGCCGCTTCATAAGGGTTTACTTTATCGTTTGCTCCCTCATATCCGCTTGCCGTGACTTCGTTTACACCGCTGTTATTTGCGTCCTCTGTTGCACTCGCAAGGTATTTCGCACCTTGCTTTTTCTGTTCCGCCACCATATTCATTGCAACGTCTGCGGCGGATAATGGACTTTCAAATTTTGCCTTGTTTATTACCCCCTCAAATCCCGGCAACGCAATGTTTTCAATATCCTGTATGCGTTTCCGTTCTTCGCCCGTGGCTGTTTCTGCAACTTGTGCCGTAAGCTCCGGGTATTGCTCCCTCAATTCATCAACTGTTTTAATTTCCATGCTTTTTTCAACTCCTTTTTTATTTTTGTTTGTTATATGGTAAACCGCCGCCGCTTTTGTGCGACTGTTTAACAATTCTGTTGGACAATTACGGTACATTGCTGTGTTTAATACTCCTGAATTAGCAACATTTTTTGTTTCCTCTTGCTCGTGTTCCTCTCCCTCGGTTTCCTCTTCCTTAGTGTCTTCAAACATGACTTCATCACAAAATTCGTTTTTTACTGCTTCCTCACCCGTATACCATGTTTCTGCCGTCATTAAATCGCTTATTTCCTGCTTGCTCTTTCCTGTCTTTTCGGAATATGCGTTGATGATTCCTTGCTTTACCTTATCAAGCATTTTCTTTCCTTTTTCAAATTCGGCAGAATTGAAGTATCCGTAAGCAAAAGCGGTGGGGTCATGAATCATAAAATAAGCACTTGACGGTATAGAGATTGTTTCACACGCTGCGGCGATTCCTACGGCTGCTGAGGCACAAATTCCATCAATTTTGCAAGTGACCGTTTTCCCTTGCACCCTCTTTTCTCGTATTTGTGTCCGTATAGCTTCCGCTGCGAATACATCACCCCCTCCGCTGTTAATGCGTATACAAATATTAGGCGTTGACACATTGCCCAATTCTTCTGCAAATAGCTTCGGTGTTATCTCCGTTCCCTTTTCACCTGTCCACCAATCCACGCTTTGCTTGTCTGCGATTGCGTCATAAACAAATACTTCCGTTAGGCTGTTATTTATGCGTGTGATGTTCCAAGCAATTTTAGTTATTTTCCCGTTGTTGTTCGGCAATCTCCTGCACCTCCCTCATTAGCTTTTCTTCTCGCTTTCTGCTTTGTATATTTTTATAAAAATCGCTCCCTGTAAGTTCTTGTGCTTCTCTATCACGGGTTGAAAATCCGTTTAATACCCGTTTTTCCGCCGCATTTACCTCTTGTACCGGGTTCAACAAGCCTTGTGCC
This sequence comes from Clostridia bacterium, assembly GCA_026000755.1. Classification (GTDB taxonomy): domain Bacteria; phylum Bacillota; class Clostridia; order Lachnospirales; family Lachnospiraceae; genus BNZC01. The sequence goes on from BNZC01000008.1 coordinate 25,997, forward strand.
GGCCCGTTCCATTCTGCTCCGCTGTAAGCTTTTCGTATAGCTACATCTGCAAAGAATCCGGGTGCGTTTATTCTTCCCTTTGCTACAGCTTCCGCAAGCCATTCCTCAAATATCGGTTGGCAAAAATCCCGTGCAAGCCAAGTACGATACATTCTAAAGTTTTTCCACGCTTCAAGCAATGCACCACGGCTTGCACTATATGATGACGTGAAGTTTAATACAAGCAACTCATACGGAATGCTAAGTGCCGCTCCTATCTGTCTGCATATGGATATAACAAACGGGTCAAAATTCGCATTGGGTCTACCCGGGCTTACGGCATTTGCGGTTTCCCCCTCTTCTAGGTCAATAATAGAACCGTTCCCGATTTCAACGTCGTTTTGGTCGTAACTCACTTGCTCTTCCTCCGGCACAACCTCTCCTAATGCCGCTCCCTCACCGCTCATGTCTCCTTTTTGAATGAACACGGCAAACATTCCGCTAACAACGGCGGCAACAAGTTCCGCTTCGGTATATCGCCCCAACTGTTTTAGGGCTTCAATGACCGGAGCAAGAAAAGGTATGCCCCTCCTTTGACCGATTCTTTCACGATTCATTATGTGAAGTACATTTCGCCGCCCTGTCTTTTCTCCGAATGCCTTAATGCGTGTCCATTCTTCCATTTTCATAAACTCATTTGATAACGGGTGAATGTTTAAGATGTGATACGCCATAACCTCGCCCGCTGCGTTTGTTTCTATACCTCCTATCATGTTCGGGTCGTGTTCTTTATCTCTCGGATTGCATAGCCTATCGGATTCAATTAAGCGTATACGCAAATCATACGGCATATTTATTCGCTTTGTTTTCGGTAAAAGCGTGATAACGTCCCCACTCAAAAGCCAATTCAGGAATGCAAGTTGCTGTATCTCATAGAAATTATCAATCCGCTCTATATCGCAAGAATCGGATTCCGCCCATAAAGCGAACTCTCTTTCAATTTCGCTTTCCAGTTTTTGCGCCTGTTCCTCGGTCAATCTCAAATACTCGTAATCAACTTGACTTTTAAGGACAAGTCCCGAACCCACCACGTTTGTACGCATTGTTTTTAATGCCCCTGTGGCAAGCGGTACACCCATGTATAAATCTCGTGAGCGTTGCCGCAAGGTAGACAAATTCCCCTCTATGTCCTCCGTTGCACTCCCACCTCTGTACAACCAACCCAAAAGTGATTTTTTTGTATGTGAAGCCCCGTAATTTCCATATCCGCTGTTTATGATGTTCATGTTTTTTCTGGCGGCGGCACGTCTTACTCCCGCTTGTGGGGATATAGCTGCAACAACCCTATCTAATACATTCAAAACATATCACCTCCTTAAATGTCGCGTGGAATCGCCCTCATAACTCGGTTTCTTCCACCTCTACTCTTTACGCTTTCAATCTCTGCAATCTTTTTTTGCCAATACTCAATTTGATTTCGAACCTCTTTTAAGTCTGCTCTGGTCAATGAGCGTGTCCCAATCTTGTAACTTTGACTTGTTGCTATTTCAAGTTCCGCCATTAGCCATATTTTCAAATGCTTTTCTGCTTCTTTTAGTGATATTGCCGCCATTTTATACCCCCTGACTGCGAACACCGCGCCCACGCTTCCTTTGCGGTGCGGTTTCTGATTTCTCTTGCTTTTTAAGTGCAACTCCCGATATTTCAAGTGCGGCTTGTGCATAATTTCGGCAATCAAATGGCTCATTTCGCTTTGTCCCGTTCTCTTTTAGTTTCCAAATGTATTGTGCTTTTCCTTTTTTGTAGGTCAATACCATGCGTTCTGCTGTTAATCCCTTAAAATAATCTTCCGTATATCCTGCCGTCTTATCCTTTGGAAAATGGCAATAGTTTGCTCCCTCTTCCTGTACATCAAGACTTTGGTATATAAGGGCTTTTCCCGTGTCAACACCCAACGGAATAAGCGGTGCTTGCACCCTGTTGTTCTTTGTCGCTCTTCCGATATACGGCACATCAAAACCACCACGCCCTTTTATTGCAAGTATTCCACGGGCATACCGCACTTTGCAAAACTTGTATACTTGATTTGTAAAATGCCCACCGCTATCCATACAAGCACGTATTATTTTAAGCTTTGCTCCGTCTGCTCTGGTAAACGTTTGATTGATAAAGGTGTCTAATTCGTCCCATACCTTTTGTTGTTTCAAATCCCCGTAAATGATTTGATACTTGATTCCCCAACTTTCACGGGAGGCACCCCACCCAACAACCTCAATCTCGAACCTATCATCTTGCGTATCAATTCCTGCCGTTAGGCAAATCACTTCAACCGGGACTTCGCAATTATATTTTTCTCTCCGGTTGTAAAGTGTATCATGCTCAATCTCGCTTCCCTCTTCCTCCCATGTCTGCCCCATTTCGGTATTCGTCCATGCTTTTAAGAGTTCAATATTTCCTTTTTTCTTTTCCTCATTTGCAACTAAAAACTTTTCAACAATCTCTCTCCACTCGATAAAGAGGGAAGCAAGGCTATTCAAATAAAAGCCTCTTACTTTCCTATCCGGAAACCTTGGTTCAAATTTCCCGTTGACATACTGCTCTTTCCATTCCACTTCACTTTGTATGGCACCGCATTTTACGCAGATATATTCAATTTCGCTTAGGTTGTCTTTGTTAAATTTCACTTGTCCCCATTCCAATTCTTGCAGTTCTTTGCATGATGGACAAGGTGCTTGCCAAACTTCTTGTGTGCTGTTTTCAAACTCTATTTCAATCCTTGATGTTCCTTTTACCGTTGGCGTTGATATGAAAACCTCTTTTTTATTCCAAAAGGTCGTAAGTCTTTTGGAAGCAAGCAATAAGGGGTCTCCGTCTTTTCCTGCGGTTGCGGGATACCCGTCTATTTCGTCCGCAAGTAATATCCGAATCGGACGGCTTCTAAGCCCCGATGGTGAGTTTGCCCCAACGATTGTAACGTGTCCTCCGGGAAATTCTTTGTGCAAAATCGTGTTTCCGCTGTTTCTGGTCTTATCATTTACCTTTTCCCGAAGTGCGGGCGTATCCCGTAACATAGGCGTTAATCTATCCTTGCTGAAGCTTTCGCCCATTTGTAAATTTGGTTGCATTATCATAATCGGGGACGGGTCATAATCCATAAAATATCCTATCGGGTTTAGTATGAATCCATCTGTTTTCCCTATTTGTGCCGCTGACATTACAACGACTTTTCCCACGCTTACATCTGAAATGGCATTCATAATATCCTTTTGGTACGGCGCTTTGCTTGTTTTCCAACGCCCCGGTTCGGCGGATGTCTTTTTTGATAATATCCGCTTTTCATCTGCCCATTGTGCCATTGTCATATCGGGCGGCGGCTCTAAAACTAAAAATACACGCTTAAATAAGTTACGGGTTGCTGTTTTCATTTTCCGCTTCCCTTTCCTCGCTAAATGTTTTATCAAAATCAGAAAGCTCATTTAAGGCTTCATCAACGGAATCTTTCAATATCCTATGAATCTCTGCCTTATCCGTTTTTTTAGATAATACGGGAGAGAGTTTTGATGGTATCGCCATTAAACGGCTCTTGAAATTGATTAGCATATCCGTCATAACCGTTTGTATATCCTCGGACGTGTGCAAGTTTCCCTCTTTTACCCCTAGGTCAAATTCCTCATTTTTCCTCTTTGCTCGTATCAGCTTCGCCCGTTCTGTATTGTAGTCTATATCCTCCCCGCTCTCCGGGTTTCGCTTCCGCAGATAGTTGACGTATGCGTGTACGGTAGTGGTAAGTTCATAAAGCCCCGGCACATCTTTGTACTCCGCTATGATTTTTTGCTCTTTCAGTTGCCGCACTCTCCGCTCGGTCAAGTCAAGAATCCGTGCGATTGCTTTTGTGTCATATAATTTCAAGAGGATACCCCCTTTACTTCCCTTTTACACTTTTTGATACCCCCTAAAATACCCCTCTAAAAAATTTGCGGAAGCGTTTTTTATTTTTTTGTATCTAGGCACCCCTTGGGGTCTTCGTACCCGCAAGGGGTGAATATCCCCTCAAAGTACCTATTCCCCGTCATTCTTTTCATATGGTCTACATGAATGCTTTTCTATCTCTTATTCTTCTGTATCCTCTGCACCATCTGCTTGTTCTGTGTCGTTAATCGCTCCCGTTTCCGGGTCTATGTTGTACTCGCCTGATAATCTTTGCTTTGTGAGTGTGTGCTTGCGTTCGTCAAGGTCAATCCGTTTTTTGTCTACCTCATACGCTCGCATGGAATCAATAAGTTTTAAGATACGCCCATGGTTCTTGTTGTACTCGGCTTCCAGTTTCATTGCTCTTTCAAACGGACTCGCCTTTATGACGGTTCTCATAGTCGTTTTTAATTCCTCTTTGCTTCTATTGTTTCCGCTCTCTCCATTTCCCTCTTTCCCTTTCGGTGCAAACATCTCAACAACTCTGTCTATGTATAAGGTGTTCGGGTCGGCACTCTCATACTCTTTTATCTTTCTTGTTAAGTCACGCTCTTTCGCAAAGAGTAGTTGAAGTTCTCGTAACATATTGGCTTCTGATTCTAACGTCAAGCCCTCTATATATGCTCGCTCCTCTGTTGTTAGGCTTTCAAGATGTACCCTTGCGTATGCTCCGTGCGTTTCGGCGTTACTGTTCCCTTTTGGTGCGCCGCCTCCTGCTGCATTTTGATTTCCCTTTTGTCCGCCCCGCTCTTTCGTCTGTTGTACTGGTTTCGGTTCGGTTAAGTCCTGCTGCCATTTGTCTATACTCTTCCACTTGCGTATACGTTGTTCGGGTACGCTGTACGCCGTTGCAAGTTCTTTTATTGTTACTTTTCCACCGCTTTCAATCCATTGTTTTTTCGCTTTCTCACGGTCCGGATTCTTAGCCCTTGCCATTTGGTACACTCCCCCTATTCGTTTGTTTTTCTATTTACCCCTTCGTATAAAGTGCGGAAGTGCAACGCAAAACGAACTCCAAGGCTAACCCGAAGTTCGTTGCTGAACACCACCTATGAAATTTGCATTTATCGACACTTGCCAACGATATAATTTTATCATAAAAAACGGACACTTGCGGACACTCTTTCAATTTGGGTAATTGAAATTTTTTATATACCCGTTTTTATCGAAACTTTTTGCCAAATTATCAATGGCTCGGTTGCGTATTTTCTTGCATTGTGTGCCGCTATAATGAATCCGTTCCGATATTTGTACCCATTGCATTCCAAGTATGTAAAAATCGTGCAATATACTCTTTTGGGTAAGGGTCAAGCGGTCAAGTTCTTTCATGATTTCTGCTTTCAGGTCTGCAAGCTGTTCAATTCGTATTCTTAAATCACGCATTTTTCCGCTTGCCGAATCCGGTATGTTCATTGCAGTTATTTCTGTCGGGCTTGATGTTTTGTACTTGCTTTTTGGCATACCGTCAATTCCCCCTCTGCCGCTTCGTGTGTAATATGCTTCCTCATACTCACGAAGCCGCTTTCTGTTGTATGACATTTCCCCTTCAATGCTTCTGCAAAATATCAGTATTTTTTTGGCTTGCTCCCGCTCCATAAATTCCGTTCCCTCCCCTGCTTGAAGTTCTCTTTTCTGCTATAGCGTTTTTTATCGTGCAAATCCCACTTGGTTTATTTTAATCCCTTGTTTCGGTGTAATATTCAAGCATCTCAATGATGAAATCAAAAACCCTTGTATCCTCTCCGGGCGTAAAGAGTGTAAAACGCTTTTGGTTCAAAAAATCTATTGCGGATTCTGCCTTTTCTTCCTCGCTCATGTCTGCAAAGTCCTTATGTTCGGCAGTTTCTTGTTCTTCCTCTTTCCTTTCCTCAAAGTTTTGCTGTTCTTTGGCGTAATTCTCCGGCTCTTTGTACGTCTTTTGCATGGTTGGTGTAATTCGCTCTTCTTTCATGCTGTCTAAAAATCTTTCCCATACGTTCTTTGCTTTGTCCTTTGTTGAACTTTCCGATTCGTTTGTATCTATCGGCGGTGTGACGGTCGGCTTTATTTCCTGTTTTTTCTCCTTCACGTCATCGATGGACAACTCGCCCTTTTTCCTAAATTCCTCCGCTGCTTCTTGTTGTTTTTCCTCCGGCAAACCGGATAACTCATAAGCCGCCGATAATCCAATTTTCCCGCCTTGAAATTCATCTTTTAGTTCGTCAGAAAGATTGTTTGTTATTGCGTTCATTCTGGCAATCTGTGTTGATGATGTATTTAGTGCTTCGGCAACCAAATCACGGACACGTCCCGGCAAGTTTTCTCGTTTTTTCAGTTCTGCAAAATACTTTTGCAATTCTTCCGCCTGTTTCATCTTTTCCCAATCGGACAGTTCGCGCGTCGTGCTGTTTGTCATAATCAGCAAGATTTTTTCTTTTATTTCGTCCCGCTCGGCTTGTATGCCGCACGGTATATACTCAAATTCCGTCTTTCCCTCTTTTACAAGTTCCATGCAAGCTTGGTGTCTGCGGTGTCCTGCTATGATTTCATACTTTCCTCCAGACAATTTCTTTACGGTCAAATTTTGGAGAACGCCGAACATCTCAATGGAGTTTTTCAGTTCTCCGATTTTGTCAACCGAATAAAAATTATTTTTCGACGGTATCAGGTCACTTGTTTTTATCGGTATCACTTTAAGCATATGTCGGCGTATCGTATCTTTTTCCGCTCCCGCTGCGTGTGGCGTTTCCCCCTCCTGTATTGATGTTCCGCTTAAAAGCTGATTGATGTTGAATTTTCCCGCCATATCATTTACCCCCTCTTGTGTCCGAATCGGACACGGTTTCTAAATACTCCGTCACAAGAGAAAGATAATCTCTCGCCGCTCCACAACGCCTTGAATATTCAAGAATCGGTGCATTTGCAAATGTGCTTTCGTCCACCTTTTCCGTTCGGCGTATATGTGTATGAAAAACCGGATAATCCTTTTGCTCATGCAACCACGCTTCGCCTTGTCTGTTTACCTCATTGTTTTGGTATGATGTTACAAAGCAACCGTACAAAGAAAGCTCTGGGTTAAAATCCTCTTTTATATTTTCAATCTGCTCTTTTAACTCCGCCAACCCGTCAAATGCGAAGTTATCAATCTTAATCGGTATCCATACCTCCTGTGAAGCCACAAGGGCGTTAATGGTACTAATGTTTATATCCGGGGCGCAATCTATTACGCAATAGTCATAATCTCCCGCTATTCCCTTTAATGCCGTCCGAAGCCTTGTTTGTTGCGGCCGGCTCGGGTCAAGTAATACTTCTAAATTTGCCTTAATAAGTGTCATATTGGCGGGTATAATGTCAAGCGTTTCATACTGTGACGGCGTTATGATTTCATATATATTCGCATTTCGCCCCGTCAAAAGTTCCGCTATACTCGGATTCTCGTATCTGTGAATCCGAAACATTTTTGATATGTTTCCTTGCTTGTCATTGTCAATAAGCAAAACTCGCTTTCCGTGTACTGTGGCTAAAATATGTGCTATGTTTGCGGCTGATATTGTTTTTGCTACTCCGCCTTTTAAGTTGATAATGCTAATGGTTTTCATTCGTTGTACCTTCCTTTGCTTTTTATAGTAACTCTTCCCCAAAACTCTCTTGTCCGTCTAAGATTTCTCCTGTTTCCGGGTCTACCCCTCCCGGTTGCTCATTTGTCCCGTAAAACTCATAATCGGCATTTGCAGTCTGCTCCAACTGCATTGACTTATACAACCTCGCTATTTGTTCTATTTCCTCTGTGTGCTTTTTTTCTTTGTGCAATGCACATGGGAAAATAATAGCCTTAATCTCGAATCCAATTTTACAGGCAAGCACAAATACTCCGCAATCAAGTTCTCTCTTGTGGTAGGTGAGATAGTCCGGTTCGTCAAGAAGTGGTTTTATGTATTCCTCCTTAAACCCATAAATTTTCTTACCGTCTTGGAAAAACCAATATTTATCATCTAACCACTCTATTTTTACATTTAACGGCTCCATTCCCGTTTCGTTTTCCGTATTGTCCTCGTATTCAACCGTGCTTGTCATTTTGCTCTCATTGCAAAACCATTTACTTCTTTTGTCCGGTGGTACGTCGAAAATCCGCAAAATCGTTTCCGATTCCATGTACGGCATACCTCGCAAAGAATACATTGCCATACCGTTGCTTAACCATTGTTCTCCGCTTTCGGTTGTATAGATTGTAAGTTGCTTATTCCTGTTAAATATCGACGCTATTGTTTTAAGTTTCATTGTACTCCCTCCTGACCGTAATTTGTTGTAATCTCCCCGCTTCTTTCGCTCTCTATAAAGCAAGGCTTGATACCTAAAACTACATATCCCTCTTTGCAATACTCTGTGTTGTCAAGAATATATGAAATTCTAAATAATGCACTCCGCCCGGTGTACCGCTCACTTTCGTTTGTGATTCCGTCCATGATTTCATTGTCATACTCGTTTAATGCGATAAAGCTACCTTCCCTAAAATTTCTGTCGTTCCTGCGAACTTCAAAGGTCTTTTTTCCACTTACTGCGGCTTCAAAAAATTTTGGTTTGATTTTCAATGCGTGTATCATGGTTTTTAACCTTCCTTTCTTGTTTATTTGTTTTCTGCTTCCCTTTCTCTTTGTGTTTCCCTTTCTCTTTGTGCTTCTAATGCCCGCTGCACCTTTTCCGCAATTGGTTTTAATTTGTTGATTTCATCAAGCCATTGCTGTAATAGATTTGCTTCTGGTTTCTTTGCGTTCTGTACATTCTTTTTCTGATGGTGTTTTTTTCGCTTTTTCTTCTTACTCAATTGCTTTCCTCCAATCGCGCTATCGCCCTTTTTAGACTTGATACGCAACCACTTCTAAAACATATGCTTTCATGTCCGATTCCGTAAAGCATATATTTTAGGTTAAAAATGTCCTTTTCCCTCCGGCTTCTTGGTGGCTTTTCAAGCGATTCTGTTACTAAGTCACATTTCTTTTGTAGGTTTCTCTTGTCATATTCCTGCTTGGTCAAAACTTTACCCCTTCCCTTTCCATAATCCTCAATATGCTTTCAATGGCAGAACGCTTACTTTTTCCCGTATCTCGCATATTGATAATATTTGCAATATCCAAAATCCCCTCCGCTTCGTTCACCTCGCTTTCCTTTTCTCCGGCTTTTCGCATACATGATGGACAAGTGGCAAATCCCTCCACTTTTTTACCTCCGCATTTCTCGCAATGTGTAATTACCATACCGGATAACCCAAAAGCACAAGATGTCCTGTAATAAAAGCTCCGACAAGATATATTGCCCATGCAAAAACAAGGAAAAGCAATACCGCTTCAATCAACCCCGCTGCCATATATACTAACTTGTAAGTCAACAATCTCTTGTATTTTCTATCCGCCTTTTTCATCCTTTTTTCATCTTGTGCCGCCATGCTTAATTTTCTTTCGTGTGCATTTTCTCTCATATATCTGTTAAGTTTCTTTTTAACTCCGATTCGTATTGTTATAAGCATAAAACACAAAACAGTAATCAACTCTCCTAACCACATTTTATAATCCCCCTCTCATAACCGCCACAATACCCCTAAAAACTCTTTCCGCACATGGTACGGCTAAACTATTGCCTAATGCTACATAACGTGGTGTATCGGCAATCTGCTCTCCTTTGGTGTTGTATTTTGTCCAATTGTCCGGGAATCCTTGCAACCGCTCGCATTCAAGTGGTGTAAGTTTTCGCAAAGAGTATTTCACATAAAAAGCAAGTTTCTTAAATACTACAATCAATGTTTCCGAACCCCCTCCATAGTCCCCTCCGTTTGCTCGGAGTGTTCCTATACCCTCCGCATAATTTCCGTGACTACTCGGCGTGTAACATTTTTGAATTATCGGCGTATCTCCTCGTATGTGGCTGTTTTGTCCTGATGTGGGTGGTCCTGTTTTTTCTGCATATCTATAACCGTGATGTTGATATGCTTCAAAAAATGCTACGGCGTGTCTGTCCGTTGCTGATAATGTCGGTGATGGCTCACCCTCCGGACTTATAATAAATCCATTGGCGTTTTGGTTTAACTGCGGGTCCCTTATCGGATATACGGCAAATGTAATCGGTGGGTGTCCGTGTGTTTGCGCCCGAAGCGTTGGAACGATTCCGTTTTCGCTAATATCCATAACACTCCCTCCTTGGTCATTTATTACCGCTTCGTATGTGGCAAATACACCGTGACTATGTGCTGCTTGTAAAGTGTATGCAGGTTCTTCATTTTGCCCTACCCCAAGCCCCGTACCCTCTCCAAGCTTTTTATGTCTTGTTGCTACTTGTAAATTGATTGGGTGCGTCGAAATTACAGATGGTGTCATACTTGCACGCAAGCACGGGCTTTTTTCGTTTTCATATCCTATCGAATGTGCTTTTTCGGAGTTTCGGTCTAAAAATCCCGTTGCTTCGTTTATCAAGTAAAGCCCTGTTTTTGCTCCCCCACCTCCTCCAAACCCGCATAATGTGGCACTCTTGTCCGCGTTTATCCTTACTCTTGCTCCTTGTCCTCCAAAATCAATAACACTTTCCCTTTTATCTTCCCCGCTTGTATTTTCAATACTGCTGATAAAAGCTCCGGCAACTTTTTCCCTCTCTTTTCTGCCCTTTTTAACATACCCAAGCACGCTTTCGCACTCAAAGAGTATTTGTGGTGTGCTTTCGGTTCTAAAATCTCCCACAAGGAAGATTCGTTTTCTACGTTGGGGAACTCCCCAATACTGCGAATCAAGTTGCCGCCATGCGACACTTGCTCCCCCTTCCCTACCTCCAACCATTCCGGCAGTTGCCCATCTTCCACTTTTAGGCATTGGAATACTGGTCTTTGTGATTTCTTCAAGGACTGTCCGAAAATCATTTCCTTTGTTACTGCTGAATGCTCCGGGTACGTTTTCCCAAATAATGAAAGTTGGTTGTTTTCCATTTGTCGCTTCCCTCATCTCGTAAATAATTCTTATCGCTTCACGGAATAACCCGCTCCGCTCCCCATCAAGTCCTTTTTGTCCTCCTGCTATACTTAAATCTTGGCACGGACTTCCAAAGCTTATAATATCAACTGGCAAAATATCTTTTCCACTTATTTTTGTTAAATCTCCTAGTTGTTGCACTCTCGGAAAGTGCCGTTTTGTAATTTCAATGCAGTTTTTCTCGATTTCCGAAGCCCACACGGTTTTTATTCCGCACCGCTGTGCGGCAAGTGGAAATCCGCCGATTCCGTCAAATAAGCTACCCAAAGTAATTCTTTTCAACCGTTGCTTCCCCCTTTTCGCACATATAATCAAGAAACAATACTGCTCCCGTAAATTTCACCCGGTACGGCTCTAAATCCTTTTGCGTGACGTATTTTCTTCCGTACCGCTCTTTCATGTCCCTCCATACGCCCAATGGAACAAAATAGAATTTATCTCTTATCCCTCCACATACGCCCGCTATTGCTCCAAGTTTTGCATGGAACTCAAGCATTTCTATTTGCTTTTGTGTCAACACTCCTTGCTTTAATCGGTCGGTTGTGGTGTATTTCGCTTCAAAAACAATTGATTTCCCTCCGGACAATGTCCCTTGAAAGTCCGGTTGTGCAAGTGCTATAAACCTTCCTGTAAAAATCCCGTCCCGCTGCTTTTTTATTACTCTGAATGGCTCCGGTGTTTTATCTATCACCGCCCGCTTGTCTCGTTCGTAATAACCACACGCCGCCTTTATGTATCCCTCAAATGCTTGCCCCTGTGCATTATTTACGGTATTTTGGTATTTTTGTCGGGCTTTTTGTTTGTCTACCATTCATCTCCCTCACTTTTCTGTTGTTTCACTCGCAATCGGTCAAGCACCTCTCCTCCGTTCATACGGCATATTGTTCTTTTCCCTCCTCGGTCTGTATAGCATTGTTACGCTTACTTTTTCCTTTTCGCTATGCTTATTCTTTTCGTCCATGCAATCGCAACGCTCGCATGGGTCAAGGTTCGCTCCGCAATTTTCGCACGTCTTGTATCTCATTTGTTGCCCCTCCATCAAATCAAGATTTGTATCCATCTTACTCTCTCTTTTTATCATTCTTCTGTGCTTCCCTTTTTCTCCCATTCCTCACATGAATGGTTGTGTTCCGTCCAGTCTGCTATGTATTCACTTTCATCATTTACACACACCCAACCATCATCAATGTTTTCAAATTCGTGCCATTTGCACGTTCCGCATATTTTTCTTGTTTTTTTCGGTATCGGTTTCCATTCGCTTGGAATCCCATCATGTCCAAATGTCCTATACATAATCCCTCCCCTCCAATTCCCTAACCCTTTCGTGAAAACCTTTTTCAATCGATAGGTGTGCTTTTTGTTCGGCTTGTAACAATTCTTTAAGTTCTGCCACCTCTTCACATTTTTCTCTGTACAGCTTGTCCATCTCGTGTATTTGTTCCGGTGAAATCCCGGTATCCTCATACTTTCCAAGCCGTTCCAATACATTAGAAGTCAGTTTGTTTTTATTCAAGTCATAAATTTCAAACTTCTCGTTGTAATACGTCAACCTTCTCACTTTATTTCCCTCCCATCTTATTCTTTTAATACTCCATCATGCTTAATATACTTTTCATAAAGATACTCTGTGTACCCATATTCATTATCTTCTGTAAGCATTTTTCTCTCATCATCTGACATTTCTAACGGTGACACGAACGTTTCTATCGCAAACCGCATTGTTTCATTGTATTTCTTTTCAAGTTCTTGCATTGCTAATACGCTGTCGCGTTTACACCTATTACATTTTGTTGCCAAACAACTCATAATTTCTCCTTCTGTTTGTTTTAGAAAAAACTTTACCTCAATATCCGTTTTATCAACCATTTTATCTCCAATCCAAGTTTAATTGATTGTACTTTTTTAATAAAAATCGTCTATGTACTCTTCAAAACAATCAATACATTCATCTGAATTCTTACTATCATGTTCCGTTTCGCAATCTTTGCAGAAGTCTTTATTTTTTTCATAAAAACATTGTGATTGTTTGCATGGCGGCTTTTCTTTTTCTATCACGAACTTAATCGTTTTCCTATATTTTTCTCTCAATCTTATATTCTCTGCTTCTAATCCCTTTAGAAACAGATAGTAGCTATCGCCAATGGTTACAAACTTTTCACTTTCCATAATGTTTTTCCTCCAACAATCGTGATAGATTCAAGATATTTTCCGCAAAGTTACTTATGTACCCATCACGCCCCGCCTTGCTGTCACCGTTGTAGTATGCTAGTGCCACCGCCACATCTTCATACTTTTCGCACAACTCTATCAGATAATCGGTTCCGGTCAATATATTCCCCCATGTGTCATATATGCTCACCCCTAGCTTGTCCGCTCTTGCTTTCTGATACTTTGGATAGAGTTGCATATATCCCACGCAACCAATGGAACTTTTTACTTCCATACGGTTTGATGATTCGTAAAATATGATTGCTTGGATTAGTTCGGGTGCTACCGGGTAGATTTTCGCCACCCTGTTTGTAAGTTCGATAACCTTTGCGTTCTCTGTCTGCTCTATTTTCTGATACCCTTTTCCTGCTGCCATTGCATGATTTGTAATAAGCAATCCGATAATGATTGATACGATTACCGTCGCTATATGCACTTTGTTTACTCTCATTTTTCTTCCTCCTGCTCTACTTTCTTAGAAATATCGCTCCACGTATCCCAAATTTATAAGCTCGAAAAGCTCACCATAAACACTTATCTTTTCGCTGTATCTGCAATTTGCTCTTTTGTGAATGCGTGGGTCATCCGACTTCCAATCCATGATGTATATTCCATCCCCCATGAACATCACTTGTACTCCTACCGAAAAGCATTTATAATACAATCCTGCTTTTCCATATTCACCCTTGCATTTCTTATACCCTAACTCCCTTAGTTCTTTTTTCGATTCTTCTTTAATCCTTAACACCTTTATCACCCCCCCCCCTCAAAAATCGAACTTTGTGTATACTCCTCTTGTTCTTCTTGTAACTCATCAAAATTAATCCGTATTTGCTCCATTTCCACCGTCAACCTCATATTTGCGGCGGTGTAATATTCGGTATCAATCTCAAATCCAATAAAATCGAGTCCCGCTCTGTAACACGCAATCAGGCTTGACGCACTCCCGGCGTGTGTATCAAGTATCTTATCCCCTCTTTTTGCGTATTTTGATAATATCCATGAGTAGAGTGCAATCGGCTTTTGTGTCGGGTGTATGCGTATTTCTTTGTTTTTCATATCCTCTTGTAACATACCGTGCCATCTGTACTTGAAACGGCGTACTGCGGTATGAAACGAAGTCCACGCCAATTCACAATCTGCAAAATCTGTTTCCCCATTTTCCTTATCCCATACAATCCAACAATGGCTATCAACCGGAATCCGGCTTATAAAATGGTTCGCTCCCCATATGATTTGATTTTTGCTAACACGCATAAGTTCTGTAAAATATTCGCATTCCGGCGGTTGTAAATCGTTACCATGAAACGCCTTGTAATTCTTTGCAACCGCTAGTTTACTGCGTTCTTTGTTTTTACTTCCGTCCTCCCCGATTCCATATGGCACATCAACAACAGCAAGGTCAAAAAACTTATCCGGTAACTCACGCATACCCTCCATGCAATCCATATTGTAAAGACGATTCATTTCTAGCATTTTTTCCCTCCTTTTCGATTCTTTCAGTACCTTTTCATTTTTAGGTATAATGCCCACCCTCTTAAATCGCTGTATACTGCTTTGTACCCGTATCCTTGTCCCATTATCTTATAACCCGGGTACCTCTTTTCCCAATACTTCGGGTCTGGTGGTACTTTTGCTATTTTTTCAATCTCTTTTCGGCTGAACCTATGGTCGTTTGTTCTGCTCCATGGTCTTTTTATGTTTGATGAGGTTGAAAATTTGCTTTTGTCTGCTTCTTTCGGTGTTTCCGGGTCAAGTGGCACGGATTCCGGCTTATCAAGATTTTGTGAACCGCTCCAACGCTTTTTTCCTTTCGCTTGTTTTGCTAGGTATTCACAAAGTGCGACAAGTCCATTTTCCTCCGGCTGTAGTCTGTCTGCATTTGCATATCCTATCTTGTCCCCTTTTTTCTGTCCTTTCTTCTTTCGCTTTCTCCATAAATCCTCTATTTCGTCACGGGTAATTCCACCGTTCATGATAATATGGTGATGTACTCTTGCGGGTGTTTCTCCATCTCTCTTGTATGTACACGTTGGTATTGATATATATTTTAGTGCTTCTAATCCCTTTTTCTTTCTCCTATACGCCACACGCCGTAAGAAGTTCCTTTCCTCTTTCTCTGCTTCCTTAATGCTTGATGGTAAGTTTCCCTCCGAATAAGTCAAAGATATATGTAAATCTCCCTCTCCAAAATTGGTATGCACCAGTTGCAAGAACCTCCTTCGGCTGTTTTGTTCATTCCAATCAATTTGCTTTTGTGTGCTTTCAATCTCTTTCTTGCTCCTTTCTCCTCTTCTTGCTCTTTCTTCCTCTGTTTTCGTATAGTTGAATATATCAACCTCTAGGTAATCCTCACCACAATATATTTTTTTCTCTCTGATAAATGTTCTCATCTCATCATTTCACCCCCTCGTTGTTATCGGTCTTATTTTGCTGCTTCGTTTAAGTGTTAAACACCATTACAAGCCCGAAACGCCCGATTTTTACGGCGTTTTTTCTGATAAAACCTTGACAAATACACCGAAGTTGTGATACAATGATAGTGGTTTTAATCGTTGTAAATTACTTCGGAGGTAACGCTCACACTTGACGGCTAATCGAGTGCGTGGCGTTACTTTTTTGTTTTTGGTGTTCTTGGTGCGTTTTCACGCACCAAACAGTTAATCAGTCGTTCGGTTATCAGTTTTTCGGTAAAAAGCGGAACGAAAGCCAATGCTCGCGGCGACGTAGGAACGCGGGTCAAACAAACCGAGCGCGAACACGCCCGCGCTCGCCCCGGAGCTCCAAGACCCGCCGCGGATAGGCAACCGCTCTCCTTCTCCATCAACGTATAAGTACGATTCCATGCTTTCTTTATCCTCCGGATAGAGGGCAAGTGCTTTCATAAGCTCCGTCGGCGTTATGTCGCTTTTCAAATTTTTCCAGAAGCAACCGTCCCAACCCTCGCAATCCTCTTTTCCGCTTGTCAACTTTATTACTCCATTTTCTGTAATAAACTGTACTGGCTTTCCCTCTACAAGTACATTTTTCCACAATTGACTTGTTTTGCTTACATCAATCGGGTTTGCAGCGTTATTGTTCTCTATAACCTGAACATTTCCGCCCATCAATCGTAATCCCGCTAACATCTCCCATATATTTCCGTTTATATCGTATACCCCAAATGGCGTATGGTCATGCGCCCATGTTGACGGTCCCGAACCTGTGAGCGTTCTGTAACCGTCATAACACTCCCCCTTTTCCTCCGGGTGGCTGTGACTTTTCCCGCAGTTTGTATTTCCTCGTGGCAAAGTATTTCCCTTTACGCTTTCAAGTGCGGCAAGTGCATACTCCGGCGCAGTCAATAAGTGCCAACCCTCACCCTTTGAAAAGCAAGCGCCTGCTGCCGTATCAAGGTCGATTTCTGTTGCAGGTTTCACGTATGGCAAACTGTACGGTTTTCCGTTTATCATGGTGCATGGATATTTTGCGATATAGATTTCATCCACTTCCTCCCCGTCAATGATAAATGCCGGGTGTGTTTCATTTGAACCTCCCTTAAAAAGTTCTGCATTCGTACATTTATCGAATCGCACCATGATTGACGGAATCCCCGCATTGTCAAATACAACAACATTTCTTTCGTTTAGCATTTTTTGTTTCCTCCTGATTTTAATATTTGTGATTATTTTAAGAAGTCCTCTCTCCATATAATATTATTTCTACTACTATTCCCTTTGGAAAATCAAGGTAATAATCTGATTCGTTTTCGCACCCCTCAACTCCGCATATCCCACTCCCTGCTTCATCAAGTAATTTTTCTTCAATTTCGTGCTTCTTAGTGCAACTTTTACATATCTGCGTCCAATACTCATCAACATTATTTTCAATATGATTTTCATTTTTTGTAAAATCGTCAAAAACCATCTCTTTGTATTTTAATTTCATTTAATTTCACACATAATACAATCATCTCAAATTGGTGTGATGGCATTACTTCCCCTTTTATTTTTTGTTTGTTTCTTCTCTGTTTCTTTTTTTCTCGCTTCTGTTTTCCTATTTTTTGAAAGGGTTTGATTTCTCGAACATACTTGTTAGGTTCTGACGTAGCTTCTCCATTGACATTTCCTTTTCAATGTCCTCCGGTGTTACCGCCTTATCATCAATGTATAAATCTGCAAATACTTTTCTCCCTGTTCCTGTTCCGTATTGCTCGGAAAACTGGTTGTCCGGATTTTCATTGACCGCATAGAGCGGTATTTCTTGTGCGTTGCAAAAATCTATTGCTTCCTGAAGCAACGGTCGCTCCCCGTTCTCTCTGCAAGTATGCAGTATTATTTTTGCACCCGCTGCCGCTTTCCACTTTATATACTCAATTACAAGCGGTTTCGGTTCCCCAATCTCCGGGAACCTATTTTCGCATAGCGTTCCGTCAAAATCTACGGCAATTGTTTCAAAATCCATTATTTACCCTCTCTTTTCTCTCTGTTTTTTTCTTGTTTCCCTCTTCCCCCTTTCGTGTTATACTGAAAATTGAAAGGGGGTGAAATTTTGTGGTATTATGATAGTCCAGTAGGGCGAATAAGCATTGTACAAACCCCCAAAGGTTTGTACGGCATGAAACACAATGGCGTTATTTGGGAAACTTGCGACACTCCCCAAGCCGAAGCCGACAATGTGTTTCAACAATTTACTGGTTGTCCTGCGTGGGACGTGTATCAGTTATCCAACGAAGAGATGTTACACGTTCCACAAAATCTTGATGAATGGATTAGGGAATAGCTATTATTCCCAATCCGTGAGTGGTTTTTTTAACGATAACCGTTGAATCCGCTCAAGGTCTGCTCCAATTCCATTGAGTACGCGAATGCTCTTTTCTAGTTCCTCCGGAGTGTTTGCGTATTCTTTCATTTGCTCCTTTATTTTCCCGATAGCAATGTTAAGCAATTCCAGTAATGCTAATGATGATTCTTGGATTTTCTCCTGCATGGTTTGTTTCTCCTTTTCTTTTTCTTTGATTTTTTGTTCAATCTCTGCGAATGTCATTATTTTCCCTCTCTATCTCTAGTATGGAATCCCGATATAATCAAGGACTTTCCCTATTCCTAACCCGTTTTTTGTCGGTTGCAACATTCCGCTTTCGTCATAAATCCCACCGCCTATGCAATATTCATATAGTTTCGGGTGCGTATTTTTCATGCGTTGAAAACGGTTCGGTGTTTTGTCGCTCATTATCCCAAACATACAAAACACGCAACCTGTCCTATCGCAACCCGTTGTATGAATCGATTCGTTTCCATCATCTATGAATGATAATTGGTTGTCCTGCTCTACAATCTCACCATACACGGACGCATATGGAATCCCTGTCTTTTTTAAGTATCGTAAAGTATCTTTTTCCGTCCAAAAACTTATAGGTGTGCTTTTCGGTCTGTCTGCATAAAACGCATTGCACCCATTTTGAATCCACATCTTTTCTCTTAATTGGCTTTCCTCTGCAAGTGTCGCAATAATCGGCTTTTTTCCTGTCCGTTTTTCAAACATTATTACAGGTTTCTTTTTCATAACGTCGCAACATTTACTTGAAACTTGATAATGTGCGTCCAATAGATACTTGTATTTCAAATACCGCTTGCGGAATTTTGACGGATTTCCATTTTTATCTAATCCATTTATTTTTAACAATGCCGTTCTTTGTCCTTTTTTTCCTGAATAAAGCGTTTGTGCAACCTCTTTTGCAATGACAGGATAACCATATTTCCGTATCACTTCCGGAAATTTCATTGACGGTTTTACCGTTTCTAAACCAACTTTGATTCCGTATTTTTCCCGTAAGTATTTTGCAAACTCCGGCACAAATTCTCTAATTTCTGGGTATTCAAGCCCCGTATCAATAAATGTTAGTGTAAGTTCTTTGCATTTATCGCTCTGAATCTCTTGCATTGATTTATATACCTGTGCCATCAAGTCCCCCATCACCGTTGAATCCTTTCCGCCGCTGAAAGAAAGGTAAATATTCCCCTCGTAATGTCGGTACCATTCAAGTATTTTTGTTTGTGTCACTTGTATCTTTCGTTCCAATCTCCACCCTTGCATGATTTTCAAGTCCTCACGTGTCACATTTTCACCTGCTTTCCATTTTCTCTTTATTTATCATGTTTTACCGGAGAAAACCCGTTTTTTATGCTCTCTTTTTACCTCTCCGTTTCACGCCCTCTTGTACTCTCCTTTGTGCTATTTCCGGATTATATGCAAGTCGTTTATTTCGGTCAAGCTCTCCCGTCTGCCCACGTTTCAACTCTATGTATATCGTTGCCGCATGAACTCCGATTCGCTCCGCAATATCACAAGTTCGTTCCTCGTTCAAGTACAACTCCGCTATATGTATTCTGTCCTTCATGGTTAAATATTTGTACTTCTCTTTCAAATTTTTCACCTCCTTTCTTTGGTATATGTGTTTCTTTTCACTCCGCTTTTTTGTTCAGTTTCGTTCAATCCAACATTCAGAACAATTGTACTTGTTATCGAATCTTTCTTTTCCCTCTTTTGCTTCCTCTATGCTCCGGTATAAGCTATATACCGTTACTTCCGTTCCATCTGTCAAAACTGCAAATACTGTGTAGGTATCCTTTTTCATTTTCCTTACCTCTTTTTTTGTTTTCGTTGTTGCAATCGGCTTATTTCTCATTTTTTTACAAAAAAATAAATGCTCCGGAGGTTTCAACCTCTTTCGCATTTAATTTTATAACTTATTAAAATTTTTCTACACTACATTGTTTATAGTTACTATTTACGGTTGAACCGTTCCGAGAGGCGTTTTTCGAAGAAAAACCCGATTGAGTCATGTGCCAAATCGCATTTTTTTGCGATTTGTGTGCATAATTGTTACTATTCACAGGAACTGTGAATAGTAACTGTTTATATTTTGTTTATAAACTCTGTCATTTACGCTCCAAAACTGTCTTTTATCCAAATCTCTTGCCTTTTTTCGAAAACAGCGTATAGTGATATGCGTATGAAGAAAAACGTTTGACAACAAGGAAGGAAAACAACATGGACATCAAAAGCTTTCGGTTCTTATTTGAACCCACACCACAGGGACTCGTGCATTCCGGCTGCATACAAGATTCCGGGCTGCATCAAACCACAAACTATATCTATTTGTGTTCAGAGGATACGCTAAGAGAGGATATGCAAGAAGCGAAAACTTACCGGGCAAATACTTATTTTGCTAAAGAGAAAAGCTCTTACTCGGCAAACACCGACTCTACAAAAGAGAAAGATGCTTACTCGGCAAACACTGACTCTATAAAAGAGAAAAACGCTTACTCGACAGCTGGCGGTTCTGTGAATGCAGGGAATACTGCGCTTACAAAACCCTGTTCTGCCTTTCTGCCCGATTCTTCTCCCTGCCACCTGTTGGTTCTGGCTACTTTTTCCACAGATTCCGTGCAAAAACTGCTATTTATTCTACAACACAGAGAAGTGAAAACCCTTGTACTGCCTTATCTTCCTTTGGAGAAACGACTTCATTTGCAAGAAAAAGAATTGATGAATTGGCAAACCAAACACAATTGCCAAGGAGAATCCCCCGCCAAGCAGCCAGACACCAATCTGGCAACTTTTCTAAAAACACCCTACTCCTATCTAAAATCCCTTGGTGTAGAGCAGATCTATTTTCTATCCGGAAATGGGGACGATCTAACAAATGACTATAATCTCGCAGAAAAAAAAGAGATTCACATTTCCTGTCCACCGAAAAGGAGCAACACCAAAACCGCTAATTTGTCTAATCTCACCCAAAACAGCTCTTCTCCAAAAGCATTGCCGCCTAGGGGAATTTCTTCAACATTAGACACGCTCTCCAACAATCCCAAAGACGGTCATTTTTTTGAAACCATAGCTCCAAACGACTTAGAAAAAATCCAAACCTTAGAAAGTGAATATATCCCTGTATCCAAGGCGGGATACTTAATCGAAAATGCCACGCTTTTTTATTTTGGCTGCTATGAAGCCGAAATTGTCATGGCGCAGGTACCTCTTTCTGCTGACCCTCGGGAAACCGATTGCCTTATGGCAGGCAAAGCCTTTGCTATGGGAACGGGCTGCCGCACCCTGATTGAGGAAGAAAAAGACTGCATGATCCGCTGTTTACATCGCAGCGACCATGACAGCTACCGCAGACACAAGGATAACAATCGCAGCTTCGGTTGCTTTGGAATGCTCCTTTTGGGAAATGTAAATCTAAAGCAACATTTCCCTGACATCAGTAATCGCTTTTCCTGTCTAAGAGGAAGAATACGCACTCTCACTTTGCCGAATGGTACCGATGAAAATACGTGGAATTGCAAGCTGCTCACATGGCTGTCAGGAGAAGATACGCTCTGTTGGATTTTTTCTTTGGAACTAAACACCTCGAAATCTGTGATTGCTGACATTGTAATCTCAAGCCCAAGAAATCAAGCCGTCTGCTTAAGTCCTGATTTTGGTTATTGTTTTTCAGGATACTTTATCAAAAAACAGATTATCCTACCACCCTTTCTTCCACACATTTGGTGTCATAAACCCCAGAATCAGAAAGTTGTTAAATAAAGCAGATAAAAATTTTCCGTTTACCTTGCGTTTACTTTCCATTTATCCTCCGTTTATAAATCTCTCTTATAATGAGTTTATTACATTACAAGGAGGGCTTTATTATGACAAATTTAGCAATCGAAGCACAAGGCTTAGTTAAAACATTCGGGAAAAACCGTGCTGTTGACGGCGTAAGCTTAAATATCCCCACAGGCAGTATCTGCGGCGTATTAGGACCCAACGGAGCCGGGAAAACAACGACAATCAATATGCTTGCCACACTTTCAAAACCGGACTGTGGCAGTGCAAAAATCTTCGGTTACGACATACTGAAAGAAACACAGAAAGTGCGGCAGTTAATCGGTCTGACCGGGCAATATGCCTCAATTGACGAAAACCTCACCGCAATGGAAAACCTCACCATTTTCGGGCGATTGCACGGGTATTCCCGGAAAGATTCAAAACAAAAGGCCGGAGAACTTCTGGAAGAATTTGATTTAAGCGAGGCGGCAAATAAAACGCTGTCGCAATTTTCAGGGGGTATGCGCCGCCGCCTTGACTTGGCGGCAAGCCTGCTGTCAAGCCCTCCCCTTATCTTCCTTGACGAACCCACAACAGGGCTTGATCCCCGAACCAGAACGCAGATGTGGACCACAATCCGCAACCTTGTGAAAAACGGTTCCACCGTCCTTTTGACAACTCAATATTTAGATGAGGCGGATCAACTGGCAGACGATATTGTGGTGATCGACAAGGGGCGTGTTGTGGCAAACGATACCCCTGACGGTCTGAAAAAATCAGTAGGCTCCTCTTCCTTGCAGTTGACAGTAAAGAATCCGGATCAGGTAAAGGTTGCCGCACAAATCATTGAACGTATCCTAGGCTCAAAAGTTCAAATTACAGAAGCCTCGGAATTGACCGCACCCATGGCTTGCACCGAAAAATTGACCGATATTCTGACCTCGCTAAAAGATACGGCAATCGAACTGACAAGCATAAATGTCCGCCAACCGTCACTTGATGAGGTATTCTTCGCATTGACGGGCAATGCAGAGAACAAGGAGGGAAACTAAAATGGCTAATCCAATGACAATGAACGAAACAATGACAACGAATACGCTTATCGTCCCTGCGGCCGAACGGCAACTGAAAAATCGTGTGAGCTTTTGGACAGGAGTGGGGAACGTCTTTACCTTTGCTTACCGTACCTTGATTAAGACCATTCGCAACCCGGAAACCCTTATGGATGTTACTATTATGCCCATCATGTTCACCCTTGTGTTCACTTTCCTTTTCGGCGGTTCGGTCTCAGGCAGTATCGCAAATTATTTGCCGATTATTATACCCGGTATCCTCATTCAGACATTTGTAACAAGTTGCTCCGCAGTGGGCGTTCAAATGCGGGAGGATATGGACAAAAGTATTACAAATCGCTTCAAATCCATGCCGATTGCACGTATCGCACCCCTTGCCGGAGCCTTACTCGCCGACATACTAAGGTTTATAATCGCCGGAATTGTGATATTTTCGATGGGAGCCATCATGGGGTACCGACCCGAAGCGGGGATATTGGCGGTTGCCGCAAGTATACTCTTTATGACACTTATCGCATGGGGCTTAAGTTGGTTGTTCTCTTTCGTGGCACTCTCGGTACGCTCAACGACTGCCGCCTCTACAACCGGTATGTTGATTATGTTTCCGCTCTGCTTTTTGTCAAACGCATTTGTGCCGTCCGAAGCCTTACCTACTGCACTTAGATTTTTTGCCGATCATATCAATCCGGTGTCAAAAGCGGTGTCAGCAGTACGACAAATACTAAGCAGCGGTACGGTAGGTACAGACTTTTGGCTTGCCTTAGTAAGTGTGCTTGTACTGCTTGTCATCTTCGTTCCGCTGACCTTAAAAGTCTATATGCGGAAAGGATAATAGTTAAGCCGCTATATGTGTGCGCTGTAACGGGTAATTCAACTGTAAGGGGTCGATAATTTAATGGATTATCGACCTTTTTTCCACGTATAGGGTGCCAGTAACACCAGAATCGGAAAGATTTCAAGACGTCCTGCTAACATATCAAAAATCAACACACATTTTGATAAACTGCCATAGATACTGAAATTTCCGCTTGGACCAACCTTGCCAAGCCCCGGTCCAACATTATTTAGACACGCCGCCACGGCAGAAAAATTCGTGGTAAAATCAAAGCCATCCAAGGAAATAATCAAAAAAGACAGCAGGTAAATCGCAAGGTAAGCAAGCAAAAACACCTGTACCCCTCTCCAGACTTCTTTCGGTAGGATATGCCTTTCCATGCGAATCTGCCGTACCCGCTCGGGATGAATCAAATAGGAAACCTCATTTTTAATCATTTTCAGCATAATGATAATACGAGAAACCTTAATACCACCGCTGGTACTGCCTGCACAGGCACCGATAAGCATCAACACAAACAGGATACCCTGTGAAAAGGAAGGCCACAGTCCGTAATCTGTGGTGGAATATCCCGCCGTCGTAATGATGGAAGCCACTTGAAAACTGACTTGCTGAATCGTCGTAACAAAGTCATCAAAATATCCCCATGTATTCCAAGTGATCAGTCCGATTGCCGCCAGTACAATGATGAGGAAATAGCGCATTTCCTCGTGAAACAAGGCTTCCTTTGTCTTTCCGGCAAAAAATTTGAAATATACATTAAAGTTAATGCCAAATAAAAGCATGAATATCGTCATAATAATTTGGCTTGCCACAGAATAGCTTGCCGCACTACTGTTTAACAACCCAAATCCGCCCGTTCCCGCCGTTCCCACGCCAATTGCAACTGCATCAAATATGTGCATTCCGGAAAGTAACAGCAACAATATCAAAAACACGGTCATACCCGTGTAAATCCCGTAGAGGATTCTGGCTGTCTGACCAACTTTAGGAACCAATTTTCCCACGGAAGGACCTGCACTTTCCGCTTTCATTAAGTGAATGTTATGACTGCCTGCAAGAGGTAAAATCGCCGCCATCAAAACCAGCACACCCATGCCCCCCATCCAATGGGTGAAACTTCTCCAGAACAAATTACAACGGGATAAGACTTCCACATCCGTAAGTACAGTCGCTCCCGTGGTGCTAAACCCGGAAACCGATTCAAACAAGGCATCCAAATAGTTTGGAATTGCTCCCGTGAAAAAGAAAGGTAAAGCTCCCACAAGGCTTAGGATAATCCAACTTAAGGACACGCTGACAAAACCTTCTTTCGCAAAAAAGTTTGTTTTTTTTGGTTTCGTCTTTCGCCCCACCCCACCGATGGCAAAGCATACAATGGCTAGACCCAGATAAATAAATCCGTCCGCTTCCCCATAACAGAGAGCGACAAATGCCGGTACCAAAAGAAAAGTACCCTCAAATGCCAAAACTCTGCACAAAATATATCGAATGATTGAATAGTTCATAAGTAGTTACTCCAAGTAGTTACTCCAAGATATCTGTAATATCAGAAAAACCTTCGTTTGTGGTTACGACAACAACTCTATCTCCTATTTTAATCATATCTTGCCCACCGGGGGTAATCACTCGTTTCCCCCGTTTAATCACACAGATTAGGACATTTTTCTTCAGCCGCAGTTCCATAAGAGGTACACCCACCACCGTGGACTGCTTGTGGATATGAAATTCCATAGCCTCTACCTTGTCATCAATTAAATGATAGAGGGTTTCTATATTACTGCCCGCCGTATTTTGCATGGCTCTGATATACTGACTTATGTAGTCCGCCGTAACATTCTGTGGATAGAACACGCTTCCAATATCCATACTGCTGATAATGTCTTTGTATGCCACCCGATGGATTTTCGTAATCAGCTTTGCCTGGGTCTGACGGCGTACAAACAGGCTTAGCATGACATTTTCCTCATCAATGTTAAGCCAAGACACAAAGGCTTGGGTATAGTCTAAGCCCTCTGATTGAAGCAAATCCTTACCGGTTCCGTCACCGCAAATAATAAGTGCCTTGGGCAGTAATTCGCTTAACTCATTGCAACGTTTCTTATCCCGTTCAATAATCGTCACATCAATCTTCATAGACAACAGCTGCTTTGCCAAATAATAGGGAGTTTCACCCCCCCCCACAATCATAGCACAACGAATTTGGTTCATGTTCATACCGATTTTGCGAAAGAAATCGTTAGCCTTCTCCGGTGCACCTACAATGAAAATAACATCCCCCTCTTTTAGAATGAAATTACCATCCGGGATATAGACCTCCCCTCCGCGCTCTACGGCACAAATCAAAACATCCACATGAAGCTTTAGGAGTATCTCCCGAATCAGTCCGTCACACAGAGGCGATCCCCGCATAATCTTACTTTGCAGTAATTCAACTTTTCCTTTGGCAAAGGTATCTACCTTAATGGCGGATGGATATTTCAACAGTCTTGACAATTCAAGAGCCGTACTCTGGGCAGGATTTATAATCATGGATAAGCCCATCTCTGCTTTGATAAATTCCACATCATCATTGTAGGTGTAATTACGTACCCGGGCAACGGTTCTGCAATGCCCCACTTTTTTTGCAATCAGGCAACACAGCAGATTCAACTCGTCTGAAGTGGTAACGGCAATCATAAGGGCCGCATCCTCTATCCCTGCTTCTTTCTGCACCTGTGAGCTTGCCGCATTGCCCACCACGCCCATTACGTCGTACAGATTCACCACCCGTTCCAGATTTTTAGCATTACTGTCGATTACTGTAATATCATGCCCTTCCCGACTTAATTGTTCTGTTAAGGTTCCGCCTACGGTTCCACAACCTGCAATCACAATCTGCATAAGATTTCCTCCGTTTTGTTAAAAAACCACCGGTCCCCTTACAATCGTCCGCTCCATTTTTAAGCTTCCATCAGCCTGTGGTTTCATACGCCAATCCACCATGGACAGCTTGCCCTCCGTAAGCTCCATGCCCACAATCCCCTTAGTATGGATACAACAGCCTGTATTATAATAGGGCAATTCTCCCTCTCTGGGAAATCTGGGTCTATGGGTATGCCCGCAAAGGAGGGGGGTATGATGCCTTAAAATCCAATGCTTGTAGTTCTTTTCAATCTTATGGCGCTTGTAAAGATTACGGGCAGGACTTGCGGGATTGCGAAAACCCACCACATGAAGGTATCGCCAAAAATAACGCAGTAAAAGTCTGGAAAACCACCAAAGCTGATCGTTCCATAAGTCCCCCTGATGTCCATGCACCACCAAAAGTTTTTGCCCTCCGGTTTTATGTTTCAAAAACAGAGCCTCAATAGGAACAATGCCCGGAAACAAATTGCAATACGCTCCCTTATATTCATCATAATAGCGATACAGATTCGCCTTTACATAAGAGGGATTCTTGCGATCTATGTCATGATTCCCATAAATGAGAATCAGTTGGCCTTTGTCGTAAAACTTCTTCATGACGGCAAAAATATCCCCATGTGCCAAACGGATATGCTTAAAATTCGGGTATTCCCACAGCTCGTCACCATCTCCTGCTTCCACATAGGTATAGCCCTTTTCGTAGTAATACTCCAAGGCGGCAAGAAGTACTGTTTGATTTCTGGCAAATTCATCCGATACGCTGTCATCTCCCCTATGAATATCGCTGAAAAAAATGTATTTGGAATCTTTGTCAAAGGAATGGAGTGTGGCATGCTTTAAGGCACGGCTTAACTTTTTATCAGTGTACATAAAAGACCTCCTTGGGATATGCTGTAAACATAGTATCCTCTCAGTCGTCTTTTTTATACTCGGTGATATTATTTAGTTACAGTTCATACACAACCATTCCGCGAGGTGTTTTTCGCAGAAAAACCCGAGTTTCTCATGTGCCAACTCGCTTTTTTGCGAGTTGTGTGCATAATCGTTACGTTCAGAGGGCACCTCTGAACCGTAACATTATTTGTTCTCTTCCGCTGCCGCCCGCACTGCCTGAGCCAGTTGATCCGCACAAGAAGTCTTTCTTCTCCCGCATTGAATCCCCTTGCACTTTTCTTCAATCTGATCGGTAGTCCAACCGTCCACAAGGACACTCATAGCCTTTAGGTTGCCGTTACACCCCCCTGTAAATACGATGTTTTTTACAATATCGCCCTCTAAATCAAATTTTATATTGCTGGAACAAGTGTCCTTTGTTTGGTAATTATATTCCATCTGCACATTCTCCTTATCTTTATGCTTACACTTTATACTGCACAGTTCAAACGTACTTATGCTTTCATTTTGCAAAATCTCACCGTTCGGCGGAAAAACGCTGAACACGGATACCTGAGCGAAGAAATAACATTCGGTCAGTATCGCCCGAAGAACAGGGCTCAGCTATCCGCCCAATTGTCTGCTTCTCTTCCAATCCGTGAAAAAGCCAGTTCTTTTATCTTTCGGTCAAAATCCCTCGGCTCTACTGTTGGTTCATAACGCATCACTAATTTCCCATTTCGATTCAGCAGAAATTTTGTAAAATTCCACTTGATACGCCTCTGGAATCGAAACCGCCCCTTGCTCTGTGACTCCAAATACGCAAACAAAGGATCTGCCTCTTTTCCCTTTATTGTAATTTTGGCAAATAAGGGGAAGCTTATGCCGAAATGGGTGGTACGATACTCTGCTATTTCTGCATTACTGCCCTCTGCCCGAACACCAAACTGGTTGCAAGGAAACTCTAAAATTTCAAAACCTTCTTTTTTGTATTTCCGATAAAGATCCTCTAAATCGTCATACTGGTAATTGTATCCACAGGTAATGCCCGAATTGACGATTAGCAGCACTTTTCCCCGGTAATCCTCTAAGGACACCTCGTTTCCGTCTATGTCTTTGACAGTAAACTGATACACATCCCTTACTCGTTTTTTTTGATTCTGTTTCTTCATCCTATGCTGTTTCCTCTTTTCTTTGAAAGGCGAAATTGAATTTTGGGCAATACACGATTATCGAAATGAAGTTTCGGTAATATATGATTATTGAAACGCAGTTTCGGTAATATATGATTATCGAAATGAAGTTTCGGTAATATATGATTATTGAAACGCAGTTTCGGTAATATATGATTATTGAAACGCAGTTTCGGTAATATATGATTATTGAAACGCAGTTTCAGTAATATATGATTATTGAAACGCAGTTTCAGTAATATCGCTAATCAGCTTTGCTCTTTATTTATTTTACCTCTCTCTTTGAAGAAATACAAGTGCTTTCGGAAATTTTACATTTATTTCCCTATTTGATATTGCGTTTTCAATTCATGGAATTGACTGTATTTAACAATATTTTCTTTTTGTAAACGTCCAAGAACAATTCCGGGATCAATAGTTTCTCGTTTTGCAAATGCAACAATATCCGATTTCGCAAAATTCTTTTGCCTAATAAACGCAGCATACTCCGTTGGGTTTATCAGCATATCTTTTGCAAAACAATCTGCCGCCTTCTCTTGTCCTTCCGTAGTGTTGCCTTGCGAATTTATATGTTCATCTACGATATGAAATAATTCATGAAACAAACTAAACCAAAATATATCCGCACTCCTACCTCGAACCATTAGTGCCAAGATAATCTTCTTTCCATCTAAAAATGAAGCCCCATTTAATTTAGAACCTTCAATGTGAGGAAGAAAAATTAATGCTACCCCACACTCTGCGAAAATGGTTTGTAAATTTTCACAAAATTCATTAGGGGGCAATACCGTATAAGAACGGATTGTCTTTATGCTTTTCTTCAATTTTGCAATATTGATGGGCTTTGTTGAAACTTTTCTAGCTTCAATTTTTGCTTTTTGAGCCCATGCTGCTAAAACATAGTCATTTTCTACATTTTCACCGGTTTTCCGAAAAGCGATTCCCGGCATTTTCAACTTATCAATAATTGGTAACTTTGCCACTTCAAAAAAACTTCTTAAATAAGCTATCTTTTCTGATGTCTTCCTTGCCTTAGGAACTAATCCTATTTTTGCTACTTTTCCATAAGGAAACTTTGAAATGATTTCCTGCTCGTCTTCTTTTTCAAGTTCCGCTTTGACTCTAGCGAATTGTTCACAATAAATAGCTTCTAAATTGTTCCAAAACTTAGCCGGTATACCGAAAACACTCTCCAATCGAAGAGCTACCTCCGGCGTTAATTCAACCTTACCATTAATTAAATGACTGATATGCTTTTCACTCATTCCCATACGTAAGGCAAACTCTTTTTGAGGCATACCACGGTATTCTAACTGTTCTTTGATTGTAGCACCCGGTGGTACTGCCACAGTATTTATACTCTGCATCATAATATTTCCCTCCTATTTTTATAATTTAGTGATAGTCCTCAATGGACGTAATTCTTATCAGTTCAACAATATGGTTGCATTTTTCAAAAATAAGTCGATATGGATGAACTAAATCCATTGCAAATTCACCCTCTCTATTCCCTTTCAGAGCATGGCATCTTCCAATAGAATATTGAATCAATTCATCAACGGAATCCGATGCTTGTAGTTCGTTCATTCTTTGTGCGATTTTATCTGCCCTATTTTTCCCATATTCCTTAACAGAAATGCTATAAACCGTACATTGCTTTTTTAACTTGTTTGTTTTGAACTCTATTTCCAGATACCTCACCTCCAAATATATTTCCTTAACTCAAGCGTTCCCTCAGAAGTTCCTGTAAATATAGCTTATCGGAAGTTCGGTCCGAACTTTCGATAAAATATGCTTATCGAAACGCAGTTTCGGTAAGAGGGGCGTTTTTTGCCCCGTAAATCTGATTACAGGAAGTGTACTTTACTT
>BNZC01000009.1 GCA_026000755.1 Clostridia bacterium
AATTTAAGTCTGGCATGATGCTTCTCCTTCTCAAAGAAAATTTCCCAGATTAAATTCTACCAGAAATCCGTTCCAGATTAAATTCCACATCAAATTCCATAGTGGAACTTACTTTGGGAATTAACATATTGCGAAGAAAGGTTGTTTTTTTGTTTGATTTTTTGGGCGAAATATGGTATAGTAGTAGGTGGGGAAGTCTGTGCAGAAGTGGAAATTGCTGAAATAGGCATGGCAGGAGCAGAGGGTTGGGAAAGTATTGTTAAAAAATTGCGATTGTGGACTACACAGAGCAAGCGGCATACTTTGATTTGGAAAGAAGGTATTTATGACAGAACTGAATTACCGGTTTACCTATGATACGCTGTTCAAAATGCTGTTTGTACAAACACCGGAGGTGTTGAAGAGCCTTGTTGCAGCAATTCTTCAAATTGCACCGGAGCATATAGCAGAGTTTAAGATTACAAACCCTGAGATTCCGCCGGAAAGTTTAGGCGATAAATTCTGTCGCTTAGACATCAATATGATAGTAGACGGTCAGCGGATCAATTTGGAGGTGCAGGTCGCAGATGAAGGTGACTATGCCGAACGCTCTTTGTACCACTGGGCGAGAGAATATTCCTCCGCACTAAAGGCAGGCAGTTCCTATGCGGAACTCCCCCGTGTCATTATTATCAGTTTACTGGATTTTTCGCTATTTACTTGTAAGGAGTATCATTCGGAATATTATCCGCTTGAAGTAACTCGTCATGAACGATTGTCAGATAAGATGACAATGCACTATTTTGAATTGCAAAAACTGCCAAAAGACATAGATGTGAAGAACCAATTAGAACTTCTGCTATCTCTGTTTCGGGCGAAAACAGAAGAAGATTTAAGATGGTTGGAAGAATTGGAGGTACCTGTGGTGACAGAAGCAATTGGAGCATATCGTGAAATAACAATATCGCCCGAGTTTCGTGAATTAGAGCGTTTGCGTGCAGATGCCCGTCATAATGAAGCCTCGGCGTTGCAACATGCCGCTAAGCAGGCGGCTAAGGTGGAACGTGAGAAATGGCAAGTTGTAGTTTCAAACAAGGAAGTGGAGTTTGCGGAAACTCTTGCGGAAACGGTTGCGGAGAAGGAAGCAACACTAGCAGAAAAGGAAGCGACACTTGCGGAAAAAGAAGCGGAAATCGCACGGCTTCGAGCCTTATTGGGTGATGCGTAAGCAAGGAACAGGGAAACGACATTTTATAAAAGAGGAGTACAGAAGGAGAACGCCATGAAAAGCAAAGCAACAGCATTCACGAAAAAGCACATCATACACTTGCTGTTTTTTGTTGTGCTTTTCTTCTGTCTGATGGCCTTTCTACGCCCACAGTCAAGGGCTTTGGAGGAACAGCAAGCTGCCGCCGGAAAAGCGGGGATTACAGCAACCGATACAGAAGGCACCGGGTCAGGAGCCACGTCAGATAGCAATCAGTCAGGAGCCACCGGGTCAGGAGCTACATTAGATAACAAACAGTCAGATGGAACACAAGCAGACGGAACACCGGAAGATGGTGTACCGTCCTCTTCGGATACCGCCAATGCAGGCGATACGACAGGAAATAACGGCGATACGACAGGCAGTACCGGCGATACCGGCGTAGCCACCAACCCCACCGCCCCCGATGTAAATGGTGACGGAAGTTCTGCACCCCTTGATTCTACGGAATCAAATGGGGGGGGGTACCTTTCTGAAACTGTACAGGAGCTTGCGCAAGAGGTTGCTGCGGCGGCACAGAATACGGAACAGGTAGTTGTGCAAAGTGGTGCGATGTTGGGAGATGATGGCATAGGGATTACCCCGTTTTCGATTCATACTGGTAATGGCTATTGGAAAAACCACCAACAAACGGAAGCGACTAGAGAGTACACAGATCCGATTTGGGATTCAAATGGATATGAATCAAGACTTTGGGTTTCCAGTAAGGAGGGTGATGATGGGCTTGTAACAAGTCAAGCAGAATTGCAGGAAGCAATATATGCATCAGAGTGGGCTGTTACCGCTAATCATCTTATACCCGATTCGACCATAATGTGCATTATTCCAATCGGAGCCAGTATTGAACTAATAAGTTCTCCCATAATATTAAATAACACAAATGTCGTGCTGCGAAGGGCTGAATCGGTTTGGGCGACACCAAGTTTAACTGAAGCAGCGAGAGCACAGGAGGCTGCAGACTTGGCGACGGGAGTAGCAGATGATCCGCATGTTTTTTACTACTTTGTGGACAACGGAAATCAGCCCTACTACCTAAAAATGTATGACTGGAACTACGCTACCGATACCTACCTTGCGGGAGCGTATAGCAATCCAAAGACAATATCTGATCCGGCGATGTACGACGGAATACCGGACTTTGACATTACGCTTGGAAGCGACTATAAAGCTTCCTCTAGTAGTACGAATCTGCATATTGAGTTGTCGGGAACTCCGCAGACTAGTGGACAGGGCGGATCCGACCGAACCATTACAAGCACGCTCATCCTTGAGAACATCACTTTGAAGGGAAAATTTCCTGCTAATGATACCTATGTGTCTGTATCGAACTCTGACGATATCAATAAAGAAGGGGGTGGGATTCGAGCGAAGCTGATCGGTGCAAACACGGCAATCAATTTCACCTTTGCGGGGAATATACAAGATGTAGCCTCTGCCTCCCCCACCGCCACCGGCACCGAAAAACGAGGCGATGGCCAGCGAGGTAATGCAGCAATCTTTTTGTCAGGTCCGGATACTAATCAGTCTACCAATACTAATTCACCAAAGCTTAATTTTAATATGCTGGGCGGTGTGATTTCCCATTGCGGAAGACCATGGGACGGTGGCGGAGCTATCTATATGTACAGCTGTAATGCGGTGAACAGTCAAGCGACAATCTCCGGCTACAGTATCATTGAGAATTGCTATAGTGCAAAGGAAGGCGGGGCGATATACGCCAGTAGTAATCTGACCCTACGGGATCATGTACAGATTCGAAACAATAAGGGACAAGCAGGACCGGGCGGCATTTTCATGCATTTTGCAGTTGATAAGAGTGACAATCCACTTACGCTGACACTACAAGATCAGGTGAAGGTAACAGGCAATGAAGCCTTAGCGGGATCAACAAAAGGTCTTTCACAGATATGGCCGGGTATTGGCGGCGGTATTTATTCTCGTGCCAATGTGGAGATAACTAATACGGCAGCAGAAATAGCAAGCGGTAATGTGGTAGAAATCAGCGGAAACATAGCAGCCCAAGCGGGGGGCGGCATTGCCTTGGCGGCAAAAGTGGATGAAAACGGGCAATCTTATAGTAGCGGTACGACGTACGGTGACGAAAATGTTCCTGATGGTAAAAATCCGACCCTTACCATAAACGGCGGAAAAATTATAAATAATACGGCGACAGGAACAAACAGAGAGTTGGATGCAGCTGCTTCTCCGCTCATAAAAGCTTCCATGGGTTCCGGGGGCGGCATTTTCGCCTATGCCCGTTCCAAGATTTTGATACCGGATGTTAGCAAAGTCACCTTTCTCGGAAATAAAAGTGATAGATTTGCGGCACACTTGGATTTGAATGATATAAGGCAAAATGATACATGGAAGAATACGCAGTCGACGGATTTCGGATGGAAGGCATTTCTGGGGGATACCTACGACGGATTTCAGGACAATACATATGCTACTGAACAGGCAGCAGCCACAAAAACAGGCGGACATATCTTCGGAGCCATTCCGAACTATACCAATTCTTCCGGTGCCGGCATACCACGAACCGGTACGGGATTTACAGATGAGGATCCCAAGAAATACAATAACCTCTACAACAATTACGACATCGGCGTTTCCAATGCTTCAAAAACCGATTTATATGTACAATTGGAACGTGCTGCTTTCCCTGCGGGAGCGGGTGCTGCGAGTGAGGGAGGTATAGACCGTGTAGGCGGAATAGCAACGACTTTCCCGGATGGTAAGGGCTATAAAACCCTTGGTGGTAAGGCGGAGTGGCTGGAATTTAATCAAGATTCCGGGTCATTGTCATTTACAGCCACACCGGCGACGGGATATGATTTTGACTATTGGTCGCTTACCTTTGCGGACGGCAAAATCTCTGCACAGATGAAGAAAGAAAGCTTGGATATTTTCGGGATAAGCTATGCAGATGCGAACTACGAAACCCTATTTGCCGGCATTTTTGCGAATGATGCCGGTAAGGCAGATGGTGCAATAGCAGATGGTACATTGACGGATTTTCCTGATAAGATAGTCGGCAATCAAATTAAGGTCTTTAAGATGCCTGCCGCCCATGTGAAACTAACCGCACATTACAATAAACCGGCGGAGCTTACAGCAAGCCCTGTGGCGTTCTATGCAGCGAAAACGGGTGACGCAGGCTATACACAACCCGGATCAAAAAGTGTAGCAATAACAAACAACAGCCCGGGTACGCCTGCCACGGGTGTAAGTGTAAGCTTAGGTTCTGTGACAAGAGATGTAGGGGCAGGTCCGATTACGATTCCTGATGTGACATACCCGGAAACGTCCACGACAGCAGGCGACTACTTTGAACTGGGGAGTGGGAGTTTCGGAACGATAGCTGCGGGTGCTACGACAAACATAAATGTACAACCGAAAGTAGGCTTGCCGGTGGGTATTTATACCGCCGCATTGAACTTGTCTTATCATAACGGATCGGCAACCGTGAACGAGTCGCAAGTGGTGATCACCTTTATTGTGTATAAGGCGGGCAGTGCAGAATTGCCCCTTATTTCCATGACCCCGGAATTGAACTTTGGTCAGAAGGATCAAGGATATGTAGTAACTGATGTAGTAACGACCCCGGCAACTGATGTTGTACCACAGAAGATTTACCTGCGTAACTACGGAGATGCAAAGGCGGTTGTTACAAATGTAGAATTGATGAACGGTGATGGGTCATCGGATACTATTTCCGATGACTATCCTGCTGAAAGATTCAAAAAGAAGAAAGAAAATTTTGTATTGAATACCAATGCCACCGATATAAGTGCGGAAAGTCCCAAAGAAATTCCTGCTCGTGGCGGAGGAGAGGGTACGTTTTCTGAATTTCCGGAGAGTGGGGCTGACGGAAGTTTTTGGAGTGTGAAACCGATAACCGGTCTGTTAGATGGAACCTACACAGCACAGGTGAGGATTCGGTTCAATAAGGTAAATGCGGACACAGGGACTGTCGATACTGCGAATGCGGAGTTCGTCGTGTGCTATGTGACCTTTGAGGTGAAGCAGGCACCCATTAATGTATCTGTTCCGGTCAAGCTGATGTTTGCGGCATTTGAGTACAACTATACGGGTGATGTGGCACAGCCTGTGGCGGTGGTTTCTCCGAAGTATGAGATTGTAAACCATGGAACAAGTAAGATCAATGTGAAAGTGGATTTTAGCAAGGACGGGAAGTGGTTAGGTGGTACATCATCAGAGGATACAGCAGCGAATGATCCGAACACAGGGAATGGGGTCAATTATCAGGATAGCACCACCGCAGACTTAGGTACAGCAGAAAAAGAAAAGGAAGAACAAAATCGGTGGTTAAGGCATAAGGATTCACCTCTCCCAACAACGAGGTCTGGTCCGGCTACACCGACTCTTGATTACGACAACAGCATTTACCTTAGATTTGAGAAGATAGCATTAGAGCTTCCCGAAGTAAGCGGAACATGGACAAATGAAATTACAAATCCAAACGCCCTTAGACTTGTACCGGGATATTCCGGTGACACGAAACAGATAGGGAGCATAGAGCAGGATGAGAAGCTGAAATTTACCATAGGCGGGCAATATTACGGTGAGTTTCGCCCGGAGCTTAAGCCTAAGTATAACTTGATTTTTACCTTTGCGTTGGAATAACCACCACCGTCAGAAGAGCCATGAGGATTTATAGGAGAACAAAATGTAGAACAACCGCAGGTCTTTGTAAGATAAGGCTTGCGGTTGTTTTATTTGATAAGCGTGTATTAACCCTTTTTTGCAATATATAACAATGATATTGCGAAAAAGGGCTGTTTTTTTGTTTGATTTTTTGGGCGAAATATGGTATAGTAGTAGATAGGGAAGTTTATGCAGAAGTGAAAAAGGCTGAAACAGGCATGGCAGGAGAGGTAAATCGGATAAGATGGCAATACACTATTTTGAACTGCAAAAACTGCCAAAAGACATAGATGTGAAGAACCAAGCAAAGAAGGAGAACGCCATGAAAAACAAAGCAACAGCATTCACAAAAAAGCATATCATCCACTTGCTGTTTTTTGTTGCACTCTTCTTCTGTCTGATTGCTCTTTTACGCCCACAGTCAAGGGCTTTAGAGGAACAGCAAGGTGCTGCCGAAGGGACGGAGATTGCAACAACAGATACCGAGGGAACACAGACAGGTGAAACATCGGATAATAAACAAACAGATGGAACACAGACAGGTGAAACATCAGATAAGCAACAAACAGATGGAACACAGACAGGTGAAACATCAGATAATAAACAAACAGACGGAATACAGACAGGTGAAACGTCAGATAAGCAACAAGCAGATGGAATGCAGTCAGGTGGCGTGCTTTCCGCTTCGGATACCGAAAGTGCAGAAAACGCAAAAGCGGAAAGCAGCGGCGATGTGGCAGGAAGCAGCGGTGACACCGGTTTAGCCACCGATCCTGCTGTAAGTAGCCCCGAAATGTCCTTGCCATTTGATTCCTCGGAAACAAATGGGGGGGGGTACCTTTCTGAAGAAGTGCAGATGCTTGCCGGGGAGGTTGTGGCGGCGGCACAAAGTATGGATTTGGTAGTTGTGCAAAGTAGTGCGATATTAGGAGATGAGGGGACGGCGTTTGTTCCAACGTCGATAAGTACCGGAGGTAGTACCGGGTACCTAAACTCAAACACAACCATAATCCCGAATCTAAGCAATGAAATTAAGGAAAAATTGGCGAGTGGTTATGGTACAGCATCAGATGGCTACATTGATCCGGTCTGGTATAATGATGGCACTTCCGGCAAGAACTATACTGCACTGCTATACGTTGGCTATAACGAGGGATCGAATGGACTCGTGGAAGATGAGACAGAACTAAGAGCGGCTATTGATGCTACCTATTACGCATCAAATACAATGTTCATTATTCCGGTTGGAGGAAATATTAGCCTGACAACAGCGGCAGTGAGTTTGCAAAACAAAAACATCGTATTGAGAAGAGCAGAATCTGTTGTTTGGACTGCAGAGCAAAAAAATGAGCAGGATGATGTCCGAGCAGCACTAATTATGAGCGAGCGGGAAGAAGATAGGTCGGAAGGGAAAGATGTTGATCATATGTATTACTATGATGTGCAGAACGCTGCCGCCTACTACCTCAAGATGTACTACTGGGACTACGATAAAGATATCTACCTTGATGGAGCTTACGCCAATCCAAAGACAATATCGGATCCGGCGCTGTATGATGGAACACCGGATTATAATATTACGATTAACACTTCTAATCCGCATTTTGATTTAGGTACAGGCAGTAACACCTCAAAACTCATCCTTGAAAATATAACCTTAATGGGGAAAAATGCAGATGGTTTGGATTACAGCACAGCCGGTGTAGGCAGTGGAAACGGCGGAGGAATTTACCATAGGGATTTTTCCGGAGGTCAGACAGTAGACTTTACCTTTGCAGGGAATATACGCAATGTATCCGGTAACGGCGGTGGTGGAGCGGCAATTTGCTTGGTGTCAAATTACGGGACGTTGAACCTCAATTTCAAGATGTTAGGTGGCGTGATTTCCCATTGTGCAAGAACAGAGGATGGCGGTGGTGCTATCTCCTTACAGAATTGTCATGCGGTGGGGAGTTCGGCTGTTATTTCCGGATACAGCATAATTGAGGATAGCTATAGTAAGAATGAAGGAGGAGCCATATTTGCTTCTTGCAATTTAATCTTAAAAGATCATGTAATGATTCGAAACAACAAGGCACAGAGCGGTTCGGGTGGCATTTTCATGGAAAAAGCCGTCGATACGAGTAATCATATGTTTCAGCTGACTCTGCAAGGTAATGTGAAGATAACAGGCAATGAAGCCCTATCCGGGAAAGAAAAAGGAACTTCGCAGATATGGCCGGGGGTTGGAGGCGGCATTTATTCTCGTGCCAATGTGGAGATGAGTGATAGTGTAGAAATCAGCGGAAATACAGCAGCCCGAGCAGGGGGTGGCATAGCCTTAGGTGCAAGAGTAAATGCAAACGGACAGACTACGAATAGTGCTGCTGATGCGTATGGTGACACCGGCATCGCTATAGGGACAAACCCGACCCTTATCATAAACGGCGGACAGATTATAAATAATACGGTGACAGGAGCAAACAGAGAATTAGCAGGTGATACTTCGCAGGTTATAAAAGATTCTGTTGGTGCGGGGGGAGGCATTTATGCCTATGATCGTACCAAGATTTTGATACCGGATGTTGCCGGTGTTACCTTTCTTGGGAATAAAAGCAATAGTTTTGTGGCACATTTGGATGCGGCAGATTTAAGGAAAGATGATACATGGAAGACAACGAATAGTGCCTTAGGTTGGACGGCATTTCTTGGAGATAGATATGATTTTCCAAGCGCATCAGGACCGGGCGGGCATATCTTCGGAGTGATTCCAACCATTGATGGTACGCCGCAAACCAGTACGGGATTTGAAGATGAAGTTGTTGGCGGCACTACCCAGTATTACAATAACCTCTACAACAACTACGACATCGGTGTTTCCAATGCTACGACAAATGGTTTGTTTGCACAACTGGAACGTGTCGCTTCCCCTGCCATGGGAGCGGGAGCTGTGGGGGATGGAACGACAGAACGTGTAGGCGGAATTGCAACGACGTTCTCGAATGGTAAGAGCTATGAAGCCTTTGGCGGTAAGACAGACTGGGTCGAATTAAATCAAGGGAACATGACATTTACAGCCACGCCGGCGGAAGGATATAGTTTTGACCATTGGCAGCTAACCCTTGGGGAGGGTTCTGTGCTGACAACGGTGGATAAGAAAGTATACTTGGATATTTTCGGGATAGCGTATACAACTTCGGATAACGAGGGTACTATTAACACAAAATTTGCTACCATTAGCGAAGCAGATGGTACATTAAAGAATTTGGCGGATACGGTCAACGGCAATGCGATCTTGAAGTTCAAAATGCCTGCCGCTCATGTGCAATTAACAGCAGTTTATAAGCAATGGGCGAAGCTTGAGACAAGTACGGTGGCGTTTTATGCAGCGAAGCCCGGTGTAACGAACTATACGCTGCCCGATCCGAAGTCCATAGTCATAACAAATATCAGCACAAATTATCCCGCTACGAATGTAATTGTGAGCTTAGGCTCCGTGACAAGAGATGTAGGGGGTGGTGAGGTTTTGATTCCCGATGAAACAGACCCGGCAACACCGATTACAGCGGACGAGTACTTTACACTGGGGATGATAAGTCCAACAATGATAAATGCAGGTGGTAATGCAAGCATAAGCATACAACCGAATAAGGCAGACTTGCCGGCGGGTATTTATACTGCGACACTGAAATTGTCTTATAATAACGGATCAACAACACTGGTGGCGGACGAAGAGTCGCAAGTGGTGATTACCTTTGTTGTATACATGGCGGGCAGTGCTGAATTGCCCCTCATTTCCATGACTCCTGAACTGAATTTCGGACATAAGGAACGAGGCTATGTGGAAGGTGCTGTTACGGAGCAGACGATTGAATTGCGTAACTACGGAAATGCAGCGGCAGTTATTACAAAAGTAGAGTTGATAAATGGTGATGGAACAGATGCTGGCCTCTCCGGTGTCTACCCTAGCAGCGACTACAAAAAGAAAAAAGAAAATTTTGAATTGAATGACACTGCCAAGGGTATAGACTCGTCAAATAGCAAAGAAATTCCTGCTCGTCCGGGAGGAGAGGGTACATTTTCAAAATTTCCGGCAGATGGGTATGGCACAAGTGCTTGGAGTGTGAAACCGATAACCGGTCTGTTAGATGGAATTTACACAGCACAGGTTAGGATTACGTTCAATAAGATGAGTGCAGGAGGGAGTGTCGAGGTTGCGGATGCGGAGTTCATCGTGTGTTATTTGACTTTCGAGGTGAAACAGCCACCCATTGACGTTTCTGTTCCGGTCAAGCTGATGTTTGCAGCATTTGAGTACCAGTATACGGGTGATGTGGCACAGCCTGTGAAGGTGAAATCTCCCGAGTATGAGATTGTAAGCCATGGAACAGGGAAAGTCAATGTGAAAGTGGATTTTA
This sequence comes from Clostridia bacterium, assembly GCA_026000755.1. Lineage (GTDB taxonomy): Bacteria > Bacillota > Clostridia > Lachnospirales > Lachnospiraceae > BNZC01. Next base: position 10,312 of record BNZC01000009.1, read on the forward strand.
GCAAGGATGGAAAATGGTTGGATGGTACGGAATTAGATGGTATAGCGGCAGATGATTCGGACAGAGGGAATGCTACAAATTATCAGGAGATACCTACAGAGTCAGGAACAAATTCGGTGTTAAAACATGTGGATTTAGATACTGATTCGGAAGACACCCTCCCGGCAACGAGGTCTACTCGGACGACACCAATTCTTGGCTATGATAATAGCATTTACCTTAAATTTGTGCCGGTTACTCCAACCGCACCCGACGTAGAAGGGGCATGGGAAGGCGGAAATGAAAACGCCCTTAGACTTGTACCGGGATACTCCGGTCCTGCTAAGCAGATAGGGAGCATAGAGCAGAATCAGAAACTAAGATTTACCATAGGCGGGCAATATTATGGCGAATTTCGCCCGGAACTCAAACCTAAGTATAACTTGATTTTTACTTTTGAATTGGAATAATCACAAGTAGTACTATAAGGATTTATCAGTGTAGAATGAAAAGGTTTGTCTGCACTGCCGCAAAAGAACCTTCGAGCGAAATGGAGGGAAGACCCTCCTTGCAGGAAGCCTGTGCTGACTGCAAGGCGTACTGAAAGGGGCTTGCCCGAAATGCTTTCAGCGAGGGTTCTTTTGGGCTTGCGGGCAGACCTTTTCAATTACACAGAGAATCCGTTTTTCCTGCATTGGGCGTGATTTTGCTAAAAATGAACAAATATATCGGCGTGATTTTGTTGAATATCCTCTTTTTTCATGCTATAATAGAAACGTAGCCCGTTACTATTCACAGTTCCTGTGAATAGTAACACTTATGCACACAAATCGCAAAAAATGCGATTTGGCGCATGACTTAATCGGGTTTTTCTTCGAAAAACGCCTCTCGGAACGGTTCAACCGTGAATAGTAACCGTAGCCCAACAATAAAATGCTTTTGAACAAGCACATATCTTGCACTACAACAACGGGGGTGATGGCAATGGAACGCTTACTGATGGAAGATTTAATCAAATGGAAAGAAAATGCAGATAAGAAACCACTTGTTTTACAAGGGGTCAGACAATGCGGCAAGACGCATTTGATTGAAGAACAGTTTGGGAAGAGATATTATGACGATATGCTTGTGTACAAATTTGACAAAGATAAGACCATTGCTGATTTTTTTGAACCTGATTTAGACCCTAAACGGATCCTGAAAGATATGGCACTTCAAAGAGGGAAAGATATTAAGCCGCACAAAACCTTGATTTTTCTTGATGAAATTCAAGAATGTGGGAAAGCAATTACGGCATTAAAATATTTTTACGAAGATGTTCCGGAATATCATATTATTGCGGCGGGTTCGCTTTTAGGTGTAGCCATAAAAAAAGGAATGTCATTCCCTGTTGGGAAAGTTGAGTTTCTAACACTATTTCCTATGAATTTTTATGAGTTCCTTTTTGTTCAGAACGAAATGCTTGCGAAAGAATTGGTAAAAAGCTCATTGGCGGATAGCATCTGGCAAACTTTCCGAAATGAATTGTTAGGAAAATATAAGGATTTTCAAATTGTCGGTGGTATGCCGGAAGTGGTTCAAACGTGGCTTACTACAAAAAGTATTGAGAAGGTTGAGAAGAAACAGGATGAGATACTCATAGCCTATCAAAAAGACTTGGGAAAATATGCAGAGCCAAAGGATTATCCTAAGATTTCAGCGGTTTGGCAGTCTATCCCCGGTCAATTAGGCAGAGAAAATCGTAAATTTATATTCAGTCAAGTAAAGAAAAGTTGGAGAGCAAAGGACTTAGAAGATGCACTCATTTGGCTTATTCGTGCAGGACTGATCTATAAAGTGGAATGTATCAAAAAACCGAATTTTCCGGTATCTTCTTACGCCGACCATACATTTTTCAAACTGTATATGTCAGATGTGGGACTGCTTAGACGACACGCTGATTTGCCCTCTTCGGTTCTTTTTGATAAGACCGAGCAATACAAGGAATTCAAAGGCGCTATGGCGGAAAATTTTGTAGCATGTGAATTGAAGACCATGTATGGCAAGCGAAAAAATAAGGAATTGTATTATTGGAGTCGAGGGGGTGAAGGAAAAGCAGAGGTAGATTTTATCTTGCAGGATGATAAGTATATCGTTCCGATTGAGGTTAAGGCACAGAGTGCCAAACGTGCAAAATCAATTACAGCATATTGTGAACGATTTGAACCGGAAAAATCCCTCGTAACTTCCCTTGACGAAATGACAGAAAAGTGTCTGCCATTGTATGCTTTATGGAAATTTAGGGATTGGGTAAATCAGTAATGCTTGATTAACGAAAGTGTATCACGATTAACTTTATCGTAATACACTTCGTGCAATCAAAACATCAAATTTTCACGCCCAAATCTCTCAATTCTTTCACCGCTTGCTCCTGTGAGCGAAACACAATGCCTGCTATGCCCAAGCTTTCGGAGGTCTTTATATTGATGGCTTTATCATCCAAAAAGACACATTCTTCCGCTTTTAAGTTGTATTTATGAAGCAGTTCCAGATAGATTTCTTCCTCGGGCTTAATCAGCTGCACGTCAAAGGAAAAGAGTCCCCCCTCCATTTCACGGATAAAGCCAATCTCGTCTTTGGTAATCTCATATATTTTGCGGGGATAATTGGACAAATAATAACGGTGATAGCCTGCCGCCTTTAGTTCCTGAAGCCAAGCATAGGTATAAGGATAGCAATGAATCATATCCTGTATGTGTTCCCAAGCCAAGCGGATATTGGCCTCCTGATGAGGGGCGTTTTCAATAAAATGCAGTAAAATATCTTCATCGCTTTCTGCACTGCGGTCAAACTCTCCCCAGAAAGGGGATTTTACGGTAGCGTTTGAAAGTTCGGTGAAGTCCCCTTTGTCTATTCCGAGATTTGTCAGAGTTTCCTTCCAGGCAAAGTCCGCCAAGACCCGTCCAATATCAAAGATGATGTTTTTAATCATAGCTTACTCCTTAACTGTATTAGCATCGCTGAATGTGAAGCCTGTACAGTGATTTTTGCAAAACGATAAATAATATCATCCCGCTTCTTAATTGTACTAGTATCGCTGAATGTGGAGTTTGTACATCAAGTCGTGCTAGTCAGTAACCTTTGCAGAACGATAAATAATATCCTCTCGCCCCGGCCCATTGCTAATCAGCGTAATGGGAAATCCAATCTGTTTTTCCACAAATTCAATATAGTTTTTGCAATTTTCGGGCAAGTCCTCGTAGTTGCGAATGCCCCGAATGTCTGATTTCCAACCGGGCAGCGTGTGAAGTACCGGTTTTGCCTTGGCAAGAACAACTGTGGGAGGGAAATCAGTTGTTACAGTTCCATCAATTTCATAGCCGGTGCAAACGGGAATCTCATCCAAGTAGCCCAACACGTCCAACACGGCAAATGCCACATCAGTGGTACCCTGAATCCGACAACCGTACTTGCTTGCCACACAGTCAAACCAACCCATACGTCTGGGCCGCCCTGTGGTCGCTCCGTATTCACCGCCATCGCCGCCGCGTCGCCGCAGTTCATCCGCTTCATCACCGAAAATCTCGCTGACGAAAGCACCTGCTCCTACCGCAGAGGAATATGCCTTGCAGACAGTCACGATTTTCTTGATTTCATAGGGAGGAATTCCGGCACCAATTGCACCAAAGGCCGCCAAGGTAGAGGAAGAGGTTACCATGGGGTAGATGCCGTGGTCGGGGTCTTTTAAGGAACCCAACTGACCCTCCAGTAAAATGTGTTTGTCCTCTTGAATTGCTTGATAAAGGTATGCCGAGGTATCGCAAACATAAGGTGCAATCAGCTCTCGATAGGCATTTAATTCCGCTACGATTTCTTCCGGCACAAGATTGGCTTGTTTGTATAAATGGGTAAGCAGCACATTTTTTTGCTCACAAATGCGGCACACTTTTTCCTTGATACAGGCTTCGTCAAATAATTCGCTGACCTGAAAACCGATTTTTGCATATTTATCCGCATAGAAAGGGGCAATCCCTGATTTGGTGGAGCCAAAGGACTTGCCGCCTAAGCGTTCTTCTTCGTAGCGGTCAAATAAAATATGGTAAGACATTACGATTTGTGCACGATTGGAAACCAAAATGTTTGGCTTTGGTACACCACGTTTCACTAAGGATTCGATTTCTTCGATTAGGATAGGAATGTTTAGGGCAACGCCATTTCCGATGATATTTGTAGTGTGGTCATAAAATACGCCGGAGGGCAAGGTGTGCAGGGCAAATTTTCCATAGTCATTTACAATGGTGTGTCCGGCATTGGCTCCTCCCTGAAAACGCACGATAATATCCGCTTCTTTCGCCAAGGTGTCTGTGATCTTTCCCTTGCCTTCATCTCCCCAGTTTGCTCCTACAACTGCTTTTACCATTTTCATCTCCTCCTAAAATTCATGTGCCAAATCAGGTGCTATATGCTTAAGATTTGTAAATAGGGAATGCCCCTACTATTTCTAAATTTCATAAATCGGGTTCTATACTCTTATGCAGACTGTAATAAGTCATCCGTGTTGCGGCAATCTTTGTTCCGGTTTCATTAAAAACATTCACATCATACACCAGAATATTCTTGCCTGCCTTTACTTCCGTTGCTTCTGCTATCAGCGTCTTAGTGCCGATTGCGGCGGTGAGGTAATTGATGTCACCGGTGACTGTGGTCACATAACTGCCTTTGGTGTAGGCGGCAGCTCCGCCCACAGAATCCGCTATGGAAAAAATGACTCCCCCATGAACCGAACCGATGGGGTTGTTGTGAAGAGCAGGGTCAATGGGAAGTTCCGCCCTTGCGTAGCCATCGGAAATTTCCACGAAGCGCAGACCAAGCTGACCGGTAAAACCCTTGCTTGTGTTTCGGAAATCCTTTAGTTTGTTATAGTCCATGTTGTGCGCTCCTTCAGTGGTACAGACTCGCAAGTCAAAGACTTGCTCGTTGCTGCGATATTCGCCCAATGCCCTCATTATGCGAACCTGCTATGTACAAGTGCATAGCTACGTGTATATGTTCATTCGTAAACTGCAAGCTTGCTTGCAGTTTACGAATGAACATATCCCCTATGCTTGCATAGCAAGCATAGGTTCGCTTTGCGGTCATACGGCTCATTATTCACACATTATACCACACCTCACCACACTTTTCCAGAGGATATTTTCCGGCGCACATATTTTTTTAACGGTTTTATCACATTCTAAACACAATTTTCCAATAAACTAGTAAACAGAAGACAAGAAACACAGGTATAGAAAGGAGATTTTTCATGCAAGATAATAATTTTTCCTCCGGTTCCGGTACGGACAATAACAACGACGAGTATCGTTATCCTACTGTAAATGATGGAAACGCAGACAGCAGCGGCACAGACTACCAATCAACGAACAACAGTTCCGGCGGTTATGTCAGTACAGGTGCAGGCAACACATATGACGGCGGCACATATAATCATGCCAACTATAACACCTCAAGCTACAACGCCGCTAACTACAGCAATGTTACAGACTCTGCAACAAAGTCCAAAGGGAAAGGAAAGACCCTTTTTGACATGACCTTTGGTCAGTTGGTTCCGAGAGTTGTGGCCTTGGCCTTGGTATTTGGCTTGATTACGGGAGCGGTCACCTATTCCATGGGCATTGGTATTTTCCATGTGGCAGGGAAAACTATCATCCCTGCGGTGAACACCTTGGACTCTGCAAACACGAGTATTCCGGTTGCCTCAGGGGCATCCCAGTCTCTTCTGACAGGGGTTTCCGATGTGGTAGATAACGTATTGCCCTCCATCGTAGCCATCACCAATACCATGACGGTTACCTCTCCTGATTTTTTCGGGCGTACAAAAAGCCGTGACGTTCCCGCCGCAGGAAGCGGCATTATCGTAGGTCAGACGGATTCCGAGCTTTATATCGTGACAAATAATCACGTGGTAGCAGGATCTACATCATTAAGTGTTACATTTGCAGATGATCAGACCGTAGAAGCACAGATTAAAGGCACCGATTCCAGTGATGATTTGGCAGTCGTTTCCGTTCCCATTGCTTCTATTTCGGCAGATACCTTAAGCAAGATTAAGGTTGCCGCCCTTGGCAATTCGGAAAACTTAAAGGTTGGAGAGGCCGCCATTGCAATCGGAAATGCTTTAGGATACGGGCAGTCCGTTACCACAGGTGTGGTCAGTGCCTTAAACCGAGAAGTGACAGTACAAGACAGCAATGGAAATGACATTACCAACACTTTAATTCAGACCAGTGCCGCCATCAACCCCGGCAACAGCGGCGGTGCGCTCTTAAATGCAAAAGGCGAGGTTATCGGTATCAATTCTGTCAAGTATGCAGACACAGGAGTAGAGGGTATGGGATATGCCATTCCCATCTCTGCGGCACAGCCCATCATTAATGACCTTATTACAAGAACGGTGGTAGATGATGCGCAAAAAGGAGTCCTTGGCATTACGGGTATTTCCGTAACCTCTGATGTTTCCACCACCTACAATATGCCGAAAGGTGTCTATATCACACAGGTTGCACCCGCTTCCGGTGCAGAGGGTGCAGGACTAAAGCAGGGTGACATCATTACTGCCTTGGATGGAAAGAGCATAGATGGTATGGAAGCATTACAAGCAGGCTTGCAATATTGTAGCGCAGGCAGTGAGGTGAACTTGACCGTTATGCGGTCGCAGGACGGATCTTATAAGGAACAGAGCGTTAAGGTAACTTTGGGGAAGAAGAGCTAAGTCCATCCGTATATATAAAAACTCCCGCCCTCTGATTTTTGCAAATGTGTAAAAATCAGAGGGTGGGTTTTTTGCTATACTTGCGTTGTGAAGTGTGGAAACATGCAACGAGCCGCTGTTACTATTCACAGTTCCTGTGAATAGTAACAATTATGCACACAAATCGCAAAAAAATGCGATTTGGCGCATGACTTAATCGGGTTTTTCTTCGAAAAACGCCTCTCGGAACGGTTCACCGTGAATAGTAACGAGCCGCTTCATGGCGGGTAGATTTGCCTCACAAACTTATAGTATTTCCATGAAAAATATGGTACTATTGACATATAAAAGTTTTACCAACAAATTAGGAGGAATTTATTTATGACAGTACGAAAGCTTCGTTTATCCGATTTTACCGCCTTGGATCATGCAGGGGGGTATGTGAAAAAAATTGGAGAAAATATGAAAAACTGGCTAGAGAGAAACTACATTACCTCGGAAAACAGTTTTGTTTTTTCTGATGGCGATGTACCCGTTGGTGGAGTGTGTTTTGCCGAAGTTGCGCCGAACCAGTGGAACATTCTTGATTTTGCCTTAAGGGAGGATCTGATACCCTCCGGTTCTGATTTACTTGCGGAAAGTATGCGTTTGTCTGTTTTGGAGCAACAGCAAGTGTCATATGACTTATATAATGACACTCCTTTGTATCATGATTTGCAGGAACTGTTTTTACGGGCGGGCTTTCTCCTTGTGCAGGAGAAAAAACGCTATAGTTACGAAAATACTGTTTCCAAACAGGAAGCCTTGCACAAGTATAAAGATCTTTTGTCCTTTCGTTCCGTTACTGAAATCGGTGAAGATGCATTTACCAATCTGGTAGGGACTGTAACAAAGGGTACTTTAGACAGTGGACTGGCACAGGATTTTGCTGAAAATGGACAGAAAATGTGTGCTTTCACTTATGTGGAACTTTGTAAGCTAATTGACTTTAATCCGGATTGGTGGAAAGTGGCTTATGCAAAGGAGAAACCTGTGGGCTTAATTCTGCCCCAAAATGCAGGAGAGGATATTGGCCTTATCAATTACGTCGGTGTTGTACCGGATATGCGGGGAAATGGCTACGTGAATGCCCTGTTGGCGGAGGGAACACGGATTTTGTGTGAAAATGGTATCTCGAAAATATTTGCGGACATTGACGTTTTGAATTTCCCATTGGAACAGGCACTTGAAACGGTTGCTTATCAAGTGGTGAATGAAGAAAGTGTATTGGAGTATTCCAACGAAAAAAACTTGTAGAATCCCACCAAGAGTGGTATACTAAAGCTAACTACTACTTACCGTCCAAGGAGGTCGTCTTATGAGCAGTGTCAGCGTACAAAAGTTAGAAGAAACCTTGCATCTTACTGCCTTTAATCCCACCGTAGATCGAAAGGAAAGAAAAATCATCGTGCCGGACATCAATCGCCCGGCTTTGCAGATAACGGGATATTTTGAACATTTTGAGGGAGAGCGTGTACAGGTCATCGGAAATGTGGAATATACCTATTTGCAGTCACTACGTGCGGATGTGAAGAAGCATATCTATGAGCAGTTTTTTGTCTATGATATTCCCTGTATTGTTTTATGTCAGGACAGAAAACCGGATGCCGTGTGTCTGGAGCTTGCCACACAGAAAGGCATTCCGATTTTGGGAACGAACATGACGACCTCATCCTTTATGGCGGAGGTGATTTTCTTCCTGTCACAGGAGTTGGCACCCTACATTTCCATTCATGGCGTGTTGGTAGACGTCTATGGCGAAGGCTTGTTAATCACCGGTGAAAGCGGCATTGGAAAAAGCGAAGCGGCATTGGAGTTGATTCGAAGAGGACATCGCCTTGTAACAGATGATGTCGTTAAGATACGCAAGCTGAACGAGCATACCTTGGTGGGTTCTTCACCGAACATGACCCGTAATTTCATAGAACTGCGAGGTGTGGGCATTATAGATGTAAAGGCCTTGTTTGGTGCAGAGTGCGTGAAAGAAAAGCAAAACATAGACCTTGTGATTAAGTTAGAGGACTGGCGCAAAGAAAAAGACTATGACAGGTTGGGCTTAGAAGAGGACTACGTGGAATTTTTGGGAAATAAAATCATTTGTCATTCCCTGCCCATTCGTCCGGGAAGAAACTTGGCAGTCATCTGTGAAACTGCCGCAGTCAACCATAGACAGAAGAAAATGGGCTACAACGCAGCCCAAGAACTGTATCGCAGAGTGCAGGAAAATTGGGCAAAAAGCGATGAAGAAGTGTAAAACCGGGTAAAAGCAATAAAGGAGAAGATTGATCATGGAAAAGAAGAATGCTTGGGAGAAATATCAGGGCAATAAAAAGGATAAGGTTTTTGCATTTGCACAGGACTATAAGACATTCATTTCCACTTGCAAGACGGAACGAGAGTGTGTAACCGAGCTGATTGCACAGGCAAAAGAAGCAGGATTTAAGGACTTAAAGCAAGTGATTGAAAAAGGCAAAAAGATTAAAGAGGGCAGCAAGCTCTATGTGCAGAATATGGGAAAGGTTCTGATTTTATTTGTTATGGGAAAGAAGCCACTCACAGCAGGCGTAAACTTCTTGGGTGCTCATGTGGATTCTCCTCGTCTTGACATTAAGCAGAATCCTTTATATGAAGATTCGGAATTAGCCCTCCTTGATACCCATTATTATGGCGGAGTGAAAAAATACCAATGGGTAACGCTGCCCCTTGCCTTACACGGCGTTGTGGTGAAAAAGGACGGCACGGTAATTCCCATTACGATTGGTGAGAAAGAGGAGGATCCCGTATTTGGCATTACGGATTTGCTGATTCATTTGTCTGCGGAGCAGTTGGAGAAAAAGGCGGCCAAGGTAATTGAGGGCGAAAGCTTGGATATTTTGGTGGGAAGTCTTCCTGGTTTTCCATCCGAAAAGGAAAAAGAGAAAGCTAAGGATACGGTAAAGGCCAATGTGTTACAGCTCTTAAAAGAGCAATACAATATAGAAGAAGACGATTTTCTTTCCGCAGAAATCGAGGCGGTTCCTGCCGGAGCGGCAAGGGATTTTGGATTTGACCGCAGTATGGTGACAGGATATGGACACGATGACCGTGTCTGCGCCTACTCTTCCTTTGCAGCCATACTGGAAGCGGGGGTTTGTGATAAGACAAGTGCCTGTATTTTGGTGGATAAAGAAGAAATCGGCAGTGTTGGTGCCACAGGTATGGATTCCAAATTTTTTGAATATGCCATGGCGGAATTGTTAGAAGCGACAGAGGGATTTTCTCAAATTGCCTTTAATCGCATGATGAGCGCCTCAAACATGATTTCTTCGGATGTGAGTGCAGCCTACGATCCCCTGTATCCCGCTGTGATGGAAAAGAAAAACACCGCATATCTGGGCAAGGGATTTGTCTTTAATAAATATACCGGCAGGAAAGGAAAGGGTATGTCCAATGATGCCAATCCGGAATTTATAGCACTCATCCGAAAGATTATGGATAAACATGAAGTGTCTTTTCAGACGGCGGAGCTTGGCAAGGTAGATGCAGGCGGCGGCGGAACCATAGCCAGTGAGATGGCAAAATATAATATGCAAGTGATTGACGGTGGTGTGGCGGTGCTGAATATGCACGCACCTTGGGAAATCATCAGCAAGGTGGATTTGTATGAAGCCAAGCGGGGCTATGTGGCGTTTTTGAAAGAAGCTTAGATGAGTGAAGAATGAGGTAAGCGACGGATTGCGAGTCTGTCAGGCAACATGCAATGGATTAATGTAAATAAGTCAGACTGTGAGAGGTAAAAAGGTTTGAGTAAAGATTTTTTATATGCGGATTATTCTGATTTGAAAGAAGATTTTGAAGAACTGTTAGGGGCGGAAAATGTATTCCTAAGAGAACCCATGTCGAAGCATACCAGTTTTCGGACAGGCGGACCTGCGGGCTGTTACTTGCGCCCAAAGGCAGAGAATCTTTGGGAACTCATGCAGTATATAGACCAAAAGCGACTGGTTTACCATACCATGGGAAATGGAACCAATCTCCTAATCAGCGACAACGGGATTGGTCTTATGATTGAGATTGGTCAAAATATGTCGGATGTTTGGATTTCCGCAGATAAGCCCTATGTATATGCAGGGGGGGGGGCGAGTTTGTCACGTGTGGCACATGCCGCTGAAAAAGCAGGTCTGACAGGACTTGAATTTGCTTCGGGGATTCCCGGTACGGTGGGCGGTGCAATATCCATGAACGCAGGAGCCTATGGTTCTGAAATGAAAGACGTGTTGCTCTATGCAGATGTTCTTCGCAGAGACAATACCTATTGCCGTGTCAATGCCGATGAAATGAAATTCTCCTATCGACGCAGCTTGGTGTCGGAGATGTATTCGATTGTGACAGGAGCGGCATTTGCATTAAAAGAGGGAGAACCGGCACAAATTAAGGCACGCACGGAGGAACTTAGACAGCAGCGGGCGGAAAAGCAGCCCATAGAATATCCCAGTGCAGGCAGTACTTTCAAACGTCCCGAAGGTCATTTTGCAGGGAAATTGATTGCAGATGCAGGCTTAAAGGGACTGACGGTGGGCGGTGCGCAGGTATCAGAGAAACACGCAGGCTTTATCATCAATCGAGGCGGTGCGACCGCAAAGGATATTGTAAGCTTAATGGAAATCGTGCAGGAGAAGGTAAAGGAGGAATTTGGTGTAGAGTTAGAACAGGAAGTGCGAGCAATGGGATATTTCTGATTTTTTAAGATGAGGGAAGCGTTTTGCCAAAGCAAATTATTCGCAGAATGCTTGTGATGTGATGATTTTTAAGGAATTGTGATTTTCTAAAATGAGGGAAGAGGAAGCCATGCAGTTTGTGATATTAACCGGCATGTCCGGTGCAGGGAAAAGTACGGCTCTAAAGATGATGGAGGATATGGGTTATTTTTGCGTGGATAACCTGCCCATTCCGCTATTTGAGAAGATTTGTCAGTTCTTCAATGAAAGCAGTGGTCCCAAGAAAATGGCATTTGGGATTGATATTCGAAGCGGTGAAGATTTAAGCGAGATAGAGGGGATGTTAGAACGAATTAAGAGTATGAATTGTTCTTATTCCATTTTGTTTTTGGATTGCAGTGACGAGGTCTTGGTGAAGCGTTTTAAGGAAACCAGGAGACAACACCCGCTTTCTTGCGGAGAACGCTTGGATAAGGGCATTGAAAGAGAGCGAGAGCGGCTTAAATTTTTAAGACAGGAAGCAGACTATACCATCGATACCAGTCGCCTGTTGGTTCGAGAGTTAAAGCTTGAAATTGAAAAGATTTTCCTTAAAAATCAAAAATACACGAATCTTTATATTACAATTCTTTCCTTTGGTTTCAAATACGGATTGCCCACGGATTCGGATTTGGTCTTTGATGTGCGTTTTCTGCCAAATCCCTATTATGTGGAGGAGTTACGGGCGAAAACGGGACTGGATGCCCCTGTTTCAGAATTTGTCATGAACCATATAGAGGCGCACACCTTTGTGGACAAGTTAGAGGATATGGTAAAGTTTTTAATTCCCAATTATATCATTGAGGGAAAAACCCATCTTGTGGTCAGCATAGGCTGTACCGGCGGAAAACACCGTTCCGTTACCTTGGCGAGTGAGTTGTATGCACGACTGAAAAAACAAAAGGACATTGGCGTAAAAGTGGAACACAGGGATATAGGAAAGGATAACGTAATCAAGAGTGCGGAACTTTCTATGTGAAGATAGATATTGGCGTAAAGGTGGAACATAGGGACATAGGAAAGGATAACGTAATCAAGAGTGCGGAACTTGCGATTGGACAGTAACATTTGACTGCGTATGGGGTAAGATGTCATTTTCAAGTGAAGTGAAAGAAGAATTGGCACGGCAGATGAAAAGCAGCCGTCATTGCAGATTGGCAGAAGCGGCGGCTATTTTAAGCTTTGCCGGCAGGATAGAGGAAGCGGAAGAGATACCGGGCAAAGCGGATCAGGACAAAGTGATAGAATCGGAAGAAGCGATAGAACCGGAAGAAGAAAAACCGAAAAATCCAAAAGGGGGGAGCTGTCTTATTGTTCGGACGGAAAATCTCTCTTTGGCGAAAAAATATGTCAGTCTGATGAAACAGCTCTTTGGAGAATGTATCTCCCTTAGTCACAATACCTACGAGCAAAAAGGGCATGGCTGTGTGATTCGTATCAGTCAAAAAGAAGATGTGAAACGTATCATGCAGGCAATGAAGTGGGGGGAGGGTACAAAAATACAGCATTCTTTTGGTCAGGTGACAGAGTGTCATCCTACAGGAAGATTAGACGGAGCGGGTCAGGCAACAGATGGTCTCTTGATTCAAAATATTTGCTGTAAGCGAGCCTTTTTGCGAGGAGCTTATTTGACCGCAGGTTCCATGAGCAATCCCAACAAAGCCTATCATGCAGAAATTGTCTGCACCACATTTGCTCAAGCAAAACAGCTTACAGAGATTATGGAGAGCTTTGAGATTTTTGCCAAGATTGCCCGCCGCAAGAAATATTTTATCGTGTATCTAAAAGAGGGTTCTCAAATCATAGACCTTTTGAACGTGATGGAAGCACACAAGGCATTGTTACAGCTTGAAAATGTGCGTGTTCTAAAGGATATGCGCAACTCTGTAAATCGCCAAGTGAATTGTGAAACGGCGAACATCAATAAAACCGTAAACGCCGCAGTCACACAAGTGGAGGATATTAAACTGATTGAGGAAATGGGCGGATTTTCGCTGCTTTCCCCGGGGCTTCTTGAGATGGCAAAACTTCGTTTGCTTTATCCGGAAATGCCCTTAAAGGATCTGGGAAATCTACTAAGTCCACCGGTAGGAAAATCAGGTGTAAACCATAGATTAAGAAAAATAAGCCGTATTGCAGGGGAACTTCGGCAGGAAGATTCACTTCACCGGTAGGAAAATCAGGTCTAAATCATAGATTGAGAAAAATAAGCCGTATTGCGGGAGAGCTTCGGCAGAAGGAGGTATCATGGAAGTAATGGAGGGATTAGAACAAAGACCATGGGAAAGACGATTTGATTTCATATTAAAAAATGATTTTACTCCAAGAATGGCGGCGCAGTTTGTACAGCTTGCAAACCAATTTAGCTGTGAGATTGCCATACAAGAAGAACATCTTAGCATAAATGGAAAGAGCGTTCTTGGTATGTTGAGTCTGCAACTTCCCGCAGGAAAGGCAGTTGGCGTTCATATCAAAGGCAAAAACACAGTAGAAGCGGAGGAAGCAGACAGGGTTTTTCTGAGCTTAAAAAAGTTCTTCTTGGCGAGTTAATGAAAATGAGTGCGGCAGAAGATGCTATGCGACAAAAGAGCTTAGATGAGTTTTTCTCGGTGTGCTAATCAGAGCGTGTGAGGAGTGCCTATGGACAAAAAAAGCTTATTGTTTCTCTTAAATCCAAAATCGGGAAAAGGACAAATCAAGAATAAGCTGCTTGAAATTATAGATGTTTTCGTAAAATGCGGCTATGAGGTTTGTGTCCGTCCGACCCAAAAGGCAAAAGAGGTACAGGCGTTGCTAACAGATATAAGCGGCTACGACCTTGTAGTGATAAGCGGCGGAGATGGCACCTTAAATGAGGCAATCAGCGGCATGATGTTTCATGAAAATCGTGTGCCGATTGGCTATATCCCGGCAGGAAGTACCAATGATTTTGCGGCCTCCTTGCGGATTCCCAAGGATATGGTTCGTGCCGCTCGCATTGCGGCAACAGGAGAGGATTTCTGCTGTGACGTAGGCAGATTTAACCAAGAATATTTTGCCTATGTGGCGGCGTTTGGTCTGTTTACAGAGATTTCCTATGAAACGCCTCAGGAATGGAAGAATATTTTAGGCTATATGGCCTATCTCTTGGGAGGCATGAAAAGCCTGCAATCCATGCAGTCCTATGCGATGCGCATTGAAACAGAGGAACGCATTATAGAGGGGGATTTTATTTTCGGTATGGTGACAAATTCCATTTCTATCGGAGGGTTTAAGAGCTTGACCAACCAAGAGGTTTCTTTGGACGATGGATTCTTTGAAGTGACGCTCATTCGAACGCCGAAAAATCCGGTGGAATTAAGCGGTCTGTTGGCAGGGATGACCAAGTTAGTGGGCGATGCGGAAGTGCTGTATTCCTTTAAGGCAAGGCAGATTACCTTTACCTGTACACAGCTTGTGGCTTGGACATTGGACGGAGAGTTTGGAGGAGAACATGGAGAGGCAGTAATTCAAAATGAACGTCGGGCATTGCCTTTACGTGTGGGGAGAAGAAAGGGCGATCGAAGATAGGAAGGGAAGATTTTTTTGAGATTTTCTTAATTCAAGCCTTTCTTTTTTCGGCGTTTTCGTGTATACTTAGAAGTAGATTCGTTGCTGTCTGCAAAAAGCTTTGGGAGGAGTATGTTGTTTTTTGCGGACAGTGAAAATAAATTTTATGATTCCGAGGAGGGAAACAAAATGGCATTAGTATCAGCAAAAGACATGTTAGAAAAGGCAAAGGCAGGGCATTATGCAGTAGGGCAGTTTAACATCAACAATTTAGAGTGGACAAAGTCTGTTCTTACAACTGCGCAGGAATTAAATTCTCCTGTTATCTTGGGCGTATCCGAGGGTGCAGGAAAGTACATGACAGGCTATAAGACGGTTGCCGCAATGACAGAGGCGATGATTGAGGAATTAGGCATTACCGTTCCCGTTGCCCTGCATTTGGATCACGGCGGCTATGAAGGCTGTAAGAAGTGTATTGAAGCAGGATTTTCTTCCATTATGTTTGACGGTTCTCATTTGCCCTTTGATGAAAATGTAGCAAAGACCACAGAGCTTGTTGCATTGACGAAGAAAAAAGGCTTGTCTATTGAGGCGGAAGTTGGCTCTATCGGTGGCGAAGAAGACGGTGTTGTTGGTGCAGGCGAGATTGCAGATCCACAGGAATGTAAGAAGATCTCAGATCTTGGCGTTACCATGTTAGCAGCGGGTATCGGCAATATTCACGGCGTATATCCCGAAAACTGGAAGGGATTGGACTTTGGAGCCTTAGATAAGATTCAGGCATTGACAGGTGACAGACCCCTTGTACTCCACGGCGGAACGGGCATTCCCGATGATATGATTAAGAAAGCCATTGGCTTAGGTGTTTCGAAGATTAACGTAAATACCGAGTGTCAACTTTCCTTTGCGGCGGCTACCAGAGAGTATATCGAAGCGGGAAAGGACAAGCAGGGCAAGGGATTTGATCCAAGAAAGCTCTTAGCACCGGGTGCGGAAGCAATTAAGAATACTGTAAAAGAAAAGATGGAACTGTTTGGCAGCGTAGGCAAGGCGTAAAGCTTAGTTTACACAAGCTGTTGGTGATACAGAAAAAGCTCTTCGGATGGTTATCCCGAGGGGCTTTTTGTTATGAAGAGAAAGAGGTGGCAGTTTCATAGTTATTATTCATGGTGAATCCCAAACGCCCGCCCGCTCTGTCCCTTGTTCACAAAAAGTTTACGGCTGATTTATGAAACGTTTATTGAAGCCTTAATCTTTATTCAAATCCTCACTATATAATGGGAGTATATAGATTATTTTGACGAGTGCTATGACTTAGTCTAAAAAGAGAAAATTAAAATTTAGACAAAAAGCAATTGCTTAAAATAAAACTCATAGACAAGGAGGCGAAATATGCAAAACCAAAGCAGGAAAAAACAGAAATCAAAGAATCAGAAAAAAAAGAAAAAGTTACCCTCTAGTGTCACTTGCTTCATGTGGGTGTTTGCGATATTTCTCCTATTGCCGGTAAAGACCAGTGGGGCACTTTCGGTGTGGCTTGGAGAAGATGTTGCAATTACAGATCGATGGACAATTGGCGATGGCAGCAAAGAGAATCCTTATCAGATTGAAACTGCCGCTCAGCTTGCTTATCTGGCTTGGGATATTGATGAAACAGGCAATTCTTATGCGGGAGAACATTTCTTATTGATATCAAATCTGGATTTGGATCACCGTGAATGGCTGCCAATCGGCACAAATGCAAATCAGCAGAGCAAAAAGTTTAGAGGTCATTTTGACGGCGGATACCATACGATCAGCAATCTTAGAATTTCAGGAAATAGTGACTATATTGGTCTGTTTGGGTATGTGGAAGATGGCACAATCGCCAATCTGGCTGTTTTCGGAAATGTTTCCGGAGGGTATATGGTAGGCGGCGTTGTGGGTAAATGTGATAATACAAAAGTTAAGGACTGCTCCTTTGCCGGAGATATAACCGCAGGATATACTGGGTTTGCGGGAGGCGTAGTGGCAGGGATCGTGATAAATAAAGCGGAGATTACGGTATCAAACTTAAATTTCAACGGCAATATATTTTTCCATAAGGACAACGATGAGCAAGCAGGGTATGTAGGTCGTGCAGTAGGTTATGTCTATCGGGTAGAGTATGAACTGTGGGAAAATCATAAATCCGGAAGTTGATTGTTTGGAAGAAAGCATTCTGCCGGGTATGACTTTACAGCAAAAGGGCGATTCCCTCGATGTTTGGAGGGAAGCATTTCGCTAACTGTGATTTTATAAGCACCCTGCCAACACCACACTGGCAATAATTCCCATCAAGCTACAAAACAAGGCTCCCGCCAAGGTATAACGGCTTTTTGATACCTTGGCAGCCATGAAATAGATACTCATGGTATAAAAAATAGTTTCGGTAGAACTCATCATGAGAGAGGCCATGGTTCCAAGGGTGGAATCAGGGCCATGCTCTTTGTAGAGGTCTAAGAGCAACCCGGTAGCCGCAGAGGAAGAAACCATTTTTATAATCGTTAGAGGTATGAGTTCTTCGGGAAAATGTAAATAGGACATAAGGCTTGCGGTCAAGCTCGAAAAAAAGGTTAGGAAGCCGGAAGCTCTTAAAATTCCAACAGCTACCATAAGCCCAATCAGCGTAGGCATTATCCCAAGGACAGTGCGAAAACCATCTGCGGCTCCCTTCACAAAATTATCATAGATATCCTGTTTCTTGGAAATGCCGGTGGCGATAATATAAAAAATCAAAAGCGGTATGATGGCTTCTGATAAAAATAATACGAATTTCATTTCCTCCTCCTATCCCAAGGACGTGTCGTAAATCTTACAAATCGAAAACGATAAACCGGTAATCTGTTTCAGAACAGTTCTCATCCCAAGGACGTGTCATAGACCTTACAAATTTTCTTCATTTCCCCCTTTTATCTGTCCGAACTGCCATAAATTTCGCAAACAAGATTCCGCAAATGGTGGAAAAGAGAGTTGCCAAAATGGCAGGGCCTACAATGCCTGCCGGATCGGTTGAACCGTACTGGCTTCGATAGGCAATAATATTAACGGGTATCAACTGCAAAGAGGAAATATTTATAATAAGGAACGTGCACATTTCGGTGCTTGCCAAATGCTTTTTTGGATTTAAGTCTTGCAAGGCTTCCATGGCTTTTAGTCCTGCGGGAGTTGCTGCCCAACCCAGACCGAAAATATTGGCAATCATATTGGTGCTGATATATTCATTTGCCCTATGTTCTTTTGGGATATGCGGAAACAGAAAACGTATCAGGGGGTGTAAGGCTTTCGCAGCAGAGGTCAAAAGCCCCGCCGTTTCTGCTATTTTCATAAGTCCGACCCAGAAAGACATAATGCCTGTCATGGTGATACATAGTGCCACCGCCTCCTTAGCGGAAGTTAAGGCGGCATTTGTGACTTCAGGAAGATGACCGGTAAAAGCGGCATAGACAATGCCGATTAAAATCATAAATCCCCATAAATAATTTAACATACGATTCTCCCGGTGGCTGTTAAAGGTGTCTTGCGATTAAGTATATGAAAAAAGACAGGCAGTCTATGACTTGAAAAATCCCACCTTCACAGGCAGAAGCAGTAGTTTTTGCGACCTGCCTTCGCAAGTCGGGGTCTGCCTCGGCGAAGCGAGGGTACAAAAAAAGAAGTGCGACCTAAGTCACACCTCTTCATCGTTTGCTGGATGAAACAAATTTGAAACACTAAATTACGCTGTCTGATTCTTCAATTCTTGATAGTAGTTAGCCACGGTTGTTTCAATATAAGGCAGTACATAAATGCCGGCGATACCAAATGTTATAGAAACCAGCAGAAGCCAAGGAATAAAAGATAATGCCAGTATAAACAACTCGGCTTTGTGTCCTTTTGTAATTCGCTTGCTTTCATTAAGTGCTTCCCTTGCTGTCAGATCCGGCTTATCCGCCAATATGTAGTAAGACATGGAATATGAGATTGCTTTAATGATTCCCGGTATGATAAACAGCAATGCCCAAAGAAACGTAAATACCTCTATCAATAAGGTAAGGAAAAATGCTCTGCTCCACTGGGAAAAACCACCGAATACTTCACTGATAGCGGGGCGTTCCATGCGGCTTACCTTTAGGAAAATCTGTGCAAGTCCCAAAGCAAAAGAGGGGATGATGAACACAAATAGAATGAGGTCTAGGATTGAACCGACTATGGGTCCGAAGCCGTCTCTTATCCCGAGGTCAAAGACACGTGCATCATTCAAATCGATCGTCAGAACATCATTCACATTGAAAGTCAAATGAGCAGAGACAGAACTTATGACACCTGAAATGACTGTGAAGATGAAAAGACAAAGAAATAAAAGCCACACCTTTCCCTTGATTTGTTCTTTTGCCCGTTGTTTCAAAATTGCTCTTGTTGGCATGATTGTAAATCCTCCTTAGATTTTTTTGCTTTTTTCTTTTGAAGAGTGCTTGATTGCACCCCAAGTTAAAATAGTAACATCTTTTCAAATACGTGTCAAGGAAATTTTTCAAAATATCTGTAAGCGTCAAATACAGACTGTTACTATTCACGGTTGATTTGTGAAGCGGGCAGCCGTTTGGGGTTGAACGTGGATGATAGCTGCAAACTTACTGTGGTAGAAGCACGGAAATACCCAAAAATCATTTGACGGTTTCCCCTTTTTGTGGTACACTTACTTAAAGAAATAGAGGCGAAAAAACGCAGGCTCTTTCCGAAATTATTCCGTGATGGCGTGTTTGTTGTAGCGTTCCATGTGGAACGACTATGTAGGATTAGTGATAGAAATCAAGGAGGATATTCCCATGGCAATTTTAGTTACAGGCGGAGCGGGTTACATTGGCAGTCATACCTGCATTGAATTGATTCAGGCAGGACATGACATCGTCGTAATGGACAACCTTGTAAATTCAAGCGAGGAATCCTTGGCGAGAGTAGAACGCATTACAGGGAAGAAAGTAAAGTTCTACAAAGAAGATTTGTTAAATCCGGAAGGTGTGTCAAAGATTTTTGAGAAGGAATCCATTGACAGCGTGATTCATTTTGCGGCACTAAAGGCGGTGGGGGAATCTGTGCAAAAACCCTTGGAATACTATCAAAATAATGTGACAGGAACTCTGCTTTTGTGTGACGTGATGAGAAAGCATGGCGTGAAGAATATTATTTTCAGTTCCTCTGCAACGGTGTATGGTGATCCTGCCGTGGTACCTATCACAGAGGATACCCCAAAGGGCAATCCCACCAATCCCTACGGACAGACCAAGTCCATGATGGAGCAGATTTTGACGGATTTGCACGTTGCGGATAAGGAGTGGAACGTAGTGTTGTTGCGCTATTTTAATCCCATCGGCGCACATGAGAGCGGTTTGATTGGAGAAGATCCCAAGGGAATTCCCAATAACCTCTTGCCCTATGTTGCCCAAGTGGCAGTTGGTAAATTAGAACGACTGGGTGTATTTGGCGACGATTATGACACAGTGGACGGAACGGGTGTTCGAGATTATATCCATGTGGTGGATTTGGCAAAAGGGCATGTTTTGGCTTTGCAGAAATTAAAACCCGGCGAAGGGGTTAATATCTATAATCTGGGAACCGGAATCGGCTATAGCGTATTGCAGGTGGTAAAGGCTTTTGAGAAAGCCAGCGGGAAAGCAGTTCCCTATGAAGTGAAGCCCAGACGGCTAGGGGATATTGCAGTTTGCTATGCAGATCCCGACAAGGCAAAACAAGAATTGGGTTGGACGGCGAATTTTGGAATCGAACGTATGTGCGAAGATTCGTGGCGTTGGCAGAACGGCAATCCGGACGGGTATCATTGATTGTTTCAGGGCATAACCCTTTCCACTAACGCAGACCATACCGAAACACAAAGCAACCCCCATGGGCTTAACTCCATGAGGGTTTTTTTGTAGAGTGGCGTTTTCGATTTTTTCGCATGGAATGATCTTAGAGACAACAAGCTCTATCTCATCACAACACCCCATTTACAATCACTCCAATACACAACGCAAACACCATACAAAATCCCAGATACAAAACAAAATGCTTCATGCCAAGGACAATCTTCATTGCACTTAAGTTTGTTATTTTTGTAGCGGGGCCGGTCAGCATAAACGCCGCCGCACTGCCCATGCTCATCCCATTCAGGAGCCAACCTTGCAAGAGGGGAATCGTACCGCCGCCGCAGGCGTAAAGGGGAACGCCAATGGTCGCCGCCATAAGCACCCCCCAAGCCTTATTCTTGCCGAAAAGGGTGACCATTACATCAGAGGGCACATAACGCTGAAATATAGCCGAGAGGATAATACCGAACAAGAAATACAGTCCGGTTGCTTTCAGGTTTCTTAAAATATTATGAAATAAGCGGAGTAAGGGTTGTGGGTGGGTGTCACGATTTACGGGAGCTTCTCGAAAATGATCAAAGCGAAAAAAAGCTCTGTTTCTGCTTAGAAAAAAGATTCGCACAAGCACTCCTGCCAAGATTCCGCCAAGCAGACAAGAAACAAGGCGTATCGTCAAAGCAGGTACGCCTAGGGCGGCACTATATAGAATCAGTTGTGGATTCAGCAAAATAGAACCCATCATAAATGCCGCTAACCAATCGTCTTTTATGCCCTTTTCGGAAAATGCGGCACAGATGGGAATGGTGCCATAGCAGGATAGGGGAGAGGCAATGCCCAGAGTGCTTGCAAAAATCGCCCCAAAGACACCTAAGCGTTTACCCTGTAAGCGGGCAAATAATTTATGTATGCTTTCTTTGCCGAACACGGAAATGACAGAGCCGATTACGATTCCAAACACCCAGTAGAGGAAGATTTGCTCAAACTGCACGGTGAAGTAGTACCATAAATAGACGAATTCCCGATGAAGGATTTCAGTCATCTACGCTCACCAACGCATAGCTGCGAGTACCAAGACCGATTTGTTCGGCGGCTTCCATCACGTGTGCTCCGTTTAACGATTCCACACGTTGCACAAAAGCCTCGTTTCCCTTGGCCTTATAGATTAAGTCCAAGCAGGCACGATCCAGTGCCACAGGGTCGCTGGAAGCAAGAATGCCAATATCGTGAATATCCGGCTCGGCAGGATTGCCCATGCAGTCGCAGTCAATGGAAAGACGGTTCATCACATTAATGTAAATAATCTGCCCTCTCTCTAAGCTGCGGACATACTGAACCACACTCTTTGCCGCATCCGCCATGGATTCCAAGAAGGCATCCTGGCTCCCGCCGTATATTTGCGTACCGTCCTTGCCTGCCGTATGAATAAAACTCTTTCCTTTCGCACTGGCGTAGCCCACAGAGGTGTTCTTTAAGGCACCGCCGTAACCGCCCATGGGGTGTCCTTTGAAATGGGAGAGAACCACATGAAAATTAAAGTCGCCGATGTGAGTTCCCACCACGTCTGTTTTTAGCCGCAGACCACCATCAACGGGCAGTTTGAGTTCACCGCCGTCATCCATAAGTACAATCGGCTGAAAGCCGTGATCCTTTGCTACCTGATAGTGCATGGCAAAAGATGCTCGTTGCGTGCCGAAAATCGTGTTGCATTCCAAGTAAGTGCCGCCTAAGCCCTTGACAAAATCACCAATCAACTCCTGCCGCAGGTAGTTACTGGCAGGAGGTTCACCGGTGCTGACTTTAACCCCTACTTTATCCTCGGCAGTTGGTTTTATGCCCAAGGCGTCATAAACAGCCTGTAAACCCTTTGGAGATAAGTCTGTTGTCATGTATACGGTAGCAGGAACGGGGGGGGTATCTGCCTCAGTAGTGCCTGCATTAGGATTCGGCGTATCGGTGTTGGGATCCAGGGCGGTGGTTTCCGTGTCTTCGCCAAGGTTGCCTGATTCCGTGCCGGAGTCCGTCAAGGTGGGAGGGTTAGTCGTTGCTGTTATGCCGGTATTTGCACCCTTTGACCCGCAAGCGGTAAGTAGGGCGAGTGCCAGTGTGAGTATAAGAATAATAGGTTTTTTCATATCAAAGTACCTCCGTTTTATCGAGCCATTTTTATCGTGCCCTGCCAAAAAGGACTATACCTATATTATAATTGAAACAGACCTTTATATCAAGGGAAAATTCACTCTGATTGTTTTGTAAAAGGATGTGGGAAATAGATGTAGAGGCAGAGAGCCACCCCTTCTATGATAGGACGGAGTGGCTCTCTGCACTACAAAAATGTGGCGGATATTTTACTTACAATTGGGAATACTTTGTTATAAACAAAACACCACATTTCAGAAGGAGAGCATTATGGCAGAATATTTAGAAATCACCAAGATACATGCAAGGGAAATCTTAGACTCCAGAGGCAACCCCACCTTAGAAGCGGAGGTCACAATCGACGGCTGTATTACCGCTTATGCCGCAGTACCATCAGGCGCATCCACAGGTAAATTCGAAGCAGTAGAACTTCGTGACGGAGAACCACGCTACTTTGGTCTTGGAGTAACAAAGGCGGTAGATAACGTCAATGAACGAATCAAAAAAGTCCTGGTGGGACAAAATGCCTTGGATCAGCTTGGGATTGATCGCATTTTGATGAAAGAGGATGGTACGGAAAACAAACAAAATCTCGGGGCAAATGCTACCTTAGGCGTTTCCATGGCGGTGGCAAGAGCAGCAGCAGCGGCACTAAATATGCCATTGTATCGCTACTTAGGCGGCAGTTTTACAAGGCAGCTTCCGGTGCCTATGATGAATATTCTAAACGGCGGAAAACACGCAAAAAACACCGTAGATTTTCAAGAGTTTATGATTATGCCTGTAAAGGCGGATAATTTTGCCGAGGCACTTCAAATCTGTGCAGAGGTGTATCATAATTTGAAGAAAATCTTGGAAAAGAAAGGACTTGCCACAGGAGTGGGTGATGAGGGCGGATTTGCACCGGATTTGCCCGATGCAAAGGCTGTCCTTCGCTTGATTGTAGAAGCCATAAAGGCGGCAGGCTATCAGCCTGGAACGGACATAAAACTGGCACTTGATGTGGCGGCTTCGGAAATGTACCGGGAGGAAAATGGTCAGTACTATTTTGAAGGTGAAAGTGAAATGACAGGCAAAGAGGTCATACGAAACAGCGAAGAGATGATTGACTACTACGAAGCCCTTGTGAGGGAGTTTCCCATTGTGTCCATTGAAGATGGTTTGGATCAAGAAGATTGGGATGGTTGGACGGCATTGACGGAGAGATTGGGGGATAAAATCCAATTGGTGGGAGATGACTTGTTTGTGACCAACCCAAAACGCTTGGATTTGGGGATTAAGCTTGCTTGCGGCAATGCGATTTTAGTCAAGGTAAATCAGATTGGCACGGTTTCCGAAGCCATGGAAGCCATGGAACTTGCCACCAAAAATGCCTATCGCTGTGTGGTTTCCCATCGTTCCGGGGAAACAGAGGATAGCTTTATCGCAGACCTTGCGGTGGCAGTCAATGCGGGACAGATTAAGACAGGCGCACCCTGTCGGAGCGAGCGGGTGGCAAAATACAATCAGCTTCTTCGTATTGAGGAGGAACTGGGGAGTGCGGCTTGCTATAAAGAACCTTTCAATAGATTGTGATTTGTTATTTTACTATTTGCGGTATCCCCCAAACGGCCGCCCGAAATGCTTTAAGCGAGGATTCTTTTTTTGCAGAGCGGGCAGCCCTTGGGGGTTGACCGTGCATAGTAACGAACGTAGACTGCTTCAGCAACTTTTTTCGCCAAACTATTGCTATATTTCTACAAATATGGCATAATTAAAAATAAATGAACAGGGAATACATGGCGGAGGAATACGGCGCATGAGTGAAGTTGACAAGAAAAAAATCCAAGAATTTTATGAAAATATTTCTTCGGTGTGGCCGGAAGATAACAATTGGCATTTATATTCACAAAAACAAATTGCAAAATATGTGTGTCATCAAAAATTCAATCCGCAGTATACCATTTTGAATGCCGGTTCCGGTGGAAGTGACTATGGACTAAGTAATCGGATGCACCATGTCGATATTGCCAAAAATAAAATTGATCATTTTGCACAGTATACCGTTTCCGGTGTTGAAAAAATGCCCTTTCAATCAGCATCTTTTGCCGATGTTATTTGTGTGGGAGATGTTATAAATTACTGTGATGCAAGAGCTGCCATAGCAGAGTTTGCAAGAGTGATGAAGCCTTTTGGACAATTGATTTTAGAATTTGAAAGCAGTTGGGGCTACGAACACCAAAAGAGCAATGCCTATAAAAAACCGGCAGCTGTTACAGCACTAAGTTATGGTGGGGAAATGCAAAATCAATGGTTGTATTCCCCGGATTACATAAAAAAAATTTTGCATGATTTCGGCTTTCAAGTAACAGATGTTTTTTGTTTTCATATACTCAGTAGTTTGCATTTATACTATAACAAACATCGTGATGATAATCTGGCGGCTCCGTATGCCAAATTCGATGGGATATGCAGACGAATCCCTCTGGTAAATCAACATGCAAGTAATATTATCTTCAAGGCAAGCTTGCGTTAGAGTACTTCTTTGTTTTTCCATAAAAAGATTGACAAAAGCAATAGATATTATATATAATAGATAGTAGTGGTGAATTTTCGACATGCTTTTGAATATCTGTATCGACTAAACATATACGTATAACAAGAAAAGGAGGAGAATACACAATGAAAATCACAAAAACAGAAAATGGCACAAAGCTGCTGCTTGCATTAGAGGGGCGTCTTGATACCGTGACGGCAAAAGAACTGGAAGCGGAGAATAAGACTGTACTTGCCGGGAAGAGTGATGTTACATATGATTTTGGAAAACTGGAATATGTATCATCAGCAGGACTTCGGGTTATTTTAGGAGCACATAAGACGGTGAAAGCAGGGGGCGGAAGCTTTAAGATTATCCATGTCAGCGACATCATTAAGGAAGTTTTTGACATGACGGGATTTTCGGATTTTTTGAACATTGAAAGCCGATAATGTCAGGAGCGTTCGAGATGTTATAAAGGCTGTTTTTGAGCGAGGGGGCAGGGACGACTTTACTCGGAAAATCTTTCTGCGTATGTGGGTACCTGCTGTGGTATCTGCATTCGGACTATCCTTAAGTGATGTGACGGATGGGCTGGTGGTAGGACAGCGCATGAGCAGTGTTGGATTTGCCGCCCTTTCGCTTATGTTACCGGTCTATGCGATCAATAATATCTTTGTACACGGATTAGGGGTAGGTGGCAGTGTTCGTTATTCTACCTTGTTGGGGCAAGGGAAACCACAGGAAGCGAAAGACAGCTTTAACCACGTAATGCAGTTCGCCTGTTTGTTGGGTCTTGCTACAGCTCTCTTGGGGAATCTCTTTCTGCCCACTTTGCTGCACCTGCTCGGCACCGTTCCCGGGGATGGTGAACTTTACCGATTCACAGCGGTCTATTTGAGGATTTTCCTTGCGGCGACACCCTTATATTATTTTGCGAATCTCCTAAACTATTATTTGCGAAACGATGACAATGGAAAGTTGGCGGGAATTGGTTCCGTTACAGGTACCTTGTTTGAAGTTTCTCTTTGTGTTATCTTTGTCCTTGTGATGGATATGGGGACTGCGGGTGCGGCTTATGCTTATGCGGCAGGGCAGATGGCGGCGCTGGTCGTCTATGCAAGAGGGATTTTGGACAAGTCGAATACCTTGAAGATCAAGAAAACAGTACCGTCTCTATCTGCGGCAATCCGAGCGTTTTGTAACGGATTTTCCAGTTCGGTGAATTATCTGTTTTTATTGATTTTTATTCTGATTTCCAACAATTTTTTGGTTCGCACAGGAGGCGAAGCGGCGGTTGCCGTTTTTGGCATGATTCAAAGTGCGTCTTATCTCATCTACTACCTATATGAGGGTACCGTTCGGGCGATGCAGCCTATTATCAGTACTTATCATGGAGAACATCGGGAAGAGGGCAAAAGAACGGCCATACAACTGAGTTTTTGCTATGGAGGTATTGTGGGAATCACAACGGCTGTTTTGGCGTTTGTTTTTGCAAAACAAATGTTTGTGGTCATGGGATTAACGGAACCGGAAGTAACGGTTATGGGAGTTTTTGCCCTGCGGCTATTTTGTGTGGGAACGGTATTTGCCGGAATTTCTATCATTGTTTCCGGTTATTATCAATCTTGCGAGAAAGAAAAATACAGCTTTTTCATTCAGGCACTGCGAGGGGGCTTTGTGCTTTTGCCTTTAACCGTGTTGTTTGCTTTCTTGGGTGCAGACATGTTCTGGTGGGTTTTTCCTGTGACAGAGGGACTTAGCCTGTTTATTTGGGGCATAACGCTTATGATACGGCTTAAATTTCCCAGAGAGGGAGCGTTTGATCCGCAGCGGGTCTGGAATGGCAGTATGTTCGGGGGACACCATGACATCACGGAGCTTACGACCTCTGCGGAGGAATTTTGTGAACGTTGGGGAGCCAATCCAAAGCAGACCTATTTTGTGAGTATGGCGATTGAAGAAGTGTGTATGTCCATCTGGTACAATGGCTTTGAGCAGACGGGTTCAGAAAAAAAGGGTGTGATAGAAATTACCGTGATTGCACAGCAAGAGGGTCAGTTCTCGCTTCATATTCGTGACAATGCGGCATTGTTTAATCCTTTTGAGCTAAATACCCAAAAGGCAAGCCCTAATGGGGATTATGATATGGATGCCATGGGAATATTTGTCATAAAGCAAAAATCAAGTTTTTTTTATCGAAGGTATGGGGGCTTTAATACCATGATCGTGAAGATATAATCGTACAACTTGCGAATGGAAAGGAGGGGGTAACATGAACATCGTCTATTTGGGTTCGGATCTTTTGTTGGGGGCGTTTCGCTTTCTGCATAAAAATCATCGGATCCTTGCTTTGTATACTTTTCATAACACAGAAGACTATTTTAGAGAGAATGCCATTGTAGAACTGGCGGAGAAAAATAACATTCCGGTGTTTTATGAACCCATCACAGAAGCTCGCATCCGTCAACATATCGAAGAAGAACACTGTGACTTGTTCTTTTGCGGGGAATATATTTACTATCTTCCTGTGCCGGAGCATACAAACTTTCGGGGGGTCAATACGCATATGTCTCTTTTGCCTGAGGGGCGGGGTTATTATCCCGTGGAGGGTGCAATTGAGAGCGGGCTTTCAGAAAGCGGTGTTACCCTCCATAAGATCGAACCGGCTTTGGACGGAGGCGATATTTTATTGCAGGAAAAAGTTCTCATCAAGAAAGAGCACGACAGTATTGATTTGTATCTAACGTGTGCCGCTAAGGCGGTAGAAATGCTGCAATTGCTCATGTCTGATTTTGAAGTGTATTGGCAGTCGGCCTTTCCTCAAGGCGCTACCAGACCTTATTGTAAGCGATTTGGGCAGGAGAAGATGGTCGTATCTCATGAACTCACTTGTGGTGAAGCGCAAGCAATCTATCGGGTTCATAATCAAGAGACCAGAGTACAGATTGGTGGCATTTGGCGTTATGTTGCGGGAATGACGGCAAGCAGTGTTTCAATCGGCAGGGAGCATGCGGACATCCGATTTATTCGGGAGGATCGAATCTTGTATCCGCTAGCAGATGGGCATTTACGCCTGTTTTTGGAGAGGGACGAATGAAAATGAAGCGAAGAGGTAAGTTGGAAATAAAGTTTCTTTTGGGATTATTTCTCTTGGGAGTGGCAATAAGCGGTGCGCTTGTATTTGTGATCACCTCCAAGTATCGTGCGAATATGGAAGAATATTATACGAAGCTTGCCTTTGACCAAGCGAACATTGTCGCAGCAAGCATTGACGGTGATCGGATTGCTGAATATGTACAAACCCTCACAAGAGACAGCTACTATGAAGAAATTCACCAAATGTTGGTTCGTACCAAGGAAACCATGGGACTAAAATACTTGTATGTGGTGATTCCCTATCCGGAGAGGATGTTGTATATTTGGGATGCGGGAGGGGTGAATGCAGAAGACGGCGATGATTTAGGCGACACCGGTGTTTATTACGATAATGGGGAAGAGGTCATGCGGGAGGCGTTTTTGCATCCGAGCAATGAAAGAGAAGCTTTGATTACCCGCAGCGAAACCTACGGTTATTTGGTTTCAGCCTATGCTGTGATTTTAGATTCTGCCGGTAAGCCTGCCGGGCAAGTGGTCATAGACCTTTCCATGGATCAAATCGATAGGCAGATACAGGATTTTAGCAATACCATTATTCTCATTGCTGTTGGTGTTTTGTTACCTTTTATCCTGGCATACTTTCTTATGATACGTTTTACGATCTTGGTTCCGGTGGAACGCCTAAATAAAGCCGCTTCTACCATTGTCAGTGAACAGATGGAAGCACTGGCGGATTTTCACGTAAGTGTCAAAACGGGAGATGAATTGGAAGCACTTGCCCTTTCTTTCAATCGCATGGCTCATGACCTTTACCACTACATACAGGATTTGTCTGTGGTTACAGCGGAAAAGGAACGTATCGGAGTGGAGCTTGGTATTGCCTCGGAAATTCAGATGTCCATGTTGCCTCTGTTTCCGACGATTCCGGATCAGAGCGGCATAGACATTTTTGGGATTATGACCCCGGCAAAGGAGGTAGGCGGCGACTTCTTCGACTATTTTTTCATTGACGAAGATCGAGTGTGCGTTGTCGTCGCTGACGTATCGGGAAAAGGTGTGCCGGCGGCCTTATTTATGGTGATTTCAAAGACGCTGATCAAAGACAATGTGCTTTCGGGAAAAGAACCCAGCGAAGTATTTAAAAAGGTGAATGAGCAGCTTTGTGAGAGTAACGATGCGAGTATGTTTGTAACGGCGTTTATGGGAGTGCTTACCTTATCAACAGGGAACTTCACTTTTGTAAATGCAGGGCATAATCCGCCCCTCATACGCCGCAGCGGAACATTTGAATGGTTGGAAGCGAAAGTGGGATTTGTCCTTGCGGGCCTGGAGGACACGGTATACATGCAAGCAGAAACCACGCTGCAGAAAGGGGATGCAATCTTCCTTTATACCGACGGCGTTACAGAAGCAATGGATACCAAGCAGAATTTGTATAGTGATCCGCGTTTGTTGGGGATACTGAATGACCGTTCAAGCACAATCTCATCGGCTAAGGACATGGCAACGATTGTTGCTGATGATGTAACTACCTTTGCCCAAGGGGTACAGCAGGCGGACGACATCACCATACTCTCGCTCGTATACTCCGGAGGCCAAGAATGAAGAAACGTTTGACGATTACAAAGTCAATTACAAACCCCGGACAGGAGGGGATTAGATGAAATTCGGATTGTTGCTTTCACAGGAACTGTGAATAGTAACTTCGGATTGATGGAATCAAATGTAACGTCGTATTTTATTCTTGCAGTTTTTAGCGAAGTATGCTAGACTTGAGTAAGTAAGTAAGTAAGTAAGTAAGTAAGTAAGTAAGTAAGTAAGTAAGTAAGTAAGTAAGTAAGTAGACATTTTGTGCAAGTAAACGCCTATAATTGCGTAAGTCGGTTTATACGGAAAGTGGTGACATCGTGGCAAATATCCTGCTTGTGGAGGACGATGCCGATTTGTGCTTCCTTACGGAAAATTCGCTGAAAAAGAACAACCATGAATGTAAAGTAGCGTACTCCGTGAAAGAGGGCAAAGCGTTCTCTTCCGAAACTTCATATGACCTCTTTTTGCTTGATTTCAATCTTCCGGACGGTACGGGGGACGAAATCGGTCGTTTTGTGCGTAAGTTTACCTTTGCACCCATAATTTTCCTGACAGGTTTCAGTGATGACGAAACGATCAAGGATAGCTATTCCTGTGGTGCGGACGATTTTATTACGAAACCTGTCAACTTTACGCTGTTGAATCTCAAAATCAATACGCTCCTGACTAGATTAGCAAGTAAACCGTTCCGTATCATAGAGGATGCCCCGCTTTATGTTTTTAAGCACTTTGCCTTGGATGTTGCACGGAGAATCATTCGCAGAGGCGGTGAAGAAATAAGTCTGACTGTTTTTGAATACGAAATACTCCGTTATTTAATTCGGCATACGGATACGCTTGTGTTATATTCCGATTTGTATCGTTCCGTTTGGCAAAATGACGATACGGACGATATACGCACGGTCGCTGTCCACGTATCGAATCTGCGAAAGAAAATCGATCCGTCGCCCGGTATCGGAATCATAACGACGGTACGGGGCGTAGGCTATATATTCTCTGATAAGTAAACAGGAGTGACACAATAATGACATTTAACGAACGTTTTGACTCGAAACTGTCGGAGGTTCCGTTTGCCGGCTACGAGGAATATTCGCAGCACTTGTTTGCCGTTTGCGACAGACAACTGGACAGCTATCTTGAAAACCTTATGAACACATTCGCCTCCGAAAAGGGAGGTTTTAAGAATGTGCTTTATCCCGATATTGAAGTTGCAAAGACTCTGAGTCAAAACCATCTCTTTGAATTTGGCAGAGGGTCCGTAGCTTCTGACGAAGTTCCGGAGGCAATGCTTGGGGAAGCGGCTGACGACTTAGCGAATTTGTTCGGGGATTTTTCTGACAGCATTTCGAAGACTTCAGAAACTTCGGAGGGTGTCGCCCCAATCTCGGAACTCTTAGATCAAATCTCGGCACGTGCGGACTTAACAGTAGCCGCAGGGATTAAAATTCCCATTCACGAACTTGCACGAAAGCTGAAATTCACGGATTTCACGCTGTTTTGCTTTGCGCTTGGCCTGTTATCGAGCAATCAGACGAATTACGCCTCTATCTTTCAGGTTACCAATCAAAATTCGAGTTTGCCCGCACCTACTTTTGAATCTGCGGCACGTGTGTATCACGGGCATAATTTTGTTATTACGGATGCATATGCGCAAATGTCGCAAAGCCTTGAGCAACTCCGTCCCTTATTTGATTTTCATCAAAATGGATCGCTTCCGTTCTCTACGCCGATTACACCGGATAAACGCCTGATTGACTATATATTCGGTGCAAATCCCGAACGGATTGACGACACGTACAAGCGTTTCTTTACCATGCTCACCGATGACGAAGAACTCGACCCGCTTCTTGCAAATATCGACCAAGCAGATTCCCTCGCTATCGCCTATGATGATGATTCACGCATTTTCAATCTCTACGGAGATGAGGGTTCGGGGCGTAAGTTTACGATAAAGCACTTCTGTGCGGATAAAAAATTAAAATGTATCGGTCTTGACGGTGGTAAGCTCTTCAAATACGATATGGCTTTCCTTGAAAAGGCCATATGGTCCGCAATCCGCGAGTGCATATTGCTTGAGGCGTGCTGTTGCCTTAGTAACTTAAGCTACCGTGAAGAGGAAAAGGATCATTTCTACAGTTATATGGATTTGGTCTTTACGAAGCTCTCCGAAAAGGACATACCAATCTTCACAATGAGTATGGTACTGCTCCCACTCCGAGATATGACCACGCTTAAGTTTACAACGATTGAACTCCCAACTCCCGATAACCGCGAGCGTGAAAAACTCTGGAACCACTACGGTGCGACTTATAACTTTGAGGATGAGGTGTCGCTCGAGGAAATGGCTACCAAGTTTCTGTTCACGCCGGGCAAGATAAAATCTGCGCTTGCAATGGGCAAGAGTCTGTCACTAATGAAGAAGTTGCTGAAAACGAGCCGAGCTGCACTCTTTGAAGCTTGCAACAACCAAATGAGTACCGAACTCACGCAAAAAGCGACTAAGGTAAAGGCCACGTACACCTGGGACGATATCGTAATGTCTCCCGACCAACGTCAAAGCCTCGAATACGCCTGTGACCAAATGCGTTTCCGCAAACAAGTGTACGAAGAATGGGATTACAATCGCAAATATCCCTATGGACGGGGTCTAACGGTGCTGTTGTTCGGAGCTCCGGGAACCGGTAAGTCTATGTGCGCTCAAGTACTGGCAAATGCACTCAATCTTGAGTTATATCGTGTTGACCTCTCAAAAGTTGTTGACAAATACGTCGGTGAAACGGAAAAGAGTATTTCGATGATATTCCGTGAAGCCAAAAAATGCAACGTGGTTCTGTTCTTTGACGAGTGCGACACGCTGTTTGCAAAACGCAGCGACGACGGAGGCTCAAGCCAATCGTCGAACAACAATAAGACAGCACTCCTCTTGCAAGAGGTCGAAGCTTATGACGGTGTAAGCGTTCTCGCCACCAACTATAAGCATAATATAGATCCTGCGTTTTTCCGCCGGATGAAATTTATCGTGGAATTCCAGTTCCCCGATGCCGATACACGTGAAATGCTTTGGAACGCTACGATTCCGAAGAATACACCGCTTGCAGAGGATGTGGACGTACGCTTCCTCGCAGAACGCTTCGAATTTGTCGGCGGTAACATCAAAAACTGTATACTAAACGCCGCATTCTTAGCTGCGGGTGACCCCGAGGCTGACGGCGAAGTCGGGATGAAGCACTATCTGCAAGCGATACGCTATGAATTTGTAAAAACGGGCAAAGTCTTTACTCGAAGTGACTTTGAGCCATACGCCAATTTGATTCTATAGGGGGAAGTAACGATGAATATAACGCGAGAATTACAGGGAGATACGCTCGTGCTGAAACTGTCAGGGCGGCTTGATACTACGACCTCGACCTCTCTGCAAAGCGAGATTTTGGCTTCTTTCACGGGAGGGAAAATCCACCTTGAGTTGGATTTCGCTGATATCGTTTATGTATCGTCGGCGGGGCTTCGGGTGTTGCTGATCGGAAAGAAAACGGCTATGTCCAAAGGTTTGACATTCAGTGTTAGTAATGTTTCAGACGATGTGTTTGATGTATTTAAGATGACGGGTTTCGACTCGGTGCTTGGCTTAAACTGAAAGTGTCTCAAAACGGAAAGTGATTGAAATTTGACAAAAAGGAGGTGACCGTTCTGCTTTACGCATATTTTTTAGAACATCCCTATGTACTGCTGTGCATAGTTATAGCGATGGCGATGGCACTTGTGTTCATCATAAGACTCATACGAAGTAAGAGAACCACTGACAGAGTGCTGTCGGAAACGAAAAGAAAGCTCGAAGAGACCGAAGCCGTCCTGACGGAGTTACGTATAAGTTCGGAATTTGAAAAGTCGATGCTAATATCCGAGATGAGTCAGATGAAGAAGAAAATCGCTCATGGTTTCCGCACGCCTATCGCCGTTATTATAGGCTACGCAGACCTCATAGCCTCGGAAAGTCACGAAACGATAAAAGTCACCGATTGTGCCGATAAGATACACGCCAGAGCCTCATATATGAGCGAGTTTCTGAACGAAATCCTATCGCTCAAGAGCGTTTCAAAGGATCGGATTGATATTTTGGAGGCACTAAGACAACTAACAGATGAAATGAAGCTGCTCGCTGCTAAAAAGGACGTTCACCTGCACGTTATTTCCTCCGAAAGGCACGTCTTTTGTGATGTTGACCTTACGATGATGACGGATGTATTTTTCAATATCATCGAGAATTCGTTGAAATACATGGGGCGGCCCGGCAACGTGTTCATCACGGTCGGCAAAACGGATACCGCCGTAAGTATCTCTTTCCGTGACGATGGGTTCGGATTAAGCGGTGACGAAACCGAAAATATTTTTAAGGATACGTGGCAGCGGCAACGCAGTGGCGAGAAATCAGGCTACGGATTTGGCTTATTTTCCGTAAAATGTGCGGTAGAGGCACATGGAGGGTCCGTCAGTGCGAGCAGTTCCGTCGGCGGAGGGATGTCTGTGAATATTACACTAAATATAGTAACGGAACAGTAGGTTCTTTGTTGAATCTGCTGTTCTTTAATGTTTCTTTAATTGCAAATTGTGTCAAAATGTGTTATTATCTCAAGTAGGGTAAACTCTGACAGAAACGGTATAATCGAAACGGTTCGCAATGCCGGATTCATTCTTAATCATATTTGAGGGAGAAAAAGCTTTTGGATTTCATGGAAAAATTGTCAAATGGCAGGAAAGCGTTTTCTGACTATGATGAATATTGCTCTGCCTTGTTCGCTTGTGCCGATTATAAACTAAGTGAATATTTGAAAAAGATGAAAGTGCTTTACGCCAATGAAGCCGGCGGGTTCAAAAATGCTCTCCACCCCGACCTTGAAATAGCGTTTGATTTGTGCAACAGGAGACTTGCGGAATTTTCAAGTGATGAACCACCGATATTAGATGGTGACGATGATTTCTCTAAGCTGCTCGGTGCAATGGCGGGCGATGATGTAGGTGAGAGTTTAAGTGTCGAGAAAATGTTTTCGATTATCACGGAGCGTGCCGAAGTTGCAGTTGCCGGCGGCGTTTCACTTCCGTTGCATACATTGATTAAAAAACTTGAATTGACTGATTTTTCAAAATTCTGCCTGATTTGTGCTGTTCTTTCTTCAACACAAACCAACTATGCCGCCGTGTTTCAGTTAATCAATCAAAACAGCAGTCTTACCGCACCGAGTTTTGAGTCTGCCGCACGTATCTATTTCGGCTCTGATTTTTCCATAACAAACACATATGGCGTGATGTCGGAAGCTTTAGAACAACTGTGTCAGATCCTTGATATGACGATTAGTGAGACCATGCCGTTTTCAACGATACTTTCCCCGGACAAGCGGTTCATAGATTTCTTGTTCGGCACAAATTTTCTTAAGCCCGATAAAAACTACGCAAGATTTTTCCGGACACTTACGGATGACAACTCACCTGCACCGTTCCTTGCAAATTCCAAACAACTCGCCGCACTTAAAATCTCATACAGTGACGGAATCCGTATCTTTGAACTGTACGGTGATGAGGGAAGCGGACGCAAATTCACAATCCGCCATTTTTGTGCAGAAGAGGGGCTTAGGTGCATTGCCATAGATTGCGGAAAACTTTTTTCCTATGACTTTCCCTTTGTCAATAAAGTATTGTGGAATTTGACCCGCGAGTGTATTCTCACCGATTCTTGTTGTTGTCTTACGGAACTGTCATACCGTGAGGAAGAAAAAGGAAAGTTTTTTGCTTATATGGATTTGGCTTTCGGCAAGCTGTTAGAAAAAGATGTTGTTGTGTTTACATCAAGCCGTGACAAGCTTCCTATGCGTGATATTACAAAAGTCGATTATACAACGCTTGAATTTCCGCCGCCGAATTTCACGGAACGGGAAGCTTTGTGGCAGCATTACGGTAAGGAGTATGTGTTCGCCGACGAGCTTGACCTTAACGAAATGGCAGATAAGTTTTTGTTCACACCGGGCAAGATTGTAAATGCCTTAAAACTTGGGCGTAGGCTTTCTGCAATGGAAGGGCTTGATAAAATCACTCCCGAATGCCTGTTTTTGGCTTGCAACAATCAAATGAGCAGTGAACTTGCTCAAAAAGCAACAAAAATCAAAACGACTTACACTTGGGACGATATTGTTATGTCGAAAGGTCAGCGGCAGGTTCTTGCGTATGCCTGTGACCAGATGCGGTTTCGCAAACAGGTTTATGAGGACTGGAATTATATGCGGAAATATCCGTATGGCCGCGGATTGTCTGTGCTTCTCTTCGGCGCACCGGGTACGGGTAAAAGTATGTGTGCACAGGTTCTCGCCAATGCACTGAACCTGGAACTTTACCGCGTGGATTTATCCCAAGTGATTGATAAATATGTCGGCGAAACAGAAAAAAGCATTTCAATGATTTTCCGTGAAGCAAAAAAGTGTAACGTGGTTTTGTTTTTTGATGAGTGTGATACGCTGTTTGCGAAACGTCCCGATGACGGCGATGCGAATCAGGCATTAAACAATAACAAAGCCGCACTCCTCTTGCAGGAGGTAGAAGCGTATGACGGCGTCTCGGTTCTTGCTACAAACTATAAAAACAACATTGATCCTGCTTTTTTCAGACGTATGAAATTTATCGTAGAATTTCAGTTCCCCGACTCCGCTACTCGTGAGATCCTTTGGAAGACAACGATTCCGAAGGAGACTCCCCTTGCGAAAGATGTTGACATTCGTTTTCTCGCAGAAAAATTTGAATTTGTCGGAGGCAATATCAAAAACTGCATACTGAATGCCGCATTTCTTGCAGCGGGTGACAAAAACGCAGACGGCGAAGTTGCCATGAAACATTATGTACAAGCGATTCGATACGAGTTCATCAAAACAGGTAAAGTTTTCTCAAGAGCTGATTTTGGACAGTATGCCGGATTGTTGGAGGCTTAGTTGAAGTTGAAATGAGGTGGCTATGAATATTGGAGTGGTTTCAAAAGACAGAATGGAGGAGTTTGCCGGTTGTCTGACACCGGATTTAGTGGACTTTGCCAAAACATCGGACAGTGTTCTTATTGCGGCGGGGGAGGAGGATCATACGGCAGGTTTATTGCTTGTCTCTTATGAAGATCCCGATATTCGCATTGTGTCGCTTCAGGTTGCGGACGGATATGATTTTCATGAGGTAGGACTGAAACTGATCTATGCACTAACTGCCGATTTGACTCAAATGGCGGCAGATGTGATATGTGACTTTACTTCTGAAAAGCTCGGCGAATTTTTTGAGGAGGCTGATTTTGAAATAACGAAAAGTGATGTGGCGGCGTTCTCGATAACGCTGAAAGAATTGTCAAAGAACAAATTCCTGAATCAACCCCTAAATAAAAACGTAATACCCTTTCGTAATGTGCCGCCTAAGGCAATGGAACGATACGTAAAACATTATATGGTCGCAACCGGCATGATGATGCCGCCGTTTGCACTATCACTTGCCGATTATGATGACAGTCATGCGCTGAGCATCGGCGGCGAAGTGTATGGGAGTGCAGTATTCGGCGACTTTGAACTTTTGTGGCTTCACTGCGAAAAGGAACACACAGCTTATCTCCCCGCACTTTTAAGTGCGGTTTACCAGACGGCAAGAACGCATATCGATCCTGAGGTGCAGATAAATTTCACTGCAATCAATCAAGCTTCTCATGCACTTGCGGAGCGAATCGCCGCAGACTCTAAGATAAGTCCCGTCTATCAAGCCAGTATACCGTTTCGCAAACTTGCAATATCTGCAATGGCGCTGAAATACGCAGATGAACTGATTGAAAATACACAAATGCCTGATTGGCTGGTTTAGGAGGTTATTATGTCGGTACTCGAAAGTGAAATCAAAAAACAACAGGAGCTTATAAGCTCGGAAATCGTTGAGGAAAAGCAAAAGAAAGATTTGAAAGATTTAGAAAACAAAAATTTTTTAGGCGACGAGCATTCTGCGCAGGTTAGCGAGAAGAGTTCACAATTTGAAGAAATCTACGAACATAAGCTTGGCGCATTTCAGACGGTTAGCCCTCTCGAAATTATGGATGCACCTAAGCCGCCATCAAAGCATGCAAGGGACAAAACGAAACGTAAATATCAAGCGGATGTTGCGAAGCGAAAACGCCAAGAACAAAGAGCCGCCTATTTTAATGCTTCCCATGATGCCATTAAAACCGGTATGGAAGCGGAAGCACAAAAACAAGATGAAATTCCTGAAATAGACCTTTCGAAAGAGGACGAGAACCTTTCATGGGTCAAAACGAAATTTGTCGATTGGGGAAATAAGGACAATAACGCCGCACAACTCGAGGCGGCAAAGGGACTCACCGAAGCGAGGGATTTGCTTGCCCTTGAACGGGCACGAGAAACAAAGGACGAGTATAAAGTTACCGTTTTGACCACCATACTTAATAAAATGGCGGTTTGTACGGACAGCTATGCCAAAAATGAGCGTGAGATACGGGATCTTGCAAAGCTGAATATAGAAGATTTCAAAACAGAGGCACTTAGTATCTTCGATGTTCAGGAGGAGGAAGCAGCGCGCAAAGCGGCTTTTGCATTTGAAAAGCTCTCTCGTGAGAAAACCCGTCAGATTCTTATGCTTGAAATACAAAAGCTCCGTGGCTTTGTTATCTGTGCCAAAGACGGTGTTAATGTAGAAGCAGATAAAGACGTTACATACCTTGGCAAGCTTGGTGTGGACGTGGATAAATTCAACAAATTCGCTCCCAGCGATAACTCGGTTAAAACCATAAAGGAAGAGAAAACAGAGGCAGAACAAGCAAAAAGCAAAGAGGAACAGTACAAACGTCTTGTGCCTTATCGTGATGCCGTCAAATTTACCGCAAATGTGGACAGAATAACAGGCGAAACTTTGACAAAAATCAAAGCAAGCATTGATGGCGATGACAAACTGGAAGCGAATGACAAGGAGATTCTTTTGAGAGAGCTTGACACCGTGTCAAAACTTTCTATGCCATTGTTAGAAGGTGAGCTTGCAAAGGTAAGCATTGACTTTACGAAGGAGCGTGCAATCGCAGCGGTAATAATGGAGGCAAAAGAATGTGAGCTTGCATTAAGAAGTATTAATGAAAAAGAACGTATTCATCGGATGAATATAAAGAACATCGGCGGGGACTTCTCGTCGCTGATTAAGCGTGCCGAACAGTCGCTGATTGGAGCGGAATATACTGCATTTATGGAAAAAATTAAGAAGGCTATGGAAAAGGAATTGCCGTATCTCAGAAAACAGATCAAAGAAGATCTGAAAGAAGATCTGGATGAATCATTGAACGGCTTTTTGGTTCAGTCAGAACTGCATCCGGGTGTGGCGAAAGCACTTGCGAAACTTTCGGGTGAAGAGCAAAGGGCGTTTGCGACAAAGGTGAGCGGGGAACCCGCATCAGCAATTGCGGCAATTGAGGATTTGCTGAAAGAT
Source organism: Clostridia bacterium (assembly GCA_026000755.1). Taxonomy (GTDB): domain Bacteria; phylum Bacillota; class Clostridia; order Lachnospirales; family Lachnospiraceae; genus BNZC01. The sequence continues at coordinate 50,011 of BNZC01000009.1, forward strand.
AAACCGGAGCTTGACGATATTTGTCTTACACTAAAACAAAAAGCTATATCGGGCGAATTTGCGAGAGATAAGGCTTTAGCAGGGGATGCGAAAACGCAAGAAGCATTGAAGTTTCAAACCGAAAAAATGCACGATGCGGTTCGGAATGTACGCCTCTTCCGCAATATTTTGAATGACCGTGTCGATAAACTTAAAAAGCAGGCAATGGGACTAAAAGACGAAGTGGATTTGATAATGATTGCAGTAGCACAAAAAAGACTCACAGAGTATTTGGTATTGCCTGATAAAGCACTCCTGCAAAACATTCTTTCCGGTCAATTCAAAAAGGAAGCAGGCGATGATCTGTATCTGTTTATCAATGCCTATGCACAGATGCGCTCTTCCGAACTTGGGCATGATATTACCGCCGATGAACTGAAAAAAGAGCCTTGCTGTGTTGGTTTGGACAAAACTGATATTGCCAAAGCGCTGTCAGGCGGTTTTGATTCACGGGAAAATCGTAAAACGGCAGAGAATACGCTGGAATTTCAAAAAAAGCTGTACGACCCGCAAAGATTGGGAAACCGTTTCATGAACTTTCTCGGCGATTTACTCGCAAAGGATCTGTCTGATGAACATATGGCGTTCCGTGCTTTGCAGGTAAATGCGGAGCGTGAAGGCGTATTTGAGGCACGTCAGCTTGAGGTTTATACGGTTCGTGATTTGTTAGACATTAAAACCGGGAACAGTCTTGTAGCAACGGAAGAAAATTTAAGCAAGGCACTCGAAAAGACGGACACACATCTCTGGGAATGGAACAGAAAAGTGCCTATCGCCGAGCAGATTCATCGTGCGGGTGCGGCGGCAGCTTTTGAAAAAGAAAAGAAAGAACGGAAAGAAGCGGAGAAGTCGGCAAAGAGTTTGGCACAGAACCAGGTAAGCGCAGCGCGTGCAGCTATCGGCCTGGACGATAATGCAAAAGGTGCGACACTTGCGCTTACAATATTAGCTCTTGACAAGGTATTGACAACGACAGAAAAAACACAAGCCAGTATGAAGCCGGCGGAGTTTAAGCTGCTTTTGGAACAGGCAAAAACGATTAAAAGTAGTTTGCCGTTGTTTGAGGGACATTACAATTTACTGGCGATGGCAAGTTTTGCTAGGGGGGTTAAGAATGATAAGGAAGGAACTATCATACAGGAAGATTTCACAAAAAAACTTAAATTGCTTCTTGATTCCAAAGATAAGGATGCATTTATAAAAAATGCCCGGTCTTTAAAAGCTATCATTGATATGAAGGATCTTACGAGCAGAGCGAAAGCCGCACTTGAAGTAAAAGAGGCAAATGAGGAGTCCTTTGACGAAAAAATCAAAAAAGTCATTGGTGACGGGAAAGAAATGTCGGAAATTCAGGATTATCTTAAAACCATTACCAAGGATGCAGAACAGATCAAAAAGGAATCAGACCAGAAAAAAGCTGAGAAGTTGAAAGCCCTATCGCCACGTGAGAAGATAGGCATGGCGCGTACAGCCGCCGGCATGAGCGGTAAGGTACACGGTGCGACACTTGCGTTCTCGATACTAGCCCTTGACAAGGTATTGACAACGGCAAAAGAAGCAAACGACAGTATGGATGAGAAGGATTTTAATCAGCTTTTGAAACAGACCCAAGCAATAGAAAGTAAGTTGCCGACTGATAATATATTGACGACTCATTACAATTTGCTTGCGATGGCAAGTTCTAAGACAGGGATTGAGCGTGATAAGGAAGAGAAGAAAATACACGAAGCTTTCAAAAAGGCACTTGACTTGCTTATTCAATCCAAAGATAAGGACGCGTTTCTAAAACATGCCCGGTCTTTAAAAGCTATTATGGATGAGAATGATCTTGCCGACAGAGCGAAAGCTGCACTTGAAGTAAAAGGAGCAGAGGAGTCCTTTGACGAAAAAATTAAGAATGCCATTGGTGACGGTCAAAATATGTCGGGACTCCGTGACCATCTTAAAACATTTACCGAAGATATGGGAAGTGAAATGCGCATGGCAGACGGTGCAGACGACAAAATGACCGGCAGTTTACTTCTGCGTCTTTCTTGGACTACGGAAGTTTTAGCTTTGCAGTACTTCCAACAAAACAACAGCATAAAGGGTGGTTATGCGGGTTTTCACGAAAAACTGAAATCACAAGACAATGATGAATACAAGGACATGAAAAAAAGCCTTATGAAGATTTTATCGTCTATAGAGGATAAAGAAGGTGGACCTTCCAAACTGACGCAAGAACAATCAGCCGCTCTCGCAGAATGGACAATTGAGCAATTTGTTAATAAGGTCGGCGTAGACCCAAACAAATGGCTTAGCGATAAAGCGGGTAAATATCAGACTTTACATGCGGATGCACTGGCAAAGCTCAAAATGCGTGACATGGAAGCGGCAGCGGATGCACTCGATGTTGCGATCAAACAAATCACCATTGAAGATGCTGTTACACGTCTTAAAAGCAGTGAATCAATTTCAATCGGCAATTATACAAAAGGCGGTGTGAAAGCAGAGGCTATGGTTGTCCCGACAGTGACAGCCAGCGTTGCACTCGAAGCGGCAGTGAATAACGACCTGACGATAGAGCGTGATGCTTATGGTGTACTCAGCGTTACGATCGGCAACGCTTTGATGGCGAAAGTCAAAGGGGAAGGGAAATTTGACATTGCAGAGAATCTGGGTATTTCGGATGTTGCAAGTCTATCGGCAACAGCCGCTGCAACGCTCCAAGGGGGCATGGCCCGCGGTGTTAAGTTGGACTTTGATGATAATACAAAATGCCAAACTTTCCTGAAATATCTGTTCAGTGCTATTGATACGCCGGAAGATGTGAAAGAAAAACAAAGAAGGAAAATAGATACGCCGGAAATTCCCGAAGACCCGTTTTCGTTAGCAAACAGAACAAGCGTAATTCATGAATACAGCGGGGGTTTAATTCTTGAAGCAGGTGTTTCGGCGGGGATTAATCTCAGTGGCGTGGTGGACAAAGTGTTGGAAATTGATGAATTAAAGTCGGCAAAAGATGCAGTCGGCACAGTTTCCGATCACGTCATAGGAAAGGCACAGAAACTTACGGATAAAGCGGTCAATTGGACGAAAGGATGGACGACGGGTGTGGTCACTTCCATCCTAGATGGTGTGAGTACAAACACCGATGCCGTGATAGATAAGATGCTTCAACAAACGGACTCCGACTTGGTTTTCAACTTGGCTTCCAAGGCGGTTGATACATCAAAAATAAGGGAGTTGATTCCGGGTGTGGCTGATACATTAAAAACAAGCTTCACCGAGGCAGTAAGCGGTCTTGATCTTCAGATAAAAGACCTTGTGGAATCATTGCAGGGAACGGCGACAGAAAAAATTGGGGAAAAAATCGGGGAAAAAATCACAGCGCTCACTCAAGCAGTAATAGACAAGATTAAGAGCAAGGACAAAGAACCCAAAACAGCATTCGATGCGGACCAAGAATTAAAAGAAAAAATAAAAGATGCAGTACAAGAACTGGTCGCCTCTCAAGTAAAAGGAGCAATCGAGGGCAAAATCGGAGAGTTGCTGTCGGGCGCAGAAAAAGAGTCCAAGAGCAAAGAGGAGGAGAAAACGGAAGAAGAGAAGAAAGCGGAAGAAGATAGTGAAGACGGATTCAAGCTCGTTGATGCGGCCTTATCAGCCAGTTTAGAGATGAGTGCCAGTCGTAAGTCCGAAAACAAAGGCAACGGTAAAAAAACGATTTCTACAACGGCAGGTGTCAAGGCTGAGGCTACGCTAAGTGCGAGCGTATTGGGCGCAAAGGCAATTGATGCAAAAAAACAGGGGAATTTTGAAGCGGTCCTTGCAAGGGATTATACAGGTGAGGTCCTTACGGGTGCTACTATGTCGAGGAAATTCCATGTTAACGGCGGCATCCAGGGTGCAGTTAATGCGAGAGAGATAATAAAAGGCTTCGGTGCGTATAACGATTCGATAGTAAACGATTTGGCAAGTGAACTCAAATCTGCAAAAGATGTAACGATGACCGTTGAGGCACAGCTTACACAGATGGGTTTGGAAAAATATCAAAAGGCAGTGGAAGAGAACAAATCGATTGCTGCGGCGTATATTTTGGCTGACAGGAGCAACTATCGCCTTACCGCAATCAATTTGGAAGTACAAAAAAGCAGTTCCTCTGTCGGATACGGCTTCGAACTCAATCCCACTGCAGCCATTCTCGGCGACAAAGGGAAAGTCCAAATCAGCTACGGCGCAGGTGCAAATTCTGCACGAACGGAGACGAGGAGCTATGTGCCGCATAGTTAAATCAGTCAACCTCAAACGACTGCCCACTTCGCAAAAAAGAAATGGGCAGTTACTATTCATAGGAACTGTGAATAGTAATAATAGTCACAAAGCAGTGACTGTGAATATTTCATGAAATAATGGCGAAACACGCCGGGCTTTTGTCGAATTTGCCGTTCTTTGAGTGAAGTTGAAGTAAATATTGCACGAAAAAGAAGCGGAACGCACCGGGTTTTTTGTCGAATTTGCTCTTCTTTAAGAAGTCTTTAATTGCAAATTGTGTCAGAATGTGTTATCATAAGTATTGTGAACGTGTTATGAACGTATTATGAACATTTTTTAATAGAAACAAGGCTACTATTCTACAACATAGGTGGTGCAAAAAATGAAAAATAATCAAATGCTTCCTTTCGAACGAAACAGGTATTACCCCGGCAAACTTCTTACCAGTGCGGATTTCGGAGCCGAACAAGCCTACCAGAATAACAAACGGCGTTTTGTTAATTCTATGGTACTTGGTTCCGGAGTTGTGTGTGGACTCGATGTAACGGACATCGGAGAGAACTCTCTCATGATAGACTCCGGAGTTGCCGTAGACATTTACGGACGTGAAATCGTCTTTGAAAAGACCGAAATCGTAAACTTCTCCGCACTTACGGGTTTCGAAGCGTTGGAGAGCAACTCGGTTGCACTCTGTTTGCGCTATGACGAGAAAGACGTTAAGCCCGTATACTCAATCGGAGCGGGTGGTGAGGAATACGAATTCAACCGTATTCAGGAGGGTTGCGAGCTATTTCTCGCAGATGCGGATAGCCTCCCGGAACAGTCCGAGCCCCAGGATGAATTCCTAAGTAGTGCTACGCTCTATGAGGATGCAGACTATTCCGTTATTGTCAGTTTGCCGGCGGTCATCCCTGTCGGAACTTCCGTAAAGCTCAATGTCAAAGCTACGAAGAAAACTAACGAGCCGAAGCGGTTGTCTTTTAGTGCGGAGTTGCAAACTCCCGTACTCACGGCGGAGGACGGTACACATGCGTTTATCGTTGCTGCAAAGAATGTCGCTCTTGCGGAGGGCGAGGACATAAGCCTTGACTATTGGCTTGTCGCCGACTCTGTACCGAACGCCGAATCTTTCGTTTTG
>BNZC01000010.1 GCA_026000755.1 Clostridia bacterium
AATATTTTCATATACAGCCGGTGGTGGTAGAACCCGGCATTTCAACAGGGATTCGCATTGCCACGGAAAATCCAAAGCAGATAGGGGCGGATCGTCTTGTAGATGCGGCGGCGGCCTATGAATTGTACGGCGGGCCCGTGTTGGTGATTGACTTTGGAACGGCAACCACCTATGATTTGGTGGATGAAACCGGGGCGTTTATTTCGGGAGTGACAGCACCCGGTATTCGAAGTTCTGCAAAGTCTCTGTGGCAGGATACGGCAAAGCTGCCTGAAATAGAGATTAGAAAGCCCAAAAGCATTTTGGCAAAGGAAACCATATCCAGTATGCAGGCAGGTCTGGTGTATGGGCAAATCGGGCAAACCGAATATATTATACGGCGTACACAGGAAGAGTCCGGATTTTCCAATCTTCGGGTGGTGGCAACGGGAGGGCTTGGTAGGATTATTGCCAGCGAAACGGATTTGATTGATATTTATGACCCGAATCTTACCCTTTACGGAATGCGGATTATTCACCATAAGCAGAAAACAAAATCATGAAATCATTAAAAATTGGGCAAGTGGTCTTAAAAAACCCATTAATTTTAGCTCCCATGGCAGGTGTGTGTGATTTACCCTTTCGCCTGTTGTGTAAGGAGCAAGGTGCGGGTTTGTTGTGTATGGAGATGGTAAGTGCAAAAGCCATCTATTATGGCAGCAACCGCACAGAAGAAATGCTTATCATTGATGACAGAGAACACCCCATTTCATTACAGTTATTCGGCTCTGACCCTGCAATCATCAGTGAAATTGCCAAGCAAATAGAGGATCGACCCTTTGATATTTTGGATTTTAATATGGGCTGTCCCGTGCCAAAGGTAGCGGGACATGGAGATGGCTCCGCTTTGATGAAAGAACCAAAGCTTGTGCAGCAAATTTTAGAGCAGTTGGTGAAAGCGGTAGGCAAACCGGTTACGGTGAAAATCCGAAAGGGTTTTGATGCACAGTCCGTGAATGCTGTAGAAATTGCAAAAATCGCAGAACAATGCGGTGTGGCTGCCATTGCGGTACACGGCAGAACCAGAGAGCAGATGTACACAGGGCAGGCGGATCTTGATATTATTCGCCAAGTCAAAGAGGCGATCTCCGTGCCTGTAATCGGAAATGGTGATATACGCTCCGGGGCAGATGTGGTGAGAATGCAGGAAGAAACCGGCTGTGATGGTTTTATGATTGGGCGAGGTGCACAAGGCAATCCATGGATATTTGCCCAAATCCTCCGTTACTTTGAATGGGGGGGGGTATCCGGAAAACTACCGTTTCAAAAAGAGAGGGACGAGAATGAACGGCCCTTATTTTCGAAGGATAAGCAGGAGAATGGTGAGAACGAGATCTTCTCTGCTTCGGAGGGAAGGCAGGACGGTGAAAAACCCCCGTTTTCAGAAGTCGCACAGATGGTTTTACGCCATGCACGAATGCTGATTGAGTATAAGGGAGAATATATCGGAATGCGGGAAATCCGCAAGCATGCAGCTTGGTATACGGCGGGCTATCCCCACTCTGCAAGCTTGCGGGGAAAATTAAATGAAATAGAATGCTATGAGGATCTCGTATCTGTTTTAGAGAGAGGCATTTGATACGGCGAAAGTGAATAATCATAAAATTGCGTGTATACAAAACGATATACACCACAACATAAAGGAAGGTAATTCAAATGGAAAAGAAAAACATTTTAACTTATGAAGGTTTACAGGAACTGGAAACAGAACTACAGGATTTGAAAGTAGTAAAGCGTAAAGAGGTTTCCCAGAAAATTAAGGAAGCCAGAGAGCAGGGGGATTTGTCGGAGAATGCGGAGTATGATGCCGCAAAAGACGAGCAGAGGGATATTGAAACTCGTATCGAAGAAATCGAGAAAATCCTAAAAAATGCCGAGGTGGTAGACGAGGACGAGATTGATTTGGATAAGGTCAGTATCGGCTGCCGCGTGCGTTTATACGACTGCGAATTTGAAGAAGAATTAAGCTATAAAATCGTAGGTTCTACCGAAGCCAGCAGTTTACACGGAAAGATTTCCAATGAATCCCCGGTAGGAAAGGCTTTGATTGGGGCAAAAGAGGGAGATACGGTAAGCGTGGAAACACAGGAGGGTATATTGGAATACAAGGTGTTGGAGATTCAGCGGTCAAACTAAATTAGTGAGCTATCGCATAGTTTGCAAGGTGTGAACATGAATATCAGCGATTCTTGCACAATCATAGAATCGTAAAATTATAGAATCGTAAGGAACCAGGGAGAATAAACAGAATGCAGGAAAACAACAAGCAGACAACAGAACCGGATATTAACCAACTTTTGAAGGTGCGGCGGGAAAAACTTCACGAATTGCAAGAAAACGGCAAAGACCCATTTGCCCTTACAAAATATGAAGTTACTCATCACAGCACAGAAATCAAAGAAGATTTTGACAATTTGGAGGGAAAAACCGTTTCCGTTGCAGGCAGAATCATGAGCAAGCGTATTATGGGAAAGGCTTCTTTTTGTCATATCAGGGATTTGAAAGGAGATATTCAGTCCTATGTGGCAAGGGACAGCATAGGAGAAGAGGAGTACAAAGACTTCAAAAAGCTAGACGTGGGCGACCTTGTGGGTTTAGAGGGCGAGGTGTTTAAGACCAAGACGGGGGAAACCTCGATTCATGCCGCAAAGCTGACCTTGCTGTCTAAGAGTCTTCAAATTCTGCCGGAAAAATTTCACGGCTTAACCAACACGGACTTGCGTTATCGTCAGCGGTATGTGGACTTGATTACAAATCCCGAAGTAAAGGATACCTTTATCAAGCGTTCGCAAATTATCAGCAGTATGCGCCGTTTTCTGGATAGGCAGGGATTTATCGAAGTGGAAACCCCCATGTTGGTACCCAATGCGGGAGGGGCGGCGGCAAGACCATTTGAAACCCATTTTAATGCCTTGGATGAAGATGTGAAGCTGCGTATTTCACTGGAACTTTATTTGAAACGCCTGATTGTAGGCGGATTAGAGCGAGTATATGAGATCGGTCGGGTGTTTCGAAACGAAGGCTTAGACACAAGACACAATCCGGAATTTACCCTGATGGAGCTGTATCAGGCCTACACGGATTATCACGGCATGATGGATTTGACGGAGCAAATGTTTCGGCACGTGGCAAAAGAAGTCTGCGGCGAGGCGGTGGTACCCTATGGGGAGGCGATGATTGATTTAGACAGCCCCTTTGAGCGAATCAGCATGGTAGATGCCGTGAAAAAGTACGCCAAGGTAGATTTTACGGAAATAAAGACCGATGAGGAAGCCAAAGCCTTGGCGGATAAGTTAGAAGTGCATTACGAAAAACGGCATAAAAAGGGCGATATTTTAAGCTTGATTTTTGAGGAATTTGTGGAAGAGCATTTGATTCAACCCACCTTTGTCTTAGATCACCCGGTGGAGATTTCCCCTCTTACCAAGAGAAAGCCCGAAAATTCGGACTATGTGGAACGTTTTGAATTATTTATTTACGGCAGGGAGATGGCGAATGCCTATTCCGAGTTAAACGATCCCATTGATCAGAGGAAACGTTTTGAAGCCCAGGAAGCCTTGATTGCCCAAGGAGATGAAGAGGCCAATCATTTGGATGAAGATTTCCTAAATGCCCTTAGTATCGGAATGCCACCTACCGGGGGAATCGGCTATGGAATCGACCGCTTGGTTATGCTGTTGACCAATTCGGCGGCGATTCGGGATGTGCTGTTATTTCCGACAATGAAGAGTTTGGAGAAGTGAAACTTGTAATTTTTCACTAGACAACAAAAAAGAAGTATGCTACAATTAGACAGAATGACGAAGTAAGGCGATACAAACGAGCAAATTTATACAATCAATCCGTATTGGAGTAGCAAACATGAGCGGAACATATCAAGTAAGACAAGCGGCAGGTCTGCATTATATCTTGCGAATGGATCAAAAAGGTCCTGCCTACCAAAAGCCTCTTGCAGTCAACCAAATGGGCGCACTCATCTGGCAGATGTTACAAGAGGGCAAGGAGAAGGACGTCATCATAGAGAAGCTGATGTCTATCTATGATGTAGAGCGTTTCGTGCTGCAAGAAGATATGGAAGTATTCTTGGAACAACTTAGAAGTACAAATTTTATAGACAAAGATAAGGAGTAAAATACGCATGAATATTTTACTTGTTGGCGGAAGTAACAACTTCATGAACGCCATCATTGACAAACTGAACAAAGAGGGGCATAGAACTTATGTGCTGACAGGCGACACCTCCAAGAAACAGACCTATCGGAAGGTGTTTGAAGAGTATAATTTTGCCTATGACAATAACAATTTGAACGAGATTTTCGATAGTGTAAATCCCGACATTGTCTTGTTTATGGGTGCCTTTGACTCGAATTTTGAGTGGTCAGTTAAAAAGAGGGATTCTGTGGAGTATTCGTCGGGAATCTTAAATATGCTGATGGCTTTTTCTATGTTAGAGGGGAATCACCGCTTTGTGTACCTGTCGTCAAGTGAGGTGTTCCAGAAATCCTATGCCGTAGACATCAAAGAGGATGAATTGCCCACGCCTAAGGATGTGCGAGGAATGGCAGTTGCTTTAGGCGAGCAGATGTGCCGCAATTACAGAGAGGCCACAGGCAAGGATATTATAACCTTGCGCCTTGATAATGTCTATGAGATTCCGGAGGACAGAGAGGGCGTGACCGATGCTTGTTCTAAGCTGTGTCTTCAGGCTATGCGTGATGGCAGAATTATAGCAGATGACAACAAGCAGTTTTCTTTGTTGTATATTTCGGATGCAGTTGAGTTTGTATATAAACTTATCATTTGCAGGGAACATGAAAGACAGGTATATAATATTTCTGCCATGACGGAGATTTCGGAAAAAGATCTTGCCCTCATGGTGCAGCGTGCAATGGGAGAGGGTGTTACCATAATCGACAACACCAGTGATGCAGTGGATCGTGTTATCTTGTCGGCGAATGCCTATGACGAGGAATTTCGGATTCATATTTTCCATACCCCGCAAAAGGTTGTGCCGAAGATGGCAACCTATATGAAGAAGAATAGTGATAAGTTCTTGGAGAAAGAGGAAGCACCGGCAGGATTTTGGACGGCGCTCTATCGCCGAAGTAAGGTGATTGTGGATGCGGCGATTCCCTATTTGGAGAACCTGATCGGATTTATCCCTTTCTTTATCTTAAATAATCAGGCGGCAGACAGTCGGTTTTTTGCGAACGTGGACTTCTTCTTGTTGTATGTGTTGTTGTTCGCTATTGTTTACGGACAGCAGCAGGCGACTTTCGCGGCTATTTTAGCGGTTGTGGGATATTGTTACCGTCAGATGTACGCCAGGTCCGGTCTTGAAGTTATGATGGATTATAATACCTATGTGTGGATTGCCCAATTGTTTATTGTTGGTCTGGTAGTCGGGTATATGCGGGATCAGATTAACCTTGTTCGAGAAGAAGATAAGAAGCAGTTGGATTATGTAGATGCCCAGTTAGGTGATATTAAGGAAGTAAATACCTCTAACGTGCGTACAAAGAACATATTAGAAGTAGAAGTAATAAACCAGAACAAGAGTTTGGGTAAGATTTACGACATTACCTCAAGCTTGGAGCAGTACGAACCGCAGGAGGTACTCTTCTATGCGGCGGAGGTTTTGGGTCGATTGATGGATAGTCCAAGCGTTGCCATTTATTCGGTTGCCAACCGCTCCTTTGCTCGCTTGTTTTCTTCCACTTCAAGTGATGCCCGTGTTTTGGGCAACTCCGTGAATTATACTGCCTTGACGGATATGTACGAGGAAATCAAAGAAAACCGTGTTTACATCAATAAGAACATGGATGAGAAGTATCCCTTAATGGCAAGTGCCATCTATGGGGAAGAAGATATGCAGTTGATTATGATGGTTTGGGGCATTCCTTGGGAGCGGATGACATTAGGTCAGGCCAATATGCTACGTGTAATTGGTTATCTGATTCAAAATGCCGTAGTACGAGCAAACCGTTACATGGATGCTTTACAGAATGATCGTTATATAGAGGGAACCCATATTTTAGAAACGGAAGCGTTCCGTTCTCTGGTAAATGCGTATATGAATGCGTTTAATAAGAACCTGACCGAGTGTACCATGCTTGTGATTAATGTGGATGAGCAGGGTCAGACAGCAGCAGCAGTTAAGTTACAAGAAAAATTGCGCCAGAGCGATTCGCTTGGTAAGTTAGAGGACGGAAGACTCTACGCCCTCTTGTCTAATACGCCTCACAAGGATGCAGCTTTTGTAATCAAGCGTTTTGCGGAAGTGGGCTATGAGAGCAGTATTTGGGAGGAAGCGGTGGCATGATAGCCTTTATTGTAATTTTGGTTTTGAATACCTTGCTTTCCGTAGCCTATGTGGTGTGGGGATATTTCTTTTACCCTATCGTCTGGAAAAAGGGCGTGGACGATGGCACGTATAACCGTTTTGCCTATATGATGCGGGGCATTGTCATGTTTTTGTGTCCTATCGTAGGTCCCTTATTCTTTGGTATCGGTTTGCTCTGGAGAAAGATCTTTTTTCACGGCGATGTGGATTTGGATGAAATCATCTTCAGCAAAGAGAGGGTGGAAACCTTTACTAAGGCAGATGTCGATCAAGGTCGTAATCTGGTTCCCTTAGAAGAGGCCATGTTAGTGTCTGATCAGACAGCACTTCGTAACCTTATGTTGAATGTCGTAAAGGGAGATGTGGAGAAATCGTTATCCGCTATTGCCTTGGCGTTAAACAGCGAAGATTCGGAAACGGCTCATTATGCAGCATCCATTCTGCGTGATTACTTGAATGATTTTCGTACTACCGTGCAGACGGGTTACGAGGAGATGCAAAAGGATCCCGAGAATATCGAAGAATATGCGACTACCCTCATTCCCTACATGAATGGTATTTTAAGGCAACATGTCTTTGCAGACATTGAGCAAAAGGGTTTTGTTTATACTCTGGATCAGATTGGCGAACTGTTCTTCTCTCATGATAAGGACAAGATGGAAAGCATGCATTTTGAAAGAATTTGCGAGCGTCTGTTGGATGAAAAAGAGTATGATCTCATGGCGAAATGGTGCGAACGTTTGGTGCGGGAGTATCCCGATACCTTGTTGGCTTATACCTGTCGTCTGAAATTGTACTTTAGCACGGGACAGAAAGATAGGTTCTTTACTATATTAAAAGAACTAAAGGCCTCAAATATTATTCTGGATGCGGAAACCATTGAGATGATTCGTGTATTCCAATAACCATTGGGGGAGGTAGCGACTATGTCCATGAAACTGCTGATTATGCGGCAGTTTGCAGAAGTATTTGGTGCCTATGCTGTTTTGGTACTATTGCTTCCCTGTCTTGTCTTTTACCGAAATGTAAGAAAAGAATCCCTTGAAACCAGACTTATGGTGTATATGGCCATTGGAAATTGTTATATGATGGCAGTCGTTTTTATTATGGGTCTGTTCTATTTGGCTTTGAGTAAGCTTCATATTCCTGTGTTGGGTACCGGTGTGATTGAAAACACCGCCCGGTGGGATGTTATAAACAGAAGAATCCTCTGGATTGTTTTAATTGCCAGTCTCCTTTTGACCAAGTTTCGCTTAAAGCGAGTGAAGCGTTCTTATATCGTACAGGTAACACGAGAATATACCATAAAGATTGTCAAAGGAACTGTTGGCATAAAATCTTTCTTTTTGATGGTGGGTTTTTGGGCAAAAAAGCAAGTGTGGTTTGCCGGGATTCATACTGTAAAGCTCATTCGAAAGAATATAATTGATGCTGTTTTGTTTCTGGGTCTGGTGTTTCTCCTACTCCTTGTATATGGTAGGGGTATGTTTCAAGTATATGGTTACACCGCCTCCGATATGTTGGTGCATACGAATTGGGTCAACGATTTAAGCCAAAACCATATTTTTAGCGGGGGGGTATATCCCTTTGGCTTTCACTGTATTGTATATTATTTGCATACCGTATTTCATTTGGACACCTTTGTGGTATTTCGGGTCTTTTCTTTTGTACAGACCTTATTTATACATTTAAGCCTCTTGCTGTTTTTGAAGAACTTTTGCAAATCAAGATACCTGCCCTATGGTGCTATGGCACTTTATATTGGCGGAAAATTCTTTTATTTTTACACCTATAGCAGGTTTTACAGTACCTTGCCTCAAGAATTTGGCATGATTTTTATTTTGCCTGCTGTGTATTTTTTAATCGGCTACTTTCGAATTCGAAAGCAAGAGCTTGCGAGAGTAGGTAAGCCCGAGGAAGAGCTTGCGAGGGTAAGTAGCCCTGAGAAAGAGAAAAAAGAGGGAGACAGAGGAGAGGGAAAGGAAACGGAACAAGCAGGTAAGTCACCTAGTGATTTTGTTCAAAAATGGCGTTCCTCTTATCGAAACAGCCAATCTCTCTGGTATATGGTGTGGTTTGCCTTAAGTGTCAGCCTGACCTTATCCGCTCACTTTTATGATACTATCATTGCGGCACTCTTTTGTATTGCTGTTGTGGTTTCTTATGGTCTTAGGTTTGTAAGACTTGCTTATTTGAAACGCTTACTTCTGGGAGGAGGCCTTGGAATCCTCCTTGCTCTTTTGCCCATGCTGATCGCTTTCGCTCTTGGCACACCATTGCAGGGTTCTTTGGCATGGGGGATGAAAGTTGCCGGTGGCTCGATAGAAACCGGCAGTACAGATTTACCGGGTTCTAAGGAAGCCCCCTCCGGCAAGAAAAAGGGAGCAGGGGCGAAAACGCCGGATGCTACGGCACCGCCCAAAACAGAGCTAGAGAAAGTAGAACATGCCTTGCTTGCTCTTCCTCAAAAGATTGGTGCAAAAACAGCGGATCTCTTGAATAAACCCATGCAGAGCTTAACCGTACAGAATATAGAGTTTGCTGTACAGACCTATGTGTTTCCAAGTGCGCCGAAAGTTGTCTTGAACCTTATCCTATATGCAGTACCTTTCCTGTTGTTGGAGGGACTGGTGTTCTTTCTCTTAAAGAAAAGGGATGAGGCGGCACTGTTGGCATCAGCGGGGATTTTTTTGATATTTATGCTTCTGTTACAGGCGGCGAAGCTTTTGGGACTGCCTCCTTTGTTAGATGCCAATCGTTGTCGGATTTATCTTAGTTATATGTTGCCTGTGTTTGCCTGTTTTGCCTTAGATGGCATACTGATACTCATTTTTGGGAGGTTTAAGCGTAAGTGGATTTTGCCTCTATGTTCCTTGCCCTTTGTATTGCTTGTGACCTTGTTCCTAGTGCGACCGGGAGAACTGAGAGAGACCTATACCTCAAGCGCAGAAGAAACGAATACGGCAATTGTTTGTTTGAGCAATATCCTAAAACAGGAGACGAAAGGGACTTGGACGATTGTTTCCGCTTTTGACGAAGCCAGGTTGGCGCAGGATTACGGCTATCATTATGAGCTTATGACTTTTCTGCAAGAAATGGAGTCCCCCTCACAGAGAAAGAGCATTACCATTCCTACCCCGAAAGTATATTTCTTTATTGAAAAGATACCCCTTGCCTACGATTATTCCTTGGCTTATGCGGGAGCCGGCAGTAAAGTGTCTCAGTCAGTGGCGCAAAAGCCTATGCCGAACTCGGTGGCTGCACTGGATTTTACCTCCTATATCGGAGAGAGTCGTTTGATTCTCATGTCGAAAATGTATTATTGGGCAAAGAAGTTTTCTGCAATTCGTCCCAATGAAATGCAGGTATATCTGGAAACAGATGAGTTTATTTGTTATGTTGTAGAGCAAAACACCGATCGTCTGCTGGATTTTTCCATAGATTATGGGTATAATGACTAAGCCCCGCTCTTTGGGGTGATACTTATCGGTAAGATTCCTTACAAGGAGGACTAGGCCTATGATGCTGACATACAGAATTTTTATCACGCTTACCAGTATATTGCTTGTGATCTTTTTTCTGTTTGTCGCCGCAAACATCATGCAAACAGTCTGGAATGATTATCAGACAAACCCCTATGCGGGTTCCTTGGTTCCGATTTCGGAAGATAATCAGACCTTGATTGCCCAGACCGATTCCTATCTCCCCATGGGAATCGCACATTATGTGGCATATGTGGGCAATACCGAAGATCAATCGGTGGGTGCCATGATAGAGGAATGGTGTGTTTACAAGAAATGTGCCTTGCTAAAGAGTTCTTCTGTATCAAACAGTCTTTGGCACAAGCCGAATCCGCCGGATATGGTGTTACTTGATAGTAACTATCTTACCCTGCCGGAGGATATAAGCATCATACAAGACTGGGCAAACCAAGGAATCGGTATTGTATTTTTGAATTTGCCGAAAGAAAGTGTGTTGGCGGATTCTAAGGAATTGCAAGATTTACTGGGAATTTCCTCCATCAAAGCGGCAAACCAATCCTTGACCGGGGTGGAGATTTATGAAGGTTTTCTGTTGGGGGGGCATCAGATTTATGATTCTACCGATCCAAATAACAAAGATAGATCAGATTTAGACTTAAACGTACCTTGGTATCTTTTATCAGGGGGAACGAAGGCCTATATGGTTGGTCTACTTTCCGATAAGACCGTAAAAAATGAGGAACTTCCCGCATTGGTATGGGATCATCCTGTGGCAAATACAAGGGTGTTTGCGGTAAACGGGGATTATATGAATGATGTGACAGGTTTTGGCTTTTTGGATGGCATGATGACAGAAATGCAAAGCTACAGTATCTATCCTGTAGTAAATGCCCAGAGTCTGGTTTTTGCCAACTGTCCCGTCCTTGCTGACGAAAATGATACCTATATGCAGGCCACGTATGGTCAGTCCGCTCGGACTATGTTTCGAGACGTAATCTGGCCAAGCATGATTGCCCTTTCACAGAAAAGTGCCATGAAAATCACCTGTTTGCTGACACCGAAACTGGATTACACCGATAAAACTGTGCCGGTGGGTGCAGATCTTTCCTCTTATATCAGCCTGTTTAATAAATATCAAGCAGGTACAGGACTTTCCGGTATGCGAGATTCAGGAACCAGTCTGAAACAAAAAATTGACCAAGATAGTCTTTTCTTAAAACAATATATGCCGGAATATGATTATTTTGCCATGTATTTGGAAGATCCAAAGGAATGGAGTGGGGTGGCGGATGAAAATTTACTAAAGTCAATCCGTACAATAGCCGATAACTATAGTGGTGAGTCTAAGCTGCTGTCCTATTTGACAGAGAATGTGACCTTACAGCAGGGAATTGACACCGGTTTTACCCATAGCTTTAAAGACGATCTTAGGCTGCGAAGTGTGGAAAGTTCCTTGGCTTACAGCCATATCTTGGTTGATATGAAACCTTTGGTATTTCCTGCTAGTGCAGAGGATAGATGGGAGAAACTCTCCCCTGCCTTAGCTGCAAATATTGTCACCTATTGGAAACCTTTTTCCCAATTTGGACAAACGGATCTTTCAGAAAGCGACAATCGCATTCGGGAGTTTTTGGCATTGAATTACTCTCAGTATCGCAATCAGAATACTATTCATCTGGGAATTACAGGGAAATTTGCGGGAGAGGCGTACTTTATCTTAAGAACGCATGAAGAAGAGATTGCATCAATTACGGGAGCTACCTATCTTCCTATAGAGGAAGACGCATATCTTATGCAGGCGACCGAGGAAAATGTAACGATTACACTGGAACCAAAACAAGTACTGTACTATGTTGAGTAAGATATGCTTATCGAAACGCAGTTTCGGTAAGATATGCTTATCGAAACGCAGTTTCGGTAAGAGAGCTGAAAACTCGTCAATATGACTATACCAAAAGAGGGGAGGTGAAAGAAGCCGTGCACATGCAGCTTGTAACAATTATGCAATTTATCCATGTATTAGCTGTGTATCTGGTGATGTCACTTGTCTTACCGGCGATTCTGTTCTATAGAAAATTAAAAAAAGAACGTCTGCCGGTAAGAATTATGATGTATATCTCTATCGGTAACATCTATATGGTAAGCTTAGTGATGTTGGTGTCTCTTGTGTATATCCTTTTAGCAAGAATTGGATTGCCTGTGACGGCACCACAGGGAGACATTCCCAAAATACAGTTGACCACTACAATAAATCGCATCGTGTATACCGCTCTTTTGGTTCTAACGTGCATTACCGTGAAGCTTTACCAGAACACCATCCCCTTTCGAGGGGCGGTCTCCCATGTGTTTGACTACCTATGGAAAATAACTACTCGAACCATAGGCTTAAAAAGCACATTGGTTCATGTTGTGCTATGGCTTTGGCGTTCCCTAAAACACGTATTTTCTCATATTAAAAAACTGCTCTTGGCACATCCGATAGAACTCTTTTTTCTGACAGGTGTCTGTGTTCTTTTAGCACTTGTCTATGGAAGAGACATGATAGAGATTCTGGGCTACCGTGCATCGGATATTTCGGTACACCAGTATTGGACAAACTCCATAGATCGGAACCTGCCTTTGGTAGACGGGGTATACCCCTTTGGTGCTCATGCTGCAATGTTTTACCTGCACATTATATTTAATATTGATACCGCTATTCTCTTTCGCGTGTTCGCTTATGTACAGACGGCAACTTTCTTTTTAATATTAGTTCTATTCGTGCGTTGCTTGTGTAAGTCGAAATTTATTGTCTATGCAGGTCTGTTTGCGGTTTTGGCAGGCAGAGGTTTCAGTGGTGGTGCAGGTGTGGATATGCGTTATTTTGCTACTTTGCCGCAGGAATATGGTATGATTTTCCTTTTGCCGTCGGTTTACTTTTTGATGCGCTTTTTCTATCTGCGCAGGCAGGAGGTGGGAACCGGAACACTTCAGCTTGAGAAGATACTAAAGGTCTCAAAGGAATTAGTGGAGCGTAGGGTAAAAAAACCAAAGAAAGAGAAACCTTTAGAAGACAGGGAACAATCCGAAAATAAAAAAAACGTAAAACCAAAAGCCTTGGTTACCTCATTCAACCCAAGTAAACCCTTTGGCTTGTTTAAACGCAAGAAAAAAAAGAGTGATTATGAAGCTTTGATGGAAGAGTTGACCGTGGAGGCGGAGGAAAACTACACACAGGAAGTTTCGTATGAGGAGGATATTACCGATACAAAGGAGCTGCTTGGTGAAGTATCGTCCTATGAAGAGGAAGTCATCCATGAAGAACCGGAGTTTGATGAATGGGAAGAGTTAGACAAACGGATAAAAACAAGGGAAGAGCGGCGTTCCAGAAGGACAGAAGCCAGACGATATCGTAAGGAACGGCGCATTTTTCTGATGAGTCAGCAGAGCTTTTTGTACTTGGTGCTGTTTGCGGTTGATTTTAGCCTTACAATTTCCGCACATTTTTATACAGGAATCATTGCGGCTGTGTTCTTTGTGGGTGTTGCCCTCTCCTATATCCTTCGGGTGTTTGACAAGGCTTATTTTGGACGCTTGGTTGCAGGGGGGATTGGTGGTCTTGCAATCGCAGCTGTGCCTCTTGTTGTAGCGTTTATGTTGGGAACACCTTTACAGGGTTCCTTGACTTGGGCCATGGGGGTTATGGGCGTAGACAGTAAACCCGCAGTAAGCGCACCCTCAGAAGGAGGAAACAAGGGAAAAAATATTGTTATTGATATGAGTAAAGTTGTTGATACCACAGGGGACTCGGATTCGGGAGTAGCGGCTCCTGCGAAAAACTCCTCGGTCGTTACGAAAGTAACGAAAGGGGTCGTTAATGCAGGGAAAAAGGTGATAGGCGGGATCGTTGGTACCGGAAAGGGTTTTGTAAACTTTTTCGCCCACCCCTTGGACCAGGAAGTGATTGTGAAGCTTAAGAACTGTTTAAGAGGGGGTATGAACACCGCATTGCAAACGGATAAGTTTGGCAATCTGATATTTTTGTCTATCTATGGTCTGTTGGTATTTGGCTTGGTGTTTCGACTGTTGGGCGATATGGAGTACGGTGCCGCAATGGTTGCTACCGGAGTGTTCCTACTTCTTTTGACTTTTGACTTAGATCCGAATGCGACACATATGCCGAGGGTGATGGAACTATCGCGTATTTGCAGTTATTATTACTATGTTTTGGCAATTCCTTTCGCATTTTGTGCGGATGCAATTTTATCCCTGCTGCTGCTTCCCTTTAAAAAACGCAGATGGAAGAAATGGATCTTACATACGGCATCTGCCATTTGTGTGTTGATTACGATAATTTATATGAGCAACACGGGACATGTTAAGGATTTTTCAAAACCGGCCAGGGAAGTTGCTTTTGTGAGTGTGTCAAACGGTGAAATTGCATGTGTTGCAAAGATCCGAAAAGAAGAGACATCCTATAACTGGACGATTGTTTCCGCTTTTGAAGCAATGCGTTTGTTGGATGGTTATGGTTACCATCATGAGCTTGTGGATTTTCTGGGGGAAATGGAGGGAAGCAGAAGCGATAGCAGCCTGTATATTCCCACCAAGAAAGTATATTTTTTTATGGAAAAGAGACCCATTATATATGAATATACCAATAATCCTGATAGAAGTAGAATTTCGGAAGAAGAAGCCAGCAAAAGTTTTCCTGGTATGGGTTTTGCTTCCTATAAATATAAAAATCGAGTCATTTTAATGTCTAAGATGTATTTTTGGGCACAGCAATTTCGCACCATGTATCCGGATGCGTTGCAGGTCTATTATGAAGATGATGAGTTTGTCTGTTATGTAATTGAACAAAACACTTCTAATTTGTACAATTTTTCTATTGATTACGGATTCAATGGAAAAAGCAGCAGCACAAGTCAGATTGATGAAATCTTTGTGAGGTAAGAACCTTATTTGCTGAAATGGAGGAGGAATATGCTAAACCTAGATCGCAGAACATTTTTTACTGTTACATCCATTATGATTGTGATTTTTTTCATGTTTCAGATTGCAGATGTGCTGCGTTTTTTCTGGAATGATTATCATGCCAATCAATATTATGAGGATGCTGCAAGTGATTCTTTGACGGGAAAGGATGTGTATCGTATAGCTGAGGAGAATGCTCAGGCAGACAGCAACAAATCATATGTTATCTACGTGGGAGATCCCAAAAGTGAGGGAAAGGGTCACATTGTTTCCCAGTGGGCAACTTATACCAAACGAAATCTCGTAAGTGTGACCTCGGTGGATGCCTGTACTTGGGCACAGGAAAATCCTCCGGAAATAATACTGCTTGATGGTGACTACCTAAATCCCAAATCGGATGGAGAAAAAATCAGACAATGGACAGGGGCAGGCATGGATGTCATCTTTTGTTCCTTACCTTCTCCAACTGCTCTTGTGAGTTCGCAGGATTTGATGGATATTTTGGGAATTGCCCGTGTTACCAGAGAAAATGTAGATTTGGTAGGTAAGCGCATTTTTGAGGGTTTTCTCTTGGGTGGTGATGGTTATTATGAACCGAAAAACGAAGAAGAGAGCGCAATGCGTCAGGATCTGGTACTAAATGCTCCTTGGTATGAATTAACAGGTGGGAGTAAGACCTATATGATAGGCTTAATTGAGGACAAGTCTGTTCGAAACGAAAAACTTCCGCCCCTCATGTGGCGGTATGATACCAGTGGCGGAACGGTATTTGCAGTCAATGACGACTATATTGCAGATTATATGGGAATTGGTATATTGGATGCCATAATGGCGGAGGCTCATGATTATGAAATCTACCCTGTGGTGAATGCGCAAAATCTGGCATTTACAGATTTTCCGTCTTTTACCGATGAAAATATGGATCAGATGCGGGAATATTACGGCACACCTTTGCGGGCTGTCTATCGGGATATTGTCTGGCCGGATATTGCCTCCATTATGATGGATACCGGTTTTAAGTATACTGCCATGGTGACACCGAAATTAGATTATACCGCAGAGGAAGAGCCTGTTGGTGGGGATTTCAGTAATTATGTCAGATTGCTTCACCAGTATGGAGCAGAAGTGGGATTGTCAGGCACAGCCTTTCCCGGTGTTGATTTAAATGACAAAATAAAAGCGGATGCTGTGGTCTTGAATAAAAATATGCCGAATTTTTATTATCTGTCCTTGTTTTTGCAGGATCCGAACCAGTGGAATGAAGTGAAAGACGAAGAACTCCTCTTTGCGACACGAACCATTGCCGCACCCATTGATCGAAGTAAGCCGGTGTTATCTTATCTCACAGAGAATGTGACTTTGCAGAACTTTACAGATAATGGGTTTTCCCATACCTATACGGAGGATTTGCGCCTAAGGGGCTTAGAAACCGCCTTGGCTTATACCAATGTTTCGGTGGATATGAGCAAGGTTCCCTACCCGAAAGAAGCAGGCGACCGTTGGGAGAATCTGTTCTTGGATGTATCGAAGAATTTGGCGACTTTCTGGAAACCCTTTCATAAATTTGACAAAACAACCCTTGCTCAAAGTGATCAGAAAATACGACGTTTTTTGGCAATGGATTATACAAAGAACCGTGAAAAAGATGTCATAACCGTGGATATTCAGAATTTTCGTGAGGAAGCCGACTTTATTTTACGCACCCACGGAGAAAGGGTATGGAAAGTGTCAGGGGGTACTTTTGCAGAAATAGAAAGAGGTGCATATATCATTAAGGCGGAAAAAGAGCAGATTACAATTAGCCTAAAACAGGAGTAAGAAGATTATGGCAAAGAAAAAAAAGAATCCAAATGATCACATGCGAGTGGCAATTGTAGCGGAGGGGTGTTACCCTTATGTGGTAGGTGGTGTATCCTCTTGGGTACACAGCGTGATACAAAGTTTTCCGAATGTAGAGTTTGTGGTGGTGGCGATTGTTGCAAACCGTTCCCTAAGGGGAAAGTTTGTCTATGACATGTTGCCAAATGTGACGGAGGTACGGGAGCTTTATCTGGAGGATTATGATTGGTATCTGAAAAAACCGTCCACAAAGCGTTTTAAGGTGAACAAAGAGGTGTACGGGGCATTGGAGAGTCTTGTGCTGAATAAGGATGTACAATGGGATCCGCTGTTTCATTTCTTTTCAGAGGAGGATTTTTCCTTAAACGATTTGTTGATGGGAGAGGATTTCTTAAACGTAGCGAAAGATGCCTATTATCTTCAATACAACCAGTGTACCTTTGCGGATTTTTTGTGGACGATTCGGTCGATTTATCTGCCTTTATTTTTAACCATGAAACTACAGCTTCCGGAAGCCGACCTCTATCATTGCGTGGCGACGGGATATGCAGGCGTGATTGGTAGCATGGCAAAGGTCATTTATGACAGCGGACTGTTGGTTTCCGAGCATGGAATCTACAGCCGTGAGCGTGAAGAAGAATTAATCAAAGCCAAATGGGTGAAAGGAATTTATAAAAATATTTGGATTGATCAGTTTAAGAAGATGAGTATCGTTGCTTACAACAAAGCAGATAAGGTCACAAGCTTGTATGAATATGCCCGTGAGCTTCAGATTGAGCTAGGCTGTCCCGAGGTTAAGACAGAGGTAACGCCCAATGGAATCAACACGCAAAACTTTGCGGATTTACCCGGAAAAACGGCGGAGGATGGGGATTTTATCAACATCGGAGCAGTCCTTCGTATAACCCCCATTAAGGATGTAAAGACCATGATTCGTGCCTTTGCTTTTGCAAAGGAGAAACAGCCGAAATTAAAATTATGGTTGATGGGACCGGATGATGAGGATCCCGAATACGCCAAAGAGTGTTTTGATATGGTAGAAAACCTAAAAATTCCCGATGTGGTATTTACAGGTAGGATTAACGTAAGAGAATACTTGGGACGTATGGATGCCACAATATTAACCAGTATCAGTGAGGGTCAGCCCCTAACTATCTTAGAGGGTTATGCGGCTCATAAACCCACCATTGCCACAGATGTAGGAAACTGCCGAGGGCTGATTTATGGGGAAGGATCGGATAAATTTGGTCCTGCCGGTATCTTAACCCATATCATGAATGTAGAAGAGGTTGCTCAAGCCATGATTGACATAGCGAACAAGCCGGAACAGCGTTATGCGATGGGAGAAGCGGGTTATCAACGTGTTATGGCCCGCTATCGTATTGAGCATATGAAAGCCACCTACCGAGAAATCTATGAGAATTTTGCGGCAAAAAAGATGGTTATGTGGACAGAAGAAGTGTTTGATGTGAGGAACACGTCGGAGGGTCAAAAAGCATTGGAAGAAGGTAAGAAAGCTGCCTTGCGGGAAAAAAAGACCACCGAGAGAAAAGGAAAAAACCAAATCAAGCAGAAAGCGGGAAGGGGGTAAGATATGTCAGGAATTGGTGTTACTCTTAAGAAATTCTTTAATCGACACAATGTGGCATCGAATATCATTGGTATGGGATACAGTGCCATGGTTACCGTTGCACCCATGTTTGTGGTTATCGGATGTATTTTGTTGATGCAGGCTGTCTTAGGTTATGAGGCGGTGGGCTATGCCCAACGGAATCTCTTTGCCTGTACGGTATTGTATATCTTTATTTTTTCCCTGCTTACGGCATCGCCCTTTAATGCCGTTTTATCCCGTTATATGTCGGACGTTATCTATGAGGAACGGCCGGAGGATATTTTGCCCTGTTATTATGTGGGATTGTTGCTTAATATCATCCTAAGTACTATGGTTGCCATTCCTTTTTGTATCTGGGAGCATGTGGTTGGAGAGGTGCCCATCCATTTTGTCTTTACCGGTTACTGCGGTTATGTCTGTCTTGTTATGGTGTTTTACTCCATGCTGTATCTGTCCATTGCAAAGGATTACAAAGAGATTTCGTTCTTTTTCCTCTTGGGCATGGTTGTAGCATTTTTGTTTTCTTGGATCTTTGTAAAGGGTCTGCATATGGAGATTACCTATTCCATGTTGCTTGGTTTAGCCATTGGCTTCTTTTTGACTGCCACCATGGAGATGGCAAGTGTAATCTATTATTTTAAGGAAAACAGCGGGCGTTATAAGCCGGTGCTTTCGTATTTTCGTATTTACTGGCAACTTATTGTCATTAACTTTATGTATACGGCGGGTCTTTATGTGCATAATTTCGTATTCTGGACAACGGATTTGCGTATTGTGGTAGCCAAGAGCTTTATCTCGGCACCCAGTTATGACATGGCGACTTGTATTGCCATGTTTACCAATATTTCTATGACGGTTATCTTTATTTCTCAAGTGGAAATGCACTTCCGTGACCGTTATAAGGCCTATTCGGAGTCCGTTATCGGCGGGCGGGGTATGGATGTAGAGAAAAACAAGAAAATGATGTTCTCCACCTTAGCGGATCAGGTCATGAGCTTGGTGCGTATCCAGTTTATCATTTCGGTTGTTATCTATCTGGTTTGTGTGGTGGTACTGCCTCGCATGGGCTTTGCAGGTACTGTAATGGAGATTTATCCTTGCCTTGCCGCCGGTTACTTTATTTTGTTTATCATGTATTCCCTGATTATCTTCCATTATTATTTCAATGATTTAACGGGGGGGGTACTTACTGCAACTGCGTTTTTTGCAGCTACGATTCTGGGCGCTATCTTCTCCAGTCATCTTGCCATGAACTGGTATGGTCTGGGACTTGTAATCGGAACCATAGTTGGATGGACTTCTGCTTTCATGCGTCTTCGTTGGACGGAGCGGAATATGGATGCCCACATCTTCTGTAGGGGCGATTTGTATCCAAGGAGAAAAGGGGTGCGGCCATCGGATACGGTGTACAGTGCTTATGATGTACTTCGCAGCCCCAAGAAACTTGCTACTGCTGATGTGGAGGATTAAGAGTTATGGCTCTGTTGACGGATTTAAGACTTGTTTTAATTATCGTAGGGGTTCTCATGCTCTTTTTGACCTTTGTGGAATATGCCAGAAAAGATCTGACGGAAACCATGAGTTCCATTTGGGGTATTTTTAACATAGCCCTGATTGTGGTGGCATTATTCAATCCCATATGGTGGTGGGCAAATCGGGGGGGAACTCGTATTTATCTCTTGATTTTCCTTGTATTTCTGGTGTTGATTGGGGCGGTATTCGCTCTAAGTATAACCCTTTCCCATCAGATGATGAAAGATCGAGAGATTGCGATTCAAGTTTCTCTGTTGATTCAGGAAAATGAACAATTTCGGACACAGCTGCGAGCATTAGAGCAGCGGGTGCAGCTATCGGCGGAGCAAGAGAATGAGGAGCATTTGCAAGCAGAACAGGCAGCAGATAAAACTTCTCTTTTCCCTACAAAGGAGGGAGCATGAGACAGGAGAAAAAAACAATCCTAGTTGTTATCAATACTCTGGGACATGCAGGTGCAGAGGTGGCTCTCCTGGAGATGCTTCGTCATATTACGCCTGACCGTTATAGAGTGGATCTTTATATACTCATGGGGCAGGGCGAAATGGTTCATCTGCTTCCCCCTCATGTACGGGTTTTGAACAAGACGTATAAGGACGTAAGTGTTTTGGCAAAAGAGGGCAGGGGTCATCTCTATCGCACGGTGCTTTCTGCGGCGTTTCGCAGAGGAACCATTATTCGCCGCATTCCCTATCTGCTGAAAAATCTTATCGCTATGATGAAAGATAAAAAAATCTGGGGAGAAAAACTGCTCTGGAGGATACTTGCAGACGGAGGAATGCGTTTAAAAGAAGAATATGATCTTGCGGTTTCCTATCTGGAGGGTGGATCAGCTTATTATGTGACGGATTATGTCAAAGCAAAAAAGAAAGCAACTTGGGTGCATGTGGATTACGGCAGGGCGGGTTATACCAGAGCCTTAGATCTTGACTGCTACCTCTCCTTTGACCGTATTTTCCCTGTTTCGGATGAGGTAAAGGATAGTTTTCTTAAGGTCTATCCGGAATGTGCAGATAAGACGATGGTATTTCGAAACTTTATCAATCAAGAGGCAATTAGAGAACGAGCAAAGGAAAAGGGCGGTTTTTCAGAACTTGAACCGGAGGGCAATCACACGATTCGACTGCTTACGATTGGGCGGCTGACCTATCAGAAAGCCTTTGATATTTCCATAGAGGCGATGAAACTGATAAAAGATGCAGGTTTTTCGGCGTGTTGGTATGTTTTGGGAGATGGAAACCAAAGGCAAAGCTTGGAAAAGCTGATACAAGATTTGGGTTTACAAGAAGACTTTAAGCTCTTGGGTGCGGTGAATAATCCCTATCCCTATCTTGCCCAGACCACGATTTACGTACATGCCAGTCGTTTTGAAGGAAAGAGCATTGCGATTCAAGAAGCGCAGACCTTGGGCTGTTCCATTATTGCATCGGATTGCAGCGGCAATCGGGAGCAGATTGTTCCGGGTGTGGATGGTCTGTTATGCGATTTGACACCGGAAAGCATTAAGGAGGCAGTCGTACGACTGATTCAAAACGAAGAAGAGCGGAAACGCTTTGGGGAAGCGGCTAAGAATAAAAAAATCGTGCATTTAGAGGATTTGGACATGTTATTATCTTTAGTAGAAGATGAGGACGAAAAGAATGGAAACTAATGCCAAAACAAACCAAAAAGAAGTGCTGATTATTATGCCGGCCTACAATGAGGAGTATAACATTGGGCAAGTTTTAGAGAGCATTGACAATAGTGATTGGGCGGATCTTGCGGATGTTTTGGTTATGAATGATGCCTCTACGGATCACACGGCGCAGATTGTCAGAAAAGATCACCATATGGTTGTGACCCATATCTTTAATCTGGGCTACGGAAACGGTTTACAGTTAGGCTATAAGTATGCTGCGCGAAAGGGGTATCGCTATCTGATTCAGATGGATGCGGACGGGCAGCACGATATTTGCAATGTGCCGCTTATCTATGAAAAGCTAAAAGAAACGGATGATGAGGGTCATACCCCTGATTTTGTGTTGGGAGCACGTTTTATGGAAGGGAGCGCACCCTTTAAGACTTCGGTATTTAAGAAGATTGCCTATGCCTTTTTTCGTAGAATAATCAAGGGTATCACAGGGAAGAGAATCGCAGATCCTACTACGGGCTTACAGGGTTTAAGCCGTCGTGCCTTTGTGTTTTGCTCAAAGTACAACCAATTTGAGGACAAGTATCCGGATGCAAATGTTATTATTCAGATGTCTTTACTGGGTTTTCGTGTAGAGGAGATTCCGGCTGTTATGCATATTAGGGAGAGCGGGGTTAGTATGCATTCGGGTATTATCGGGCCTTGTCGTTATATGATACGCATGTTTATTTCTATATTGGCAGTATTCTATCGGATTAAGATACTGAAATGGTATCAAAAACCCATTGTCGATGATGCGGCTGATTTTTAGGAAAAAGGAAGCCCCGTTTTTTTCCAAAGAGTTACCGCAAGAGGGCAGAAATCTTTTGAAAAATCCCGGTGGGGGTTGGTATCGGATTTATACCCTGCTTGCAGATACCGATATTGTAGACAAAGAATTGATTTGGAGTCTCCATGAAGAAGATGTCCTTGTCTTTCTCTTAATAGACATTGGTATGTACCAAAAAGAAAAGATTTCCCAAGAGGGATTACGTATCATCCGCCATATCCTAAGTTTTTTTGAAGAACATGGAAAGGAAATGATTCTGCGTTTCGTTTATGACAGGGAAGGGCGGGGGATGTTAAAGGAACCGCCCTATTTTGACTTAGTACGGGAACATATGCGGCAAATCGGAGAAATTGTGGCGGAATACGCAAGTTCTATTTATACCATGCAGGGGATTTTTGTCGGGAACTGGGGCGAAATGCACGGTTCTAAGTTTTTGGCGAAAGAGCAGGTTAAACTATTGACGGAAACCCTTTGGGAGTCCTGCGGCAAATCCATACCTATGGCAGTGCGAAAGCCTGCCCATTGGCGTATGATTTTCCCCGAGAAAGAGGGAGAACATATCTTGCAAGTTGCGAAAGACCCTCGGGCAAGCGATAGGGCGGCTATGCGGGTGGGTCTGTATGATGATGCCATCCTCTCCTCGGATGATGATATGGGTACCTTTGGCATAAAGCCACGGCGAGAGTCTGCTTGGACAGATAGTTGGCTGCCGGAGGACGAATTGCGGTTTCTCATGGGTCTGGGCGGACATTTTCCCATAGGTGGTGAAACAGCCAAGACAGCTTCCGGGGTGAAAGAGCGTTCCTTTGATGAGATTATAGCAGTATTACGCCGTATGAGGATTAGTTACTTAAATTGCGTACATGATGCCAGCGTACTCACAAAGTGGAAAAAGATTTTTTGTGAGCAGGAGGGTGTGTGGCTTGGCATAAGTCTGTACGACTATGTTGGTGTACATTTAGCTTACCGTTTTGTAATAAGGGAAGCAGAGATCAAAAAGCAGAAGAAAAAAGGGAAAGTGCGGTATGTGCTTTGCTTGACCATTGAAAATACGGGATTTTCCAGGTGCTTTGAAAAAGGGGTTCTGTCCTTACTTTTGAAAGAAGACAGAGCAAAACAAAGCAACATAAAAGCTTGTAACACAGAAATAGTAAGACATATCGACATACGAAATTGGGAGAGCGGACAGCTCACAAAAATCACCCATGAAATTCAAGAAATTAGCGGCGAAGGTATCTTATATCTATGCCTTCGCCGCAAAAAGGATAACAGGACCATTTACTTTGCCAACCAAGGGAACCAAGGAAACCAAGCGGAAATAATCTTGGGGAGGTTTTCTACAGAAACATCGCCCAGTTCATAGCCCTTGTCCGTAAGGGGCAGGGTATTGGCCAACTTGATTTGTTCTCCCGTAGCTATGTCCGTTATGTTTAGCCAAATTTTGTGTTCGCCCTCCCCCAGTTCCTCAGGTTTGAAAGAAATCGTGTAGGTAGCAGAGGTGGCATTGTCAAGGAAACGCAAATCTCCCGGCACGGGAAGAGCGGTCAACAGTCTCGGATGCTTGCCGTGGTCAAGGGATATGACCATCTGCATAGGTCGTATGGCGTTGGCAAAGCCAACGTTCTCCAAGGTAAAACTAAGGCTTGCTGTTTCTTCCTCAAAAAGCTTAAAGCCGTAATCTAAGGCGGAGGAACGCAATACATAACGATAGCCTAAGTGGTTCTTGATATAGTCGTTCCCATTCATTCCATGGAATACACCATCTCCATTGTAGGTGATGTTTTTCCATTTACCCGGTGACGTTGGATCGTACAGGGCATTTACGTAAGAAACGTGCATGAGAGAAAGGTCTGCAAGAGCTTGCTCAAAATTATTCAAGAGGTTTTCCGGTATCAGTTCTCCGCCGTTTGGAACATAGTGGCAGAGTTTGTCTTGGAAATCCAGTTCGAAGGCACGACCTTCTGCGCCATAGGTTCCATAGTCCAACTCTCCGCCAAACATACCATCGTTAAATAGCCCTAAGCGGGCGGCGGGAGTTCCGCTAAAGGCATCTCCTTTGGGAAGGGGTTCTAGCCGTTCTGCAATGTCACGTAGCTGAGAAGGAGTACGCACGGATAGAAAGATGGAGGGATCGCTGACAGAGGCAAGGTGTGCAAACAAAGCACGTGTGTTTTCTATTGCCATATAATTGGAGTGGTGCATTTCTCCCCAACTTCCAAGAAAAAGACCCTGTAAGATATAGACGTGATCCTTGTGACTATTTACTACTTTACAAACTTGACTCATATGTGTTAAAATAGTGTTGATGTCGCCGGGTTCGCTTGATTGTCCCTCACCATCCCAGTCATAGATAAAGCGTAGAATAATGCCCTTGTTCGCATCGCCCCATGTAGATAAGATCATGTCAAGCATGGATAAACCCTGATCTGAAATGGAACCGTTTCGATAATTCTTTAGGTTAATCATGAGAAAGACGGTGCGGCGTGCAGATTTCTCTGCGGTTTCTAATACCGTAGACTTTAGAGCATCATAATTATCATCCGACAATTGGTAGGATGATATATCATAAAAGCCTTCGTAGGGATCCTTTTTCTTGCAAGACATTGCTGTCTTAATTTTATTGGTGGATAGTGTAGTTGTTACAAAGGTTGAATGTCAAGATAACTCCCACTTTTTCAGAGCAATGTCCATCCTTGTGTGAGTCAGCCTTTCTCAAATTCAGGTATATTTAACATTGCTCTCAAGGGAATATAAGCAGGAACATTCTGCGAATCTTCAAGTTGACTATAGGGATTTACCCAATCTTGAGAAAGAAACTTCTAAAACCAGTAGAACTTACTTTGGGAATTTACTGCGTTTTTTGTCACACTACCTTCTCATTTGTAATATTTTAATATATTTTTTCAGCCCCCTTGACAACATCTCTCGGAGTGCGTGGCACGAACTTAGTTGAGGGAACCTCCTTTAGGGGAGTCTTCTCTCCCTAGTCGCTCCAATGCTTTTTCTATATGATAGGCGAAGTGACTCTCTGCTTCTATATTTCTCCCAAACTTCCCCAATTTTGCTTTAGACCATAGAACGAATTGCAACAAAACCGATGTTAGTGACTTTGCACAAGTTTCACATTTGCCGTAAATCGAAACACCAACCCCTGCTTATAGCCCGAATAATCTTCTTTGTATTTTTCATATAAATTCCGATCATATCTGCCCAAAAAGTGATAGCTGTTTGTTATGTCAATATCTTTATCTAGTAACAAACGGTTTGCAGTTTCTGTGAGAGTTTCTGCTATCTGTGCATTCAAATGCTCTTCCATCTGCCGAAAAGAGTTACCCTCTATTTGGCTTGCTACTGTGTCAACCATTGCTCCCTCTGTCTGACTTGCTGCACTTTGTTCCGTCTTTCCCGTGATTTTAATCCACACCACCGGGTGACCTCCTTCTTCACGGATTTCACGGCTCACCTTGATGCCTTTTATTTGAATGCTCTCTTCAGATTCCAAGCTTGGGTATAGTTCCTTTAACATCCCTCCCAAAAGCTGCGCCGCTCTTCCCTCTTCCATGTTTATCTTGCTTTGGTAGGACATCCCATCTAGGACGGCATAGTCTGAAATGACAGGATACCCCCCCTCATTTTTCAGGAAAGGGATGAGCAACAGCCCACTCCCATTGTGCCAATTCTGAAACAAATCCCCCAAAGTTGCAAAGGTATTCGCTTTCTGCTGAGTTTGTCTTTGATCCATTTCCTCTAAATAGCTGCCTATAGAATTTTCATCTCCTTTATCCAAGATAACTATGCCGGCTCCTTTTTCGGCAGAAAATAAGCAGGTATTGCTTGCAAAGAGATTGTCTTTTTCCGCCCACTCCAAAAATTCCAATAAAGCCGCCTCATTACCCAGTAAGTCCTCGCTGATCACAAGAGCTTTTACATGATTGTAGTCCAGGTTTTTATTTGCACTTGCTGCATAATTTTCTTGTGCCTTCTTATAGTTGCCCGCTTCCACGGAAAATCCCGGTGGTTTTTGCACCTCCGTTTCTGTGTCTTTCGCTTTCCCCTTTGACACCTGGGCAAGATCAGGGAAATCAAAAGACAAGACTGTTTTATCTTCTTGCCGATCTAGGGCAATGGCTAGGGGGAAATTTAGGCTCTCTAATTCCTTGCCTCCGCAAGCACTTAGGAATAGAAGAGATAACACAAATACGAACACAGTTGTTAGGCTTAGGGCAAGCTTTTGCCTTCTCCCCTTGCCATGATTCTTCCCCTTCATGCCCTCAGACATATCTTTGCTTTCCACCAAATCCCATCGCTCCCTATGCCACTTGCCAAACAATTTCTCCAATATATATTTCCCATAAAAGACCCCGGTGTTCATTAGGCAAAACAGAGCAAAGAACCAGACCGCCGAGAGAAATACATCCACCCCTGTTAGCATTCCTCCGGGCAAGCGTATCATTCCCATCAAAGAAATTACCGGATAGGGCAAAAGTGCCAAGCTTTTTTCTCCATAACTGCCCAGTAAAATCATATACAAAACCGCATTTACCACCGTAACAAGCAGGACAGTCTGTTTCATGGAAGCAGCCAAACCCTCCGGCTCTGCACAAAAACTTTGTTCCAAGAGACAAAAGGTCAATGGCAGGAAAAAGACAAAGACCAGAAGTACGCCCTTGAAAAAATCAAGTATTCCATGAGAAAAGATTGGAAAGAAAGCGGTCACGTCTACCCCCGGAATTGCAAATAAGAGCATAATCAAAAACGGAACAAGCAGTACCGGAAATAAAATCTCATACACCCTAGCCCGTCCTTCCGCTCCCTGCAAGATGACATAGACTGCAAACAGAAGTAAAAGAATCAGAATCCACAGCTGATTTGCATCGGGAAGAAGGCTGATTTGTATCAACCGTTCAAGCTGATACAAGATATAGGCGGCAAGGGTGCAACAGAAAATCAGACAAAAAACCAGGCAAAGAATCCGGAAAACAGCCTTTACAAAATGATTCTTTTTTTCATTTTCATGGAACAGATACTCGTTGCTATCTAAAGAGATTTGTTGATCGAATTTTGATTTTTTTTCAGCTTTTTGCATATACTCGTTTCTGTCTAACACAATTTTCTTATCGGATTTTGATTCCTTTTCGTCTTTCCCCACACACTCGCTGCTATCTAACACAATTTGCTTATTGAATTTTAATTCCTTTTTACTTTTCTGCACGCACAGACATTTCTCTAAAATACACACATAAAAAAATGCAAGTACCCCCCCCAACAAAATACAGAAAATCCCGTCACTCCCTACTTGTTTTGCAAGCATATTCGGCAATAAGAGGGAACTAATCCCAAAAAGATTTAAGAGTAACATACGCTTACTCTGACGTATCGAGATTTTTCGATTCTTGGAAAAGTACATGATTTTCCTCCCATTGGTTTACTGTTTTGTTACTATTCGTCCCATGATTCGTAATCGTGCCGGGCATTTTGCATAGGGCATTGTTCCTATTCTACTCTTTCCACTTTAATTTTTTGCGGGCATCCTTTTTGGCAAAGACGGGGCGTTTGGTAATCTTTCGTAAACTTAATCGCAACAAGGCATCCTTTTCATCTTCTTTGGGATTTGGTCCGATGTAGGGAGCCAAATAGGGAATGCCAAAGCTGTACAGTCCTGCCAGATGAATAAGAACGGCAAAAGATGCCAACAAAAATCCGAAAAATCCCAGGCTTGCACACATGAGAATCAGGAAAAATTTCAAAATGCGAAAGGCTGCGGCAAATTCTTCATTGGGTACGGCAAAGGAACAGAGGGCAGTAAGTGCCACAACAATTACCACAATGGGACTGACCAGATTTGCTTCTACGGCGGCCTGCCCCACAATCAGCCCGCCAACGATACCGATTGTATTTCCCATAGTCCCCGGAAGCCGTACCCCTGCTTCCCGAAGTAGTTCAAATGCCAGTTCCATAAACAACACCTCAACCACAGAGGGAAAGGGTACGCCGCTTCTTGCCGCCGCAAAAGATAAAAGCAGATCCGTGGGTAAAATCCTTGTATGGAAATTAATGAGTGCCAGATAAAGTCCGGGGAGTGCCATGGCAAAAAAGGATGCCGCATAGCGTAACAGGCGACTCATGCTTGCAATTTGAGAGCGACTATAATAATCGTCACTGGTTTGGATAAAGGAATGATAATTGACCGGCAAAATAAGTGCCACCGGCGAGTTATCCGTCAACAGAACAACCCGCCCCTCTAAGATGGCCATGGCAGCCCGATCGGGTCTTTGGGTGGTTTGAAATTGCGGAAAGGGCGAACGCCAGTTCTCTTCTGTCAACTGCTCTATGATTCCGCTGTCTAACACGCCATCAATTTCAAAACGTTTCAGCCGATTTTCAATTTCCATAAGCAGCTCCGGTTGAATCAAATCCTCCATGTAAACCAAATCCACGTTGGTGTGAGAGCGAGTACCTGCGAAAGATTCCCTTACTTTCACTTTGGGTGTACGCAAACGTTTCCGAATGAGGGCGGTATTGATTTTGATGGATTCCGCAAAGCCCTCATTGGACCCCCTGACCACTTTCTCTGTTTCCGTCTGGGTGACCCCCATATTGGGATACCCCTTGTCCTTGATTTTAATGGCTCTGTCATAGCCCTCAAAGAAAAACAGGGCATCCCCCGTCAGCATTCCCTGTGCCGCCTCTTCCATTGTGGCAAATTCCGTGGTATCGGAAATCCCCAGAGCATTTTCCCGCAAGAAAGATAAAATCTTATCTTCCGGCATTTCCCACAGGGTATTTAGGAGTTTCCCTATAACAGAATCTTCCAGGAGAATATTCCCTAACGCCACCTCCACATAAGCAATAAAACAGCCCACAGAGGAATCCTGCCCCAGTTTCATGCTGCGCTGTTTGATGTCGGCACAGTCCGAAAAGGTGCGATTGAAGTTGTCGATATTTTCTTGTAAATTGGTGCTGATAGGCGTAGGCATAGGCCCTCCAGATATTACAGGAAGTAAAGTACACTTCCTATAATCAGATTTACGAGCCTTCGGCTCTTTTATCGAAAGTTCGTGCGAACTTCCGATAAGCTATATTATGTCTCAAAATAAAAAGCCGTTGCAAAATGGACTTTGGTGGTTTAGAACCCCAATTTGCAACAGCCCTTGCCTTATTATCTTTTCTTTTCTTTGTGGAAATTATTCCTGATTTTTCATAAACTACCTCACACCGCTTCCTCCCGCAGTGCGTCAATGACATTCGCTTTTTTCACCTTACTCACCGCATACAGCATGGTTACAAATACCACGAAAAACACACTAAACACACTGATTAATATACTGCCCCACGGTAATTGAAACGATACATCCACGCCGACCATCATGGATTTATAAATCAGCCAAGTAATACCTGTGGCGACCGGAAGCCCGTACAACAGTGCCTTTAATCCATAAAAAATACATTCGAAGGTCATCATCTTGTCGAATCCGCAATTGCTCAAACCAATCGACCGAAGCATTGCAAACTCACGTCTGCGTAAATGGATACTCGTGGAAACGGTATTAAACACATTTGCAATCGTAATCAAGGAAATCAGAATCACAAAGCCATAGGTAAAAATATTGATTACGAGAAGGATGTTGCGTTCCTCAACGAGTGCTGCCGCCGCATTAAACAGATTATAGCCAACGCTTATGCCCGCTTCTTTTATCATGATTTCCATCTCAGCTGCGGATTTCATAGGGGCATGGGAAGAAAAGACCATGCTCATCCCATTTGCGGCCTCTTGCAATACTGCCCCGTGAACCATATCACTATAGGGCGCAAAGACAGCAAGACCGCTAACTTGCGATTGCGAAAACCCCTCCGGCATCGTGTCGGAAATCGTAAAAGCCAGATTCTGTGCGGACAAATCCCTTTGCTCCGGGTTTATTCTCGCTCTTGTATAAAACGTTGTGTTTGGCTCAAGCGTTATGTTTCGCTCATTAAACACATTCATCGCAATGGTACGCTGCTGCTCATTATCATACCTGACCACCTTTGCCACGGCAGGCAACTTTCCCTGCGTTAGTCCATAATCCGTGGGTGAAAGCCCCAAGGTTTCAAGGTATTGGCGATACGTGCCATCATCAATGAAATAAATGCTAAAACCATAATCTACATCATTTGATGTGCTGTCCATTTCACTGTAATAGGCAAGAAAACGTTCGGTAAATTCGCTCTTTTGAATAGTCGTGGAGCAATTTACATAATTGTAATATGCGCTCTTGTAAATGCCATCCGCATCCTTCATTTGACTGTACAAGCGTAAAAGCTGTTCGTCCTCTAGGTGCCAAGAGCCTTGCGTGGCGTTAAACGAGAGGTCATAGCCAAAATCCTGCACCGTCAGATCGGTTCCCTGTTTCAAATACATTCCAAACGCACCGGCGGCAACAAACAGCACCACGCTGACAAACAAGGATATGACGGTACTGCGGTAACGCTTCTTGTTTCTCTTAAAGTTTTTAAGTGCCAACATACCCTCTAATCCAAATAACAAGCTTATGACCTTAGAGGTTTTGACCGCTTTGGGGTTTATTTTAACCGTATCCGTCTGGCGGATGATTTCTATGGGTGATTTTTTTACAGCCACCCTTGCCGGAATATAAGCGGAAATCAAAATCGTGATAACGCCCATCACAGCCGCAATAATAAGCGCAGGCAAGGAGATATGCAGCGACAGGGCCGTATCTGAAAACAGGGATTTTGCAATGTCGCTAATCAAGCGGAGGGTGATACCAATGCCGCCCACGCCCGCAATAAGCCCAAGGGGTATTCCAATCGCACCAATGCAAATCCCCTCAAACAGCACCGATTTTTGGAGCTGCCTTTTCGTTGCGCCCACAGAGGAAAGTATGCCAAATTGCCGGGCACGTTCGCTGACGGAAATGGCAAAGGAATTGTAAATCAGCAAAATTCCGCCGATCATAATGAGGGCAATTAACATCCCGCCGATTGAATATAACACCGTGTTGAAGTTATCGTTCGTTGAAACCCCGTAAAAACGCAGCAGCCCTCGGTTAAATTCATACGAGAGATTTCCTGCTGTTTTTTCGGCATACTCGTAAACTTTCGCAGGAGATTTCAGCGTGATCAGCACATCATAGTTTCCGGATTCACCTAATTCACCTAATTCACCTATTTCACCTGATTCATCAATAAATGGTATATCTGTTTTTGTGATTACGGTATATCCCGGTGCGGAATACTGTTCAAAACTAGGACGCGCACAAATCCCCACAACGGTATAGGTTGTTGTATCTTTGGGCAAAAGGGTTTCTCCTTGGCCCTCTTCCGGCTCGCCGATTTGAAACGAAACATTCTGTCCCAGCACTTTGTCATCGAACATACGTTCTCCATTTGACAGCATTAAAGTGTCGCCGATTTGATAGGCAACGCCGCCATTTGTCAGGATATGCTCCGGAATAAGAATTTCATTGCCGTTCCCCGGCAATCTTCCCGCAAGCAGCTCAATGTGCAGTGCATCATATGCGCTATCGTTTAATCCCGCCACAAACAGGTAGGGTTTATCCGGATTTTGACCGCCGACAAGTGTCGAATAACCAAAATTTTGTATCACAGTAGCGGTCTTCACCGCACTATCCGACCTCGCTTTTTCCACAAATGCAGCATCGCCGCCGAAAAACTTCACTTCCCAATCGCCGTTTTGTTCGATTTCCCTTTGAATCAGATCATTTTGCAAAGAGGCAATAAAGGTAGTAACTGCCGCAATCATGGCGACGGAAAGAATCACGCCGATTATCGTTACAAGTGTCCTGGTACGGTTTTTCTTTAATCCTTGTAAGGTGATTTTGTTAAATACATGCATCGCAATCTACCTCACTCTCTCATTTCGGGAAATCTTACCATCCGAAATGCCGATAATGCGGTCTGCCTGTAAGGCGATATTTTCATCATGGGTCACGACAATCAGCGTCTGTCCGTATTTTTTGTTGCTTTCTTTCATCAGCTTGATAATCTCTTGCCCGTTTTGACTGTCTAAATTCCCGGTAGGTTCGTCCGCCAACATAACCGCCGGGGCATTCATCAGTGCACGGCCAATCGACACACGCTGTTGCTGACCACCCGAAAGCTGATTGGGCAAGTGGTTACGGCGGTTTGAGAGTCCAAGCATTTCTAAAAGTTCCTCCAAGCGTTCCTTGTTGACCTCCCGCTTATCCATCAACACAGGCAGCGTAATGTTTTCCACCACATTTAAGGTGGGGATCAGATTATAAAACTGATAAATCAGCCCTACCTGCCGTCTGCGAAAAATTGCAAGTTTTTCGTTTTTTTGTGCGTAGACGTCCTGCCCGTCTAAATAAACTTTCCCGCTTGTCGGCACATCCACGCCGCCGACAATGTGTAAGAGCGTGGATTTGCCCGAACCGCTTGATCCGATAATTGCTACAAATTCGCCTTTTTCCACCGAAAGCGTTACATCATCCAGTGCCATCACTTGACTTTCACCTTTGCCGTAAGTCTTGCATAAATTTTCAATTTTTAATAGTTCCATAAAATTGCCACCCCTTCGCATTTGGTATTTTTCACATTTGCTATGTTTATAGGATAACACTTTCAAATGACATCTCGGTGACTTTCAGGTGACACTTTTGTCACTTTGAGGTTACCGGAAAACGTATCGAAAATACTGCCCCGCCCTGTGGGTGATTTTTCGCCGTGACGAAGCCGCCTTGCCTAACAAGAATCATTTTGCTAAGAGCAAGACCAATGCCGTAACCACCGGCATTGGCACTTTTCCCGCGATAAAAGCGGTCAAACAAACGGTTTACATCTTCTTCTAAAAACCCTGCGCCGCTGTCGTGGATTACAATCTCGGTATACAAAACAGTTTCGTTGCAGGCAACTTTAATGCTTCCGTTTTCATTTACACTTTCCATGCAATTTTTAAGGATATTTTGTATCGCCTCCGAAAGCCACCCGAAATCGCCGCATAGGAAACAGGCTTCGCCTACAGCAAGGGAGACTGTAATACCGTGCAGTTCCATCGGAATGGCCAATGGACGAAGTGCGGATTCTATCAGCATTTTTACGCCTACCGGCTCGCTTTGAAACTCCACCACGCCCGCATCCAAACGAGAAATCTTGAGCAGGGAGGTGATCAGCCAATCCATCCGTTTCGTTGCGCCCGTAAGTTCACGGAGGAAGGCTTGCCGCTCATCTTCCTTTGGATTCTTGGATAAAAAAGAAAGTATCAAATTTGCAGAGGTGAGCGGGGTACGCAACTGGTGGGCAATATCCGCCAAGGAATCCGCAAGGTATTGTTTGTCCTTTTTGAGTGTGTCATTCTGCTCTCTGATACGCAAAGTCATTTTGCTGATCTCGCTGTGCAATATGGACAGTTCGCCTTCGCAAAAATCGTCGAGTTCTAAACGGTCTGCATTGTGGAGTATACGGTCAATCTGTTTTGACATCTGTGCAATCTTACGGTAACGGGATTTTGTAAACACAAAAAAAGCCGTTCCGAAAACGACAGATGAAACAAGGGCAAGGACTCCCGCCGCCGGACTTATCGCAAAGCCGATTAAGATAAAACCGACGGAGAGTGCAAGAAACAACAGGGCAAATAAACGAAACTCTTTATTCCGAAACATTTTGCCCTCCCAATTTATATCCCATACCACGAACGGTCAAAATGATTTGCGGATTTGTGTAATCGTCCTCAATCTTTTCCCGCAGACGTTTGATGTACACGGTTAGGGTGTTGTCATTGACAAATTCGCCCGCCGCATCCCACAATTCCTCCAGTAATTTATTCCGGGTCACAATCGCTCCTTGATTATTCAAAAACACAAGCAACAGACGGTATTCAAGGGCAGACAAAAACAGTTCTTTTCCATTTTTATGAACGTTTCCGCTTGCCGTATCAATGCGCAGACCGAGGATCTCAAAGACCTGTGGCATATGCCCGCTCTTTCGCAGAACGGCATTAATCCGTGCAATCAATTCCATTGGACGAAAAGGTTTTGTGATGTAGTCGTCCGCTCCCATATTAAGCCCTGTCACAACACTCGCCTCATCGCCTGAGGCCGTAAGGAATATAACCGGAAGATTCCCTTGGGCTTTGATTGCCGTGCAAACAGAAAAACCATTTCCGTCGGGTAGGGAAACATCAATTAACGCCAAGTCAAATTTACTCTCATTCAGAACAAAGAGTGCTTCTTTTTGCGTGAGCGCATGGGTGACGATAAATCCCTCTAAGCGGAGTAAAAGCATTAAATTTTTGGCGATTGCCTTATCGTCTTCAACTAAAAAGATGTGTAGCATTTGTCATTTCTCCCAAAATTCACGACCATATTAGCGAAGCAAGAACATTCGGTAAGTAGCATCCTAAAAAGCAGGATTGAAGTTTCTTTCGGTCACCCTATATCCCGTTTCTTCACCCCAATCAATCCCGCCACGACAAGCAGCAACCCCAAGCCGCTAAGCACCAACAAGGGCATAGCATGAAACGGTTCTACCGGAATCTGTGGCACATAACCAAAGGGGCTTAGTTTATCCATAAATTTCGGCATATTCGGAATCAGCCGTCCAAAATAAATAACGAAAAAGGAGTAGCCCAAAGGAAGCCAAATCAATTTCGTCAATTTGGGCAAACATCCTACAAGCAGTACGGCAAGACCCACAAAAAACAAGTTGGCAGGTGCATAGACAATCGCTGTTTCAATACAAGTTTTTAGGCTTACACTCTTTGTCGCCACACTGTACAGACCCAGACCATAAAACAGGGGCAGTACAAGTGCCTGCAACAGTGCAATAAAGGCAAAGCTCCCTAACAGACCAACACGGGAGGTCGCAAGGGAAAAGACTGCTTCAAGCCGCCCATGACTTTCCTCTGTGCGGAAGCGATTTACACTCATGATCAGCGGTATCGCCGTTATCATAGCCATCATGACAGAAATCATAACGAGGAAGGCATTTTCCATGGAACTGCTGCTCCCCGATGCCTCAAGCATTTTTTGTATCATCTCATTTCCTTGCACAAAGGTGCTTACATTCGAAAGGACGGAGCCATAGGACATACCAAGTAAGAGCAAGCCAATGCCCCATCCAATAAAGCTCCCCCGCAAAAGCCGAAAGGCAAATCCCAAGGGGTTTCTCAGAAAAATCCCGCCATGTGTTCGTCCTGCCTTTGCAGGCACAAGCCCCGCCCCAATGTCACGCCTCGCATTCAGTACAAGGGCAATCCCCGCAAATACAAGGGCCTCCAGAAACAAGATCAGCACGGGCCACCAAAAATTCTTATAAAATGCCTCTACCTTTAGCCCCAATCCCAAGGGTGAGAGAAAAGACAGGGGATCTGTCATCTTGTAATCTGCCATGATAAAGCCTGTAGCGGAAACTTTTACAGCATTTGAGGCATCCATCATATCTCCTGCACCCCGTAAAATATAGGAAAGCCCCAAGACGGCAAAAGGTGTGCCTATAGCGGCGGAGGCAGTAGAAAAAATCTGGGCGAAAAACAAAGTAATGCCTGCAAACACAAAGCCTTGCATTCCAATTGACAACCCAAAGACAAAGGCTCCCTGTACGCTTAGCCCTTCTATGCCCGTAAGTAAGATGAGGAAAGCACTTAAAACTGCGATCAGCACATTTAAGGCAAATGCCAACACGATCGCCGCCACGCCCCCTGTCAGTCTGCCTACCGGAAGGGAGGCTATGATTTCATTTCGCCCCAGTTCTTCATCTGCTCTGCTCACACGCACAACGAGAAAAATGTTCATGATTGCCGCCGCCAGAGCAACCCACATCAAACATTGTTGGGCAAATAAGATGGCAAAGTTGATATGTGCCAAGCCGTACAAGGGTCCCATCATGGCAACCATAGGGGGGGTACCTAAAGTGGCAAGCATTCCGCTGATCGCCTCTTGATCGGGAAACAGGACAGGATATGCCGCCGCAATCCCCCCACTAAATAAAACAATGCCCAGAATCCAGAATAGGGATGTGATACGTTCTCTTTTTATCAGAAACCGAAAATAATTTGAGAAATTCGCTGTCATGCTTCGCCGCTCCCCTCATGCAATGTACGATGTTTTTCTTTCCTACGAAAGCGGGTGTCCTGTAATACAGTCGCTGTCATGCTTCGCCGCTCCCCTCATACTCCGAAAGGAACAGTTCCTCTAAGGTGGTTCCTTTTTTAGCAATATCTTTCATACTGCCATTTAAGATGATTTTACCTTCTTTGATAATGCTGACAGAATCCGCTAATTTTTCCACTTCGCTCATGATATGACTGGATAGGAATACACTCTTATTCTTTGCCGCTAACTCCTTTACGCTATCCTGAAACACCTTTTCTAAAAGAGGATCCAAACCGCTGGTGGGTTCATCAAAGAGAAACAAATCTGCATTGGAGGCAAAAGCCGCAACCAGTGCTACTTTCTGGCGATTGCCCTTGGAATAAGTGCGGCATTTTTTGGAAGGATCTAATTCAAATTTTTGTAAATATTCCTCTCTGGCTTTCTCATCCGGCACGCCGCCACGCAAAGACAAGAAGAGATCAATAACCTCCCCCCCTGTTAAATTATTCCAGAGATTAACATCCCCCGGCACATAGGCCAATCGTTTATGTAGTTCTACTGCATTCGAAAAAGCATTTTGCCCAAAAAGGGATACCTCGCCGCCGCTTGCCTTTAATATTCCTAAGATACAGCGGATGGTGGTGCTTTTTCCTGCCCCGTTTGGCCCTAAAAAGGCACGTACCTCCCCCTCTTTAACGGATAAATCCACACCGTTTAGGGCTTTGTATTTGCCGAAGCTTTTTTCCAGATTTTTGATTTCGATTACTGCCATAGGTGTTCTCCCATATAGTATATTTATTGACCGAATTTCTATCCGATACAAACATCCTTACACTCATTCTATTTATTTTCACAAAAACCGATGTTCTAAATTCTAATCTCGCAGTCCCGCAAGCAAACGCAGCGTAATTGTCTTATTTTTCAAATCAATGCTCTGCACACAATCCTTAATCGCCGGCACAAGCAGTTCTTTTCCGCTTTCCCCTGCAATCACATAGACATCATTAGCCCCTGTCTGCAACACATCTTTGATTTGCCCTAATGCCTCTCCCTCTTCCGTAACAGCAGAAATACCGATGAGATCCGCAATAAAATATTCGTCCTCTTCACAAGGTACGGCTTGCTCCCTTGTAACAAATAAGGACTTGCCCTTAAATCCCTCTATTTCATTAATATGATTGTACTGCTTAAATTTTAGGATGACCATCTGCTTGCTAAATTTCACCGAAGTGATGGTAAGGGGAATCTGTTCTTTCCCGGTGTCCAACAGCACTTTCTTCAAATCCAAAAACCGCTTGGGGTCGTCGGTGGTGGGAAATACCTTGACCTCGCCTTTTAGTCCGTGAGGGCTTGTAATGGCTCCCACTTGTAACAAATCTTCCACTTTGTTTCCCTCGCTTTCTTAATAAAATTATACTATTTTGGCAAGGTTTTGGCAAGGTTTTAATTTTTATGAAAAAAGTCCTTGATTTTTTCGTTCGGATTCGGTATAATAGTTTTTGTTAGGCTTTTGGAGAAGTACCCAAGCTGGCCGAAGGGGCTCCCCTGGAAAGGGAGTAGGTCGTTAATAGCGGCGCGAGGGTTCAAATCCCTCCTTCTCCGTTTCTGTTTGAAACAACAGTAGATTATTCTTCTAAGGAAGCTGTTGGGGATGTAATAAAGCAAATTGCAAAAACCTCATTGTATTTTGTACCTAATACAATGAGGTTTTATTTGTGCCAATGTCTAAAATCAAGGCTTGTGGCTCAATCCATGATTTGTTATCTCATTCCAAGTGCTTCATACATTTCCTGCGAGGAAACAAATTCCTTACAATCCGGGTCAGTCTCTATTTCTTTGAGCATTTGTAAATCAATATCATCCGGTTCTTCCGCTTCAATGTTGTCCCACTTCCGTCTTTGTGTGGTATACATACCTTTTAT
The DNA here is from genome assembly GCA_026000755.1 of Clostridia bacterium. Classification (GTDB taxonomy): domain Bacteria; phylum Bacillota; class Clostridia; order Lachnospirales; family Lachnospiraceae; genus BNZC01. The sequence goes on from BNZC01000010.1 coordinate 38,255, forward strand.
CATATCCCATATCGCTTCTGCATCACTTTCAGTCATCAAATCCACAACACCAATAATTCTTTCTTTTACTGCATTCACAAACAACACCTCCTATCTATACACTTGACCTCGGTTATCAATTTTTTTAACTGTCTTGTCTTGTCAAGAACTTTCTATTTCCACTTGTAAAAGGAATGTTCAAGTGTAGAATGAAAACGGCTGCCCGCTCTGCCTAAAAAAGAAACTTCGAGCGAAATGGAGGGAAGACCCTCCTTGCAGGAAGCCTATGCTGACTGCAAGGCGTATTTGAAGGGGCTTGCCCGAAATGTTTTAAGCGAGGGAGATTTTTTAGACAGAGTGGACAATCGTTTTCAATTACACAGAACTGTCGTTTTCAATTACACAGAGTTGTCATTTTCAATTCATCATGAACAGCAACTACGCATAGCACTATTGCCTATTTTATCATTTTCCCGACCTCATGAAAATGATCGGAAGCCTCTACCTACTCCCCCTCCAGCTCTTTGCCCAAGACCTCCAAGGCCTTATTCACCTGATTATCATGCAGTGGATCATATGCCTCCCCTTCCGCTCCGGAATATTCTTCCTCCAACTCAATATCGGGGGCAATCCCCTGTTTATGGATATAATTCCCTGCGGGGGTATAGTATTTTGCAATGGTAAGCTTTACCGCACTGCCGTCATTTAGGGGAATGATTTGCTGCACAATGCCTTTCCCGAAGGTGGTGGTGCCGATTAAGGTACCGTGTTTATAATCCTTGACTGCTCCTGCAAAAATTTCTGCCGCACTTGCACTATGGGCATTGACCAAAACCGCTAAGGGCAATCCCAATTCTGTCGTTGTTTTTGCATTATAATCTTGCCTATTGCCGTATTTATCCTCGGTATAAACAAGCAAGCCCGTAGGCAAAATATCATCTAAAATATCGGTTACGGAACTGACAAGACCGCCCGGATTATCCCTTAAATCCACAATCAAAGCTTTCATGCCTTGTTTTTTCAAATCATCTACGGCACTTCGAAACTGTCCTGCCGCAACATCGGAAAACTCGCTTAAGCTAATCATGCCCACATTCCCCGGCAACATCCGTGATTCCACACAGGGAATGTCCACCTTTCTGCGGGTAACCGTAAATAACTGCTCACTTTCTTCTCCCTCGCGGGTAATCGTAAGTTGTACCGTACTTCCTTCTTTTCCCTTGATATTACGTACCAGTTCGCTTAGTTCCATGCTGTTTGCTTCAATATCATCCACTTTGAGGATTTGATCTTTTGCCTTTAAGCCCGTTTCTGCCGCCGGACTTCCGGCATAAACACGGACAATGGTAACCCCCATAGTCTTTGGATCTTGACTTAATACTGCGCCGATTCCATAATAGGTTCCACTGGTCTGCTCGCTTAAGGCCTTAAAATCCTCCTTCGTATAGTAAACGGAGTAGGGATCCTTTAAGCTCTCCACAAGACCGCTGTACAAACCATTTTGCACAGCATCTGCATCCACCTGCTCATAATAATCTTTGTGGATCAAGTCATTGATACGATTGATCTTATTCTCTACCGATGCCGGCAAGAGGGAATCGCTCTGCGACTGTGCCGCTCGAAAAAAGGTCAAGGCAAGAACAGCAACAAGCAACATAAGACCCACACCTGCTAAAAATCCCTTGAAAATGTCACCTGTTTTCTTTTTATTGTTAGGGGGGGGGGAC
>BNZC01000011.1 GCA_026000755.1 Clostridia bacterium
GAAACGGGATTTCAAAAGGAAACGGCGATTCGCATGATGAACTCCGCCATGGTAATGCACGGAGAGGACGGTATGTATTCCACCGTTGATATGGCGGCCATTGACCTTTATACAGGGGTATGTGAATTTTACAAAATCGGTGCGGCAAGTGCATTTATAAAGCATGGCGAGGAAGTCACCGTGATTTCTTCGGCAAGTCTGCCTGCCGGGATTTTTTCACGGGTTGAAGTGGAAATGAGCAGCAGTACGCTTTCGGATGGTGATTTTGTCATCTTGCTTTCAGACGGTGCCGTGGATCATCTTAAGGTGCCGAATCCCGAGGAAAGTATAAAGGATATGCTGTCACAGGCAAATAGTAACAATCCGGGGAAATTAGCACAGCACATTTTAGAGCAGATCTTGTTGTTTACAGAGGGAGTTGTGGCGGATGACATGACGGTGCTGACAGCGGGGGTTTGGTTAAGGTAGGCCGAAAGCACCTTAGCCTAGACAGGAGCATTACCATGATTCACAAGGTGTTATCTTTTATACACAAAAAACATATGATAAATACAGGTGAACACATCATGGCGGGGGTTTCAGGCGGTGCAGATTCCGTCGCCCTTCTTTTGATTTTGGAACAGTTAAAGCAAGAGCTTGCCTTTACCCTTTCCGCCGTCCATGTGGAGCATGGCATAAGGAGGGAGGATAGTAAAGCTGATGCACTTTTTGTCCGAAAGCTGTGCGAACGCAAGCAGATTCCATTTCTGTTATATGAAGGAAATGCGCCTGCCTTTGCTAAGGAACGTGGACTTTCCTTGGAGGAGGGTGCCAGAGAGATGCGTTATGACTTCTTTCGGCAAGCCCGAAAAGAAATGGGGAGGGGTAAAATCGCAGTTGCCCACAATCAAAACGATTCCGCCGAAACGCTCTTATTTCACCTGATACGAGGCTCTGGTCTAAAGGGACTTTCAGGGATTCCGGCGGTACGCTCTGATGGGAGAAAAGACGTTTTCGATATTTTATCCCCAGACCTTTCGGGGTTAAAAGAACTTTCGGGGGATTTGCCTTTGGGTGGAGAAATCATTCGCCCGCTTCTGTGCCTAAGCCGTCCGGAAATCGAGGAATATTTGGCAGAAATTGGGCAAGAATACTGTACAGACATGACAAATGCGAAGAACGACTACAGCAGAAATAAAATACGCAATCAAATACTACCCTTGTTACAAGAAATCAATTTCCAAGCGGTAAGTCACTTGAATCAGGTGGCGGAAATGATGGGTGAGACACAGGCATTTGTTAAAAAACACGTAAATGAGGCAAAGCTTCGCCATGTCAAAATGAAATATGAAACCCAAACCGTGACAGACATTTTTGTGAAGACAGACAAGAAACAGCAGGGTCATGAAAATAAAAATGTCAACGAGGGGTTTCTATCAGAGCAAATACAAAAGGAAGAACACTTCCTCCAGTCACATGTGGTGCATAGCTTTTTGGAGGACTGCACCCATAGTGCAAAGGACATTACAAAATCACATATAGAGGCAGTGTTGGCTTTACTTGACAAACAGACGGGCAAGCGAATCGCTCTCCCCTATGGACTGACAGCAAGGAGGGATTATGGAGGGATTTGGATAGAAAAATCGATAGAAACAGCAGGTGATTTGGAAAGCAAAAAGAACCCATTGCTAAGTGGTGAAAAAAAGACGGAAAAATCACCGCCCTATGGAGCGAATATAAAAAGTGAAAACACCGTATTTTCTTATGAAATGAAACCTAATACAAAGCTTTATTTAGAGGAAGAAAACCTTATACTAAGCACCCGATTACTGGAAAAAGAAGACTGGGAACAGGAATTTTTTCCCTTAAATAAAAAAAACATTGAAAATTTTGACAAAATTTTCAAAAAAACATATACGAAAGCCTTCGATTATGATAAAATAAAAAGTATCGTATGTTTGCGGAAGCCGCAAGCGGGAGATTATTTGGTAATTGGTCATGAGGGAAACCGCCAAAAACTGAGTCGTTACTTTATCAACCAAAAGATACCCGCAGCACAAAGAGGGGACTATCTTTTGTTAGCGGAGGGCAGTCATATTCTCTGGATTGTCGGACAACGAAGGAGTGAGGCGGGTAGGGTGAGCGAACAGACCAAGCGTGTGTTGCTTATAAGCTGTTGTCTTAAGAATCTAACGCATGGAGGAAATACATGAAAAACAAGATTCGTGTATTATTAACAGAAGAAGAATTAAACTATAGGATTCGTATCTTGGGCGAGCAGATTAGCCAAGACTATGAGGGCAAAGACATTCATTTAATCTGTGTCTTAAAGGGGGGGGGTATTCTTTACCTGTGAACTGGCAAAACGTATTGAACGGCCTGTTACCTTTGATTTTATGTCGGTGAGTAGTTATGGGGATGACACAAAATCAAGTGGCGTAGTAAAGATTGTAAAGGATTTAGACGAGGGGATTGAAGGAAAAGATGTGCTTGTGGTAGAGGACATCATGGATTCCGGTCGAACCCTTAGCTATTTATTGGAACATCTAAAGGGCAGGAAGCCGAAAAGCTTAAAATTATGTACCTTGCTTGATAAACCGGAACGCAGGGTAGTTGACATAACACCGGATTATACAGGATTTCAGATTCCCGATGAGTTTGTGGTGGGATATGGACTGGATTATGGACAGCATTACCGTAATCTGCCCTACATCGGTGTCGTACAGGTGACAGATGACGGAGAAAAGGAGATAGAGTAGTGAATACAGCGAATAACAATAATAATCGCTATCGGGCATTGGGCGTTTATGTGGCATTAATCGTAATTATCATGATGGCGTTCATTCTTTACGAAGGGATGCAGGAGAAAAAAACGGACACTTCCTATACAGAAACCCAGTTCGAGGAGGCTCTTAAGGGGGATAATGTACTGTCTGTTTTGATTACACAGGCAAAGGCAGTACCCACAGGAGAAGTGACGGTTACCCTAAAAGGGGATACCGCAGAGAAGAAATTTTTCACAGCGGATACCAAAATCATTATGCAGAAGATGGTAGATAATGGATTTAAGAACTACCATACCAAGGCAGTACCGGTGGACAGTTGGTGGGTTATGCTACTGCCCAATCTGATTATATTCGGAATCATATTTATTTTCTATATTGTTATGACAGGACAAATGGCAGCCGGCGGTGGTGGCGGCGGTTCTAAGATGATGAATTTCGGCAAAAGCCGTGCCAAGATGACCACAGGTGATGTAAAAGGTATTAATTTTTCCAAAGTGGCAGGGCTTCGAGAGGAAAAAGAAGATCTGGAAGAATTGGTGGATTTTTTGCGTTCTCCGCAGAAATACACCCAGTTAGGAGCCAGAATCCCCAAGGGCGTTCTCCTTGTGGGACCTCCGGGAACAGGAAAGACCCTCCTTGCAAAAGCCGTAGCAGGCGAAGCGGGAGTTCCTTTCTTTAGTATGTCAGGCTCTGATTTTGTGGAAATGTTTGTAGGTGTGGGTGCCTCAAGAGTTCGTGATTTGTTTGAAGAGGCCAAGAAACACGCACCCTGTATCGTATTTATCGATGAGATTGATGCGGTGGCAAGGCGGCGCGGTACGGGCATGGGCGGCGGTCATGATGAGAGGGAGCAGACCCTGAATCAATTGTTGGTGGAGATGGATGGCTTTGGAGAGAACGAAGGCATTATCGTTATGGCGGCGACAAACCGTGTGGATATTTTAGATCCTGCAATCTTGCGACCCGGTCGATTTGACCGCAAGGTCTATGTAGGTCGCCCGGATGTGCGGGGGCGTGAGGAGATTTTACAGGTACACGCCAAGAACAAGCCTTTGGGGGATGATGTGGACTTGCAGCAGGTAGCCCAGACCACGGCGGGATTTACAGGTGCCGATCTGGAGAACCTCTTAAATGAAGGCGCGATTCTTGCCGCAAAGGAGAGCAGAGCATACCTGAATCAGGCGGATATTAAGGCAGCCTTTGTAAAGGTGGGGATTGGTGCGGAGAAAAAGAGCCGCATTATCACCGACAAGGAGAAGAAGATTACGGCTTATCATGAATCCGGTCATGCGCTTTTGTTCCATTTACTCCCGGATGTAGGTCCGGTGTATTCCGTGTCCATTATTCCCACAGGTCCGGGGGCTGCGGGTTATACCATGCCTCTGCCTGAAAAAGATGAGATGTTCAACAGCAAGCGGCGCATGTTAAATGACATTGTGGTGACTTTAGGCGGTCGTGCGGCGGAAGAGCTGATATTTGACGATATTACAACAGGGGCTTCCCAAGACATTAAACAAGCCACAAAGGTTGCCCGTTCCATGGTGACCAAGTACGGTATGTCTGAAAATGTAGGACTGATTAATTATAACAATGATGATGATGAGGTCTTTATCGGAAGGGATTTGGCACACACCCGGGCTTACGGGGAAAATGTGGCAGCTACCATTGATAAGGAAATCAAGAGCATTATAGACGATTCTTATGTGAAAGCAAAAAATATCTTAAATGAAAACGAGGGCATCTTGCATCGCTGTGCGGCTCTGCTTTTGGAGAAAGAAAAAATTAATCGAGATGAGTTTGAGGCCTTGTTTGAGGGCTAAGGGTTAAAGGCTCGTCCTAGAAGGAAACGATTGCTATTATGATGGATAAATATTTACAGAAGTGGAAATATATTTTAGAAATGCGTCCGGTATTGCTGAAAAATGCCTTATATAGTGACGGCACGGCGGATTATTTGGAACCGGATCAACCCAAGGCAGGGGATCTGGTGAGCATTCGTTTCCGAACAGCAAAGGATAACGTGGACAATGTGTGGCTCTGTTGCCGTTCGGAATATAGTCATGGTTTGTCTCAAGGAGCGGGGAAGCAGGCACAATTGCCGGAGCTTGAGATGGAGAAATATGAGACATCGGATGGCTTTGATTATTATTTTGCTGTTATCCTGATCGAAGAGTCCAGTTGCTCCTACCATTTTAAGATACGCAATGGCATAGCGGACTATTACTATGACCGCATGGGGGTCACAAGGGAAATCAGGGAGGAATATGCCTTTCGCATTGTACCCGGATTTTCCACCCCTGACTGGGCAAAGGGTGCTGTTATGTACCAGATTTTGGTGGATCGCTTCTATAACGGCGATCGTAGCAATGATGTGCTGACAGGAGAATATGCTTACATTCACGGACATAGCAAGGCCACGGCTGATTGGCAAAAGATGCCGGATACCATGAATGTGGGTGAATTTTACGGCGGCGACTTAAAGGGCGTGTCCGATAAGTTAGACTACTTAAAAGATCTTGGGGTTGAGGTGATTTATTTCAATCCCCTGTTTGTGTCCCCCTCCAATCATAAGTACGACATTCAAGATTATGACAACATTGATCCCCATTATGGTGCCATTGTGGAGGATGAGGGCGAGCTGCTGCCGGAAGGGGTCTATGATAACACCAAGGCAAGCCGTTACATTAAGCGGGTGACCAGTCAAGCCAACCTAAAAGCCAGTAACGAAATCTTTATTCGTCTGGTGGAGCAAGCACATAAGCGCGGTATGCGGGTGATTTTAGATGGCGTATTCAATCATTGCGGTTCCTTTAACAAATGGTTGGATAAAGAACGGATTTATCAGGCAGGGGGGGGGTATGCACCCGGTGCTTATACGGAAAAGGAAAGCCCCTATTCCAATTTTTTCAAATTCTATGACGAAAATGCTTGGCCCAATAACCCCACCTATGATGGTTGGTGGGGGCATGATACTCTGCCGAAACTCAACTATGAGGGTTCAAGGGCACTGCTAGAATATGTTTTAAGTATAGGAAAGAAATGGGTGTCGCCGCCCTTTTCCGCAGATGGTTGGCGGCTTGATGTAGCAGCGGATTTGGGGCATGGCAAGCACTTTAACCATTATTTCTGGCAAGCTTTTCGGCACGCTGTAAAAGAGGCGAACCCGGGGGCTATCATCTTGGCGGAGCATTACGGCGATCCGTCGGACTGGCTGATGGGGGATCAATGGGATACCGTCATGAACTACGATGCCTTTATGGAACCCATTACTTATTTCTTAACCGGTATGGAGAAGCACAGTGATGACTACCGAGAGGATCTCCTTGGAAATTATGCCGCATTTGAGGGAGCTATGCGTTATAATATGACGAAATTTTTAACCCCCTCTTTGTATTGTGCCATGAATGAACTGTCCAATCACGATCATTCCCGTTTTCTCACCCGAACAAACCACAAAGTTGGGCGAGTGGGCGACTTGGGCTATGAGGCGGCTAGTGAGGGAGTAGATAAGGCGATCCTAAAAGAGGCGGTGGTCTTTCAGATGACTTGGCCGGGTGCGCCTACCCTCTATTATGGAGATGAGGCGGGTGTGTGTGGTTTTACCGACCCGGATAACCGCAGAACCTATCCTTGGGGGGGAGAAGATAAAGAACTGCTCCACTTCCATAAAGCAATGATTCGCATTCACAAGGAGCATCGGGTACTGCGAACCGGTTCTGTCCTCTTTTTGGCAGGAGAAGCACACCTCTTGTGTTATGCCAGATTCAGCCGTAAGGAACAGATTATTGTGATGATTAATAATGACAGAGTGCCAAGGGAGAAAAATTTGTCCGTTTGGGAAGCAGGGATACCCAAGGAATGTGAGTTGGTGCAACTGTTATTTGTGGATCGAGATAGCTTTTCTTTGACTTCTGTGGTGCATGATGTGACAGACGGGAAGCTTGCGGTGATTTTACCGGCGCATTCGGCCTTGGTGTTGAAGCGGAAGCATGGGAGAAGGTAAAAAGAGGGCGTTGGCTCTCTTTTTTTATGCCTAATTAATGAAGAAATCCTACTTTTGTGCAATAGTAACAAAAAACTTGTCGGTTTTTGCCAAAATTTCGTCGGGCAAAATCGTTGACAAATTAAATCGCTCCTGTTATACTCTTTATAGGTTGTGTAACAAATTTGTAAAGAACAAACTTAGAAATGAAAAAACATATCACGAAAATGCTAAGGACAAATAAGGGAGGATTTATGAATCGCAATTCAATTAGAACAAAAATGAGAATTACTACATGCTGCTTGGCAGGTGCAATGGTATTAGGAGGTACTTCCTTTTCCTCATTGGCAGCGGCAACTGCGGGAGCAACGGACATTGGTTCCATTCCTACAGAAGCAAATTCTCCGGCAGTACATAGCAGTTTAACGGCAGGTATCTCTTTTGATGTTTCACAGTACTTAGCTGAAAATACAACTACAGAAGACGGTATTTTAGAAGTTGTGAAAAAAGATGCTCCGGTTGTACAGTCTCCTTATGCCAACTTGGGCGTATCTCAAGTAGAAGATAATGCCAACATCAGACAAGACCCAAACACAGACAGCGAAGTGGTAGGCAAACTCTACAGCAATTCCGAAGTAGAGGTTTTAGATACACAGGGTGACTGGTATCACATTCGTTCCGGAAATGTAGAAGGCTATATTGCAACACAGTATGTAACAGTTGGAGATGAGAACTTACTTAAGTCCATTGCCAAGAGAAATGCAACGATTAACACAGATGGCGTAAATATCAGAACGGATGCATCTACGGATGCTTCCATCGTAACCCAAGTATCTACAGGAGCGGTTTTGCCGGTAGAAGAAGAGCAAGACGGTTGGGTGAAAGTCGCTGCTCCAAACGGAGAGGGTTATGTATCCGCAGACTTTGTAAGTGTTGAAACGAGCTATAAGACAGCAGAATCTAAGGCAGAGGAAGAAGCACGCTTAGCAAAAGAAGCGGCGGAGAAGAAAGCCAAGGAAGAAGCGGCAGCGAAAGAAGCAGAAAAAAAAGCCAAGGAAGCAGCGGCTAAGAAAGAAAAAGCAACAGCCAAGAGTTCAACTAAGGCAGCGAAAGCAAGCAAAGGATCCTCTTCAAGTGCTTCTGCTGACAGCGGAAGAAGCTATAGCGCACCCTCCGGTGGAAATGGATCAGCAGTTGCAAGCTATGCGTCTCAGTTTGTTGGTAATCCCTATGTATATGGCGGAACCAGTTTAACCAATGGAACCGACTGCTCCGGATTTATTATGAGCGTATATGCAGCATTTGGCGTAAGCCTTCCCCACTCCTCAGAAGCTTTAAGAAGCGTAGGTTATGCGGTGGATCCCTCTGACATGCAGGCAGGCGACATTGTATGCTATTCCGGTCATGTAGCCCTTGCAACAGGCGGCGGCGGTATTGTACATGCAAGTACTCCTTCCACAGGTATTAAGTACGGAAATGCAGGTTATAAGAGTATTATTACAGTAAGAAGAATATTTTAATTGATAGAAATTAAAGTAGAAATAGAGCAGATATAAGGTAGTAAGTAGAGAATCGGGTTTAGGTGGAAACTTAAATCCGGTTTTTTTTGCTGTGATTGTTTACAATTGAATAGAGTAGTCCTTGGGGTTTCAGCATGAATCGTAATTTTTTATTTCTTTCTTGCAACGAGTAAAACCCACGGAAACTTGACAAAATCGTGTTTCCATGCTAAGATAGCTTATCAGAAGTCACAAAATGTAAAAATGAGAGGAAGATAATCCTATGCTCCAATTAATAGATGTTCGTAAAACATACAAAACGGCGGATTTCACCCAAGTCGCTCTAAATGATATTTCGGTATCTTTTCGTGACAATGAATTCGTTGCCATTCTCGGGTCAAGCGGATCGGGAAAAACAACCTTGCTGAATATCATCGGCGGTCTTGACCATTACGACTCCGGCAATCTCTTTATTGATGGGATTTCTACCGAACGATACAAAGACCGTGATTGGGATGCCTACCGTAATAACCGTATTGGTTTTGTATTCCAAAGCTATAATTTGATTACCCATCAAACGCTTCTATCCAATGTGGAACTGGCGCTAACCCTCTCCGGCGTTTCCAAGAAAGAACGTAGGCAGCGGGCAAAAGAGGCACTTGAAACCGTGGGTCTGGGTGAACATAGCAACAAAAAGCCCTCCCAACTTTCCGGCGGACAAATGCAGCGTGTGGCAATCGCCCGGGCCTTGATTAACGATCCGGAAATTCTCCTTGCAGATGAACCCACCGGCGCACTTGACTCGAAAACCAGTCTTCAAATCATGGCTCTTTTGACCGAAATTGCAAAAGACCGTCTTGTCATCATGGTGACACATAACCCGGAACTTGCAGAGGAGTATGCAACCAGAACCATCCATCTTAAGGACGGAAGCGTAGAGGCAGACAGCGAACCTTTTCTTCCCAGTACAACGGATGAGCGAATCAGCCAAAAGCCTTCGAAGAAAACAGTCATGTCTTTCTTTACGGCACTTGCTCTGTCTTTTAACAATCTGCTGACGAAAAAAGGGCGTACCCTTTTGACCTCTTTCGCCGGTTCTATCGGTATTATCGGCATTGCGGCGATTCTTGCCTTGGCAAATGGTGTCAACGCTTATATTAAGAGCGTAGAGGAGGACACACTTTCCCTCTATCCCCTTACAATTTCAAGCACCGGCATTGACCTTACCGCCATGATGACCACAGGGTCAGCAGGTGCTTCCGATGATACTGAAAAAGAAGAGTGGAAAGATGCTGTTCACGAAAGAAAGACCCTGACACATATGTTTTCCGGTGTGGGTTCCAATGACTTGGCAGCCCTTAAAACCTACTTTGACAGCGGAACAAGCGGGATTTCTCCCTATGTCAACTCCATTCAGTATTCTTATAATGTAACGCCAAGGATATACAGCCCGGACACAACCGAGGGTGTGCGGCAAGTCAATCCCGACAATACCTTTTCCGCTATGGGCTTTGGCGGCGGCAGTGGTGGAATGAACAGCTTCATGTCTATGGGATTATTTAACACAGATGTTTTTGCGCAGCTGATTGACGACCCGAAAATGTTGGACGCCCAGTATAACGTGGTTGCCGGACGTTGGCCCACAGCCTACAATGAATGCGTACTTGTCCTAAGTGACACCGGCGGAGTGAGCGATTTGCTCTTATATGCCATGGGAAAGCGTGACCCACTGGAACTAAAGGAAATGGTTCGTGCCTTTGCCAATGGCGAAAATGTGACGACTCCGGAGGACTCTGTTGTTGTACCCTATGATGAAATGATGAAAGTGAACTTTAAGCTTGTAAATCCGGCGGATTTCTATCAATTCGATGCCGCCTACAATGTTTGGACAGACAAATCAAGTGATCCGGATTTTATGAAAGCTCTGGTAAATGGCGGAACTGATATAAGTATTTCCGGTATTGTAATGCCCAATCCGGATGCTTCCGCAACCACACTTGGCCCCGGATTATACTATCCGGCTTCTTTGACCAAGTATTTGATGGCGACTGCGGCGGAGTCTCCCATTGTTAAGAGCCAACTGGAAAATACGGCGGTAGATGTTTTCACAGGGAAAACCTTTGAGGAAGAAGCGAGTGAACGCGGGGCCTCCGGTCTCGATTTAGGCAGTTTGATTACCATTGATAAAGATGCCATTTCCAATGGGATGAAAATAGATATGCCAAAATTAGATATGGATCTGGCAGGATTGATTGATCCCGCTTCCCTTACGAAAGGGCTTCCCGCACCTGCTATCCCGGATCTTGCGGGGATTGCGTCTTCGTTGAATGTACGTATTTCCGGAGAGCAGGCCGCCGATTTGGTGCAAAATATTGTTTCCGGGTATATTGCAAATAATCTTTCTGCTCAAACCCTAAATCCGGATTTGATTCAGGCAGGATTTACCACATATTTGAATAATCCGGACATACAGGCGAAAATCATGGGTGCCACAGCGGAGAATATTTCCACTGTCATGAGTGAAATTCTCACAGAGTATCTTACCACCGTCCTTAGTCAGCAGGTTGATGTAACCGGAATGACCGGGAATTTTGTAAACTATTTCAACTCGCCGGAGGTTCAGCAGACGATAGCGCAGACCCTTCCTACCCTTGTGAATACAGAGGAAATTCAAACACAGCTTATGAATGCCATGCAGGGCTATATACAAAGCACCATGGAAACCTATATGGCCGCCATCATGACAAATGTGCAAAAACAAATCGGGACAGGAATGCAAGCGGGAATGAGTCAAATGACCGAAAGCATGATGGGAATGATGAATTTTGACCCTGAGGTGATGAGCAAGGCATTTCAGTTCAATATGGCAGAAAAGGAACTGACACAACTGCTGTCCTCTTTTATGACTACCGAGGAAAAGTCAAGCGATAACAACCTGTTGAAACTGGGCTATGCCAATGCGGCAAAACCCTCAAGCATTGACATTTACCCGATTGATTTTGCGGGTAAGGAAAAAGTGCTTGCCATATTAGACGGCTACAATGAGCGGATGAAAAATGAACAAAAAGATGACCAAGTCATCACCTACACCGATATTGTGGGTACACTCATGACCTCTGTGACGGATATTATCAATAAAATCACCGCCATATTGGTTGCCTTTGTCGCCATTTCCCTGGTGGTTTCCTCCATCATGATTGGAGTTATCACCTATATTTCGGTATTGGAGCGAAAGAAAGAAATCGGCATTCTGCGGTCAATCGGTGCAAGCAAGCGAGACATCGGCAATGTGTTTAATGCCGAAACACTTATCGTTGGCTTTATTGCCGGAATGTTGGGCGTGGGCATTACGCTGATCGCCTCCGTTTTTGTCAACGCCATTGTCTACGCCCATTTTGATGTGCCGAATATTGCCCGTCTTCCTCTATCGGTGGCAGCAATTTTGGTGGCGGTGAGTATGGTACTTACCTTTCTTGCCGGTCTCATTCCCGCCTCCGCTGCTTCCCGCAAAGACCCCGTGGAAGCCCTGCGGAGTGAGTGATTTCGAAAAAGTTAATTATTTATGCAATGTTTTCCTCTTGCATTTTGGAGCAGGAGATGTTATACTATGAATTGTCGGTCATGTCAAACGTGCAAGTGCATGATAGCATTCGTCTAAATCATCTTGCCTGATGCCCAGATACCGTTTTGTTACGGCAAGGGAGCTATGATTATAGATGTCCATGATAATCATGGGTGAGATACCCTCTTTCCATGCCAGATAACCGAAGGTTTTACGTAAGGAATGGCAGGAGATGTGAAGCAGGGTGTCGATTACTTTGGCGGCAGCATGGATAATGCGGTAAGCTTGTTGGCGGCTGATGGCTTTTTCGGTGTGAGTGTCTGTGCTTTTATGGTTGATTCCTTTAGTTGAATGAGTGTTTACGTTTTTTTGATGACTGATTTTTCTCGTACAAATAGCTGTTTCTTTGTGACTGTTTGCTTTCTCTTTCAGCGTTTTTTCTTCCTTACGACTTAGGATTAAGGGACGGTTTGCTTTGGCAAAATCTTTATAACGAGTCAAGGCAGATAGTAGCCGATTGTTGATGGCAATGGTTTTGGACTTTCCGGTTTTCTGTTCGGTAAGCGTGATGTGTGTATAGAAGCACTTGTTTGTAAAGTCGTACACATCATTCCATGTTAGGCGGAGAATATCGCTGATGCGTAAACCGGTATTTAGACCGAGGATTACGAGGAGATGGTTGCGGAGCTCACCTTTATTCAAGAAATAAGAAGAGAGAGCTTGGACGTGTTTGGGATTGCGGATGGGCTGTGTAGTTGACATGGTGTAGTACCTCCTAGAGTGAGTTTTTTTCTATAGTATCAGATTTATAAATAGTTGGCAAGTATTAGTGAATTGTTTTTGAATTAGAGATTTTTTATATGCGAATGTGACAGACTTTTCAGTTGGTTACATTCAAATACTATATGTTTTGGAGGTATAGAAACACAAGTGATATACCTGTATAAGATAATTAAAAAATTGCAACAAAGAGCTTTTAGACCAATAAAAAAACAGGGCGCAAACCCTGTAAATACAACAAAAAAATGCGAATGTAACCAACTGAAAAGTCTGTCACATTCGCATATAACAAAAAGGAATCAATCCATGGAAGCAGAACGAATCAGAGAATATGTGCCAAACCAGGACAGCCATCTCACAGAACTTGTCCTACATATCGTATCCCAAATCGAGCAAGACGAAAAACGCAAACGAAAACAAATCCAAGCCCAAGGCATTGCCACCGCCAAGGCACGAGGGGTACGCTTTGGCGCACCGATAAAACAGCCGGAGAATTTTGCGGACTTGGTAGAGCAATGGGAAAACAAAGAAATAACCGTAGGGGAGATTTTAGAGCAAACGGGCTTGTCAGAGAGTACGTTTTACCGCAGACTTCGGGAACTACGGACGATAAGGCAAGACAGGGGAAAGCAACAATGAAACGAACACAGAAAAAGAAACACCCTAAGATATGCTTTGCTGCTTCTTCCGGCGGGCATTACGAGGAACTCATGACCTTAAAACCACTAATGGAAAAGTATCCTTGCTTTATCCTAACGGAAAAGACAAGTTATATAGACAAAGCATCTGGCAGGAATACTTTTTTTGTTTTACAGATAAATAGACGAGAAGTACTGTTCCCCGTGAAGTTTACAGGCGTTGCGTTGAAGTCTTTGTATTTGTTCATAAAGGAACGACCGGATGTTGTGATCAGTACAGGAGTATTAGCGACAATCCCGATATGCTTGATTGCCAAATTATTCAGAAAAAAACTAATTTATATCGAATCCATTGCCAAAGTTACGGATGCGACCCTAAGTGGGAAATTGTTGTACCGATACGCAGATCAATTCTATGTACAATGGGAAAGTATGATTTCGATATTTCCAAAGGCGATTTTTATGGGAGGTGTCTTTTGAAAATATTTGTGGTTTTGGGTTCGCAGAAGTTTCAATTTAATCGTTTGTTGAAACGATTGGATGAAATTATCGTAAAAAACGATATGGCAGGTGAGGTATTGGCTCAAATCGGGTACAGCGATTACCAACCTATTCATTATTCCCATCGAGAATTCTTCAATCAAGAGGATTTTCTGAACATCATGTCTCAAAGCGACATTGTGATTACTCATGGTGGTGCAGGAACGATTTTTGGTGCGTTGAAAATGAAAAAAAAGGTGTTGGCTGTGCCACGCCTATCAAAATACAAGGAGCATGTAGATAACCACCAGCTCCAACTGTTAGAAGAATTTGAAAAAATAGGCTTGATTGAAGTCTGCTATGAATTGGAACAGTTAGAGGAATGTTTCCAATCGTTGTTGAGCAAAAACTATCAAAAGTATGAATCTAATACAGGCTTGGTCGTAAGAGAAATTGATACTTATTTGCAGAAAGTTTATTTAAGGAAAGGATAATGCCTGAATAGCAACAAAGTTGAAGGGAATGATTAATGAGAACATATGGAGTAATTATGGCCGGCGGCGCTGGCACAAGGTTCTGGCCACTGTCAAGACAGAAAATTCCAAAACAGTTGCTGAATCTTACAGGAAAAGATCTGATGATCAATGAGGCAGTTGACAGACTCATTAACGTAGCAGGAAAAGGAAATGTATTCATTGTAACAAATGTTACGCAGGTTCCTCCAATGATTGAAGCAACAAGAGGCAGAGTTTTGCCGGAGCATATTCTCTCTGAACCGGCGGCAAGAAATACGGCGGCATGTATTGGTTATGCAGCAATGGAGATTATCAAAAAACACGGTGACGGTGTAATGGTAATTACGCCATCCGATCATTATATAAAAAACATTCCTGCATTTACCAGAATTCTAAACCTTGCTGTTAAGACGGCGGCAGAAACCGATAAGCTGATCACCATCGGTATTACACCAACCGTTCCGTCAACCGGCTTTGGGTATATCAAATTCGGCAGTGGAGAGAGTGAAGTAAAGCCCGTTCTTGCATTTAAGGAAAAGCCGGATGAAGAAACAGCTAAGACTTACATTGATTCAGGGGTATATGCATGGAATAGTGGAATGTTTGTTTGGAAGGCAAGTGTTATTCTGGCAAAATTCAAGGAACTCATTCCGGACATTTACGAAGATCTTGAAAAGATGGGATCTGCAATGAACACGGATGCTGAGAAGGAAACCATCGAGACTATTTATCCGAACATTCGTAAAATCTCAGTGGATTATGCAATCATGGAGCCTTCCTCTTTTAAGGGTGATGTCCTTGTTATTCCGGGAGAGTTCGGTTGGGATGATGTTGGAAGCCTTGATATGATGGAGGTGCTTCATCAAACGGATGAAAATGGCAATGTACAGATTGGCGATACACTTGCGATTGATACAAGTAATACCGTGCTTTATTCCAGCAAGAAAATTGTAACAGCAGTTGGTGTAGACAACCTTGTAATTGTTGAGACCTCGGATGCCATCATGGTATGTAGAAAAGACAAAGCACAGGATGTTAAGAAAATTGTTGATGCACTTAACATAGCTGAGAAAAGAGAAATTTTGTAAAGAAAAGAGAGATGAGGAAAAGCAAAATGATATACAAATATTATTCAAAAGGACATGGTGGCGTGTAATGAGAATACTATTTATAACAAATTTACTTCCGTATAATAATTATTGCAGTTCTTCGTCTTTGAAAGCGTTAGTTGATGCAGGTCACAAAGTGGATTTGATCTGTTTCAAAGATGAAGTTATGGAAGTGGGTAAGGAAATTCAAAAATTCGATTTTTACGAATGGTGTCAAGTTATACATGAAATTCCGTTGCGATTAGTTACGAATCAACATCGCAGGTATATGATGTTTAAGGCATTGCGGACTTTGTTTTCGGTCTTACCCTTTGGAGTATTCAAGTATAAGTCAGGTTCTTTTAAGACGTTGTTGCTGCACATGGTAAAACGTGTTGATTATGATTTGATTTACTGTGATCATCTGCAATTGTTTTTATACGTCAACATGATTAACAAACAGAAGCGTACTTCTATACCGATTGTATTGCAGGAGCATAATTGTGAATATGTAATTGTGAAACGCAGTATTCAGACAACGACATCACTTCTGAAAAAATTGTTTTTATTTATTGAATATCAGAAATTACAAAGATTTGAAAAATGTGCCATTGAAATGGCTGATCGAGTAGTGATACTTTCAAAAGAAGATCGGCGAGCGATGTGCAAACTTACTCACAAAGATATTGATTTCAGGATGATACCGATAGGAATTGAGGATAGCAGTTTCCGAAAAGAAAATAGACCCATAAACAGTACCATAAAAATATTGCTTATGGGAACGTGGTCATGGGAACCGAATCGTCATGGTCTTATTTGGTTTTTACAAACAGTGGTCCCTCTTTTGATAACAAAAAAGATGAAATTTGACATGGACATCATTGGTGGTGGTATCGGTAAGGATATTTTGAAACTTAGCGATCAATATCAAAATGTAAATGTCAAGGGCTTTGTGAATGACATAGATGAATATTTTGAAAAATGCGATTGTCTGGCTGTTCCTCTTTTTATTGGTAGCGGTCAGCGTATGAAAATCATAGAAGCTTTTTCAAAAGAAATGCCGGTGATTTCTACAGGCATAGGTGCGGAAGGTTTGCTTTACACCAACAATAGAAATATTTTGATAGCGAACAGTGCGGAAGATTTTCTGGAGGCATTTGAGAAGATTAAAAATGATGAACTACGTGTGAAAATTATTCAAAATGCAAAACAAACTTTTGACGAAAACCACTCTTATCGCATAATTGCCAAACTGATAGCAGAAGCGGTTCGCTTTGAATGAAAAGAAGAGTATGTGATTTAGAAAGTATCTGAGGTTGATGATGATTATAGGGATAATGGTGCTGGTAACAGTAATCATATTATGTATATATGGTGCTGTTTCTTGCGATCACAGGACAGTTAATGTATTGACATTACTTGTGCTTTCCCAGAATTTTGTTCTGGTGTTAGTTTCGCACGATACAAATCAAACGATTTTTAATTTGATTTTATCATCAAAAGAAATTTATTTGTTGTTATGCTACCTAGTGTCTTTTCGATATAGCCGAATCATTAAAAAGGACGAAATAATGCTGCTATTATTGATAATGATTGTGGCACTGTCTTCCATTTTCACGGGTTCATCCGTAAGTTCCGAATTCGTTTATTCATTTAGGCAAATAATCATGCCCTTTCTGTTTCTGCTTGTTGGTTTTCGATTACAAGGAGGGATTGATACGGTTAAAAAGTCGATGGCATTCTTTTTAGTTATGATGTTGGCAGTATCTGCTTTCGGGTTTGTTGAGTATATGATCGGCGATGTGTTTTGGCAGAATTTGCAGCTGTCTCAATATGTGTCATATAGACATTTTGATTATGTTCTTGTTAATGGTTTGATTGGAAATGCTTACTCGTATGACTTGTATTTTTTGATTCACAGAGGTGTGAGACGTATGATTTCTACTCTGGTGGATCCTGTTATATTGGGTCAATTATTGTCTATTGCGTTTATCTTCTCTCTATTTTTACAGAAAGGGAAGAGACGGATTTTCTATTGTATAACTTTTGTTACGGCGTTAATCATGACACTTGCAAAGGGAGCAATCTTAATCACATTGATTTCGTTCTTGTTGCTATTCCGGAAAACTAGACAGATCAATAAATACGTTTCCAATATGATATTAATTGTTTGTGCTGTCCTACTACTGATATTTTTGGATGATGCGAGAAGTAACGTGAATTCGATTAACAGTCATGTGGAAGGCTTTGTCACAGGTATAAATAGTCTTTTGAAACAGCCTTTTGGGTATGGAATAGGAGAAGTAGGTAATTTTGCGAATTTATTTACGAAGGGTTCCGGTATGGACATCGGTGGGGAGAGTTTTATTGGTGCATTGATCGGTCAAATAGGGTTTATCGGTATAGCGGTTTATGCTTGTTTTATTAAGATTTTTAGTAGAGTTTCCAAAAGCAATTTAGTAATATTTTGTCTTGGGATAAGCATTTTGATTAGTTCGCTGGTTAATATGACAGCTATCAGCTTTACCAACATATACATTGTGTTTATTTTGACTTCCGTTCCGATGTCAAGTCCGGTGTTGATTGGAGAACTGAACTTGGCACAAAATCATTCATTAATAAAAAATCTTTTTTTAGGAGATAGAAGATGAAAATTGGAATTATCACCTTTCATGCTGCTGATAACTATGGAGCAGTTTTACAGGCGTACTGCCTTCAAGAAATTGTAAAGTCTATAGGGCATGAAGTCAAAATAATAAATTATGCAAAGCCGTCACAGATTGATGCGGATGCACTTTATCCCATTCACAATGGGGCAAAGAGATTGATAAAAAGATTATTGATGCTACCCCATCACTTCAACAGAAAGCGAAGGGCATTTGGTTTTCGATTATTTCGTGCAAGGTATCTGGATTTAACAATGTGGTATTCAGATTCTGCAAATTTAGTTGAACTACAAAAGAAATTTGAAGCATTCGTTGCAGGGAGTGACCAAATATGGAATACCACAAAGGAAGTAGACAAAAGCGATGCTTACTTTCTTGCTTTTGCAGAGGAGCAAAATAGAAAAATAGCATATGCGGCCAGTATTGGCGAGGCAACGGAAAGCGATTTGAGTGGCAGTGCTTCTTTGATGAAGCATTTCGATTTTATTTCGACAAGAGAAAAGAGAGGTTCAAAAGTCATAGGCGATATAACCGGTGCTGTTATTCCGGTAGTGCTTGATCCGACGTTGTTAATCGACAGGAAGGTGCTTTTAAGTATATCCCGAAAATATCCATTGAAAAACAGGCAATACATACTGTACTATACGATGGATGGATTTGATAAGCGCAAGGACAACACGGACTTGTTAAAGCGGATTTCTTATGCTTATCAACTTCCTGTGTTCGTCATATCACCGGAGTGGAGAAAAAAAGGATTCCAAGCAATCTTAGATGCTGATCCTTGTGAATTTCTTTGGCTTATCCAAAAGGCCTCTCTTGTCTGCACAAATTCCTTTCACGGAACGGCATTGTCAATTGCCTTTGAAAAAGATTTTTTTGTTCTGGAAAAATATAATGGAAAAGACGACAGGAAAAAGACTACTTTAAGCAAGCTTGGTTTATTGTCGAGGATGATAAGTGATGTTTCAGAAATTGAAGAAAAGTGCAAAGAAAAAATCAATTATACCCATGTGAATCAATTGCTTAAGAAAGAACGCAAAATTTCAATGGATTTTCTAAAGCGTGCATTGGGTGAAAGGAATCTCGCTGATGAATAGTCAAAATAAGGACAAGAAAAACAATCCTGTTCCACTTGTATCCATTATTGTGCCAATGTACAATGTGGAAAACTATATTGAAGAATGTCTTGATTCGATTCTGCTGCAAAATCATAAGAATCTTGAAATAATTGTAGTGAATGACGGATCACCGGACTCTTGTGGCAAAATTGCGGACGAGTATGCCATGAAGGATTCACGGGTACATGTGATACATCAAGAAAATAAGGGTGTCAGTGCGGCAAGGAATCATGGTTTGGAGATAGCTACCGGCGATTTTATTGTATTCATAGATGCAGACGACTGGGTTTCGGCGGATCATGTCAGTTATCTTCTAAAAATTTACAAGAAAACAGGTGCGGATCTCTGCTTTTCCACCAGTCTGTTCTCGCAAAAGGATGAGGAACAGAACCGGAGGGACAAGATAAGAATTATCACACCACAGAGTGCCACGGCACTATTGTTGTCCCCGAAAGTGGTCGTAGGTAGCTATAATAAATTGTACCACAAGAACTTGCTATTAGGCAAGGGTTTAAGATTTTCGGAAGAACTATTTTCCGGCGAGGGACTGTGTTTTATCACAAATGCTGCCCAACACGCAGAAAGTGTAGGTATTGGCAATCGCAAGACTTATTATTATCGTCGCAATGTCGCAAGCTCTGCAACTACAAAGTTTAATGTAAAGATGTATACAAATAATGAATATTCCTTGGATTTGATAAAGAAAAATTTAATCAAATCGAATGACGAGGTTTTACTGATGCATGACCTGTTTATGGTTCATCTTTGTATTAGTGGCTTAATGGCTCTTTATCAGAATTCGGCCGTTAAAGAATATCCGCAGGAGTTGAAGCGGTGGAAAGAAAAAATCAGGGCAATCGCTCCGAAACTCCTTTTTTCCGGAAAGGTTTCCGTGAAATCCAAAATCAGAATCATAGGTGCATTAACTGTGCCAAAGGTTTGGGCACTGCTTGCAAAGAAAAAACGCGAACGGATTTTTAATAACAGTGTTGATAAATTCGCAGATGGAGATAGGGAGGCTTTGCCATGAATGCAAAAGGCATATTAAAAATAGGCGTACCGCAAATACGTCATTTGACTGTCAAAGGAGAGAAAAGGGCGGCGGTATATGCAGTAATTGAAGAGAGCGGCATGGAAAAGGAACTGTATTACGAATATGATGAAGCGTATGCGGAGTATTTGTGTACCGAAAATGCAGATGCGTTTGTGTCCGGACTGATTTACTATGCAATGCTTAAAAACTATGATATTGAGTCGAAGGCGCCCTTGTCGTCCAGATTTTATTATCAGTTGAAAACTTATTTTATACCAATTATGATGAGGACGACGGACTTTTTCCATGAAATCTCCATTCATGCGGAAACTATAAAAAGCAATCAAGGCGGCACCGGTGTGGCATGTGGCTTCAGTAGGGGCGTAGATTCCTTATATACGATTTATAAACATACAATGAATATCAATGCAGAAAACAAACTCACGCACTTGCTTATGTGTGATCTTCCGGCGAGGGAATTCACAAGCACTGGATCTGTGCGGGAGCGTGGATACGAATTTGAGAAAAACGTAATGGCACAGCAACTGCCAATGGCAGAAGAATTGGGTTTGCCGGTTATCGTGGGGCGTTCAAATTCACGATTTGATTTTTGGATTGACGATTTTTTCGATAAACATTATGGGAAGGTAAAGTACATCGGTTTTCATGCTTTTGCTTGGGCTGGGTATGTGCTTGCCTTACAAAAACTAATAGGAACGTACTACCTGTCGGCAGGCACTACCTTAGAACAATTTACAATACATCCGCACATTTATGATACTGCGTATTTTGATACTTTTAATTGTATGATGTTAAGCACCGATTCTGTCAGTTTTTATTCGACGGGAAGTGAAATGCCCAGGATAGAAAAAGAAAAGTTTATAGCCGATTTCGCATTGCCGCAAAAGCATTTACAGGTTTGCAACGATATGGTAGAGGCGAATTGTTCGCATTGCAACAAGTGCATTAAGACCATGATGGGGCTTTACGCTTATGATAAGCTCGACAATTTCTCAAACTTGTTTGATATTGCTGATTTTAAGCGGCATTTTCCGGTCAGAGCAGCCCGTATTTTGGCAAATAAGGGGCACGATGACTTTTTTGTAGAGATCATTGATGTGATGCGGAAAAACGGAAAGAAGTTTCCGATTAGCGCCATGCTCATTGCAGCTGCTATCAGGCCGTTGGAATCACTTAGGAGAAAACTGATAGCACAGCGTTCGAATCCCCTTGTAAGGGGGGGGTACAGATTCCTGAAGTTCGATGTTTTGCTAAATGGGAAAAAATCACCAAAGAATCCGAATTAGGTTTCACACATGAAATAAAAAGATGGAAAGACAGGAGCCTTGAATTATACATGAAACTTCCAACGACAGCAAAAGCCTCCTTTTGGTTTTTATTTGCGAATATATTTCAAAAGGCGATTATGGTAATATGCACGCCCATTTTTACCAGACTGCTAACAAAAGAGGAGTTCTCAAAGTTTGCCATATTTCAATCATGGCAAGTTATTTTTGTCGTGTTTGCAACACTGAACGTTACAAATTACGCCACGGCAAAAGCACTTGTAAAATTCAAAGACGATAGAAATGTTTTCATATTGAGTGCACAATCGTTACTATTTACCCTGTCTCTTTTGACCTTTGGCGTATATTGTGTTGTGAAGTTCGTGTATGGCGGGTTGAACCAACTGCCGTTTTGGATTATGATACTTATGTTCTTCGATATAATATCCATGGGTTTATTTACTTTTTGGTCTCAGATTGAGCGATTTAACAACAAATACAAGGCTCTTGTATTTGTATCAATCTTTACGGGGGTATTGTCTCCTGCCATTGCGCTCATACTAATTGTTTTTTCTGACACGCTAGAGCTTGACCGTAGTTGGTCTCGGATTTTAGGTTGGGTTATAGCGAACGGCATAATCGCTATCGTGCTTTTTGGCATTATAACGAAACGCAGCCATAAGCTGTTTTCGGTTAAATATTGGAAATATTGCCTCTTCTATTGTCTGCCCTTGATACCGCACTTTCTTACAGCAGCATTTTTGCAGCGAATCGGGCAGTTGGTGGTAGATAAATATGCCGGTGCAGCGATGGCGGGAGTATTTGCATTGGCTAACAGTCTTGCAATGCTGATGTTGGTGTTTAATGATGCGTTCACCAAAACAATTGTGCCATATACTTATCAGAAATTGTCTGATAATAAGGCGAACGAGATAAACAGTCCGGTCAAATTTTCTCTGGTTTTTATAGCGAGCCTAGATGTGGTGATGACTTTGGTTGCGCCGGAAATTGTGACCATTTTCGCCGGAGCAGCATATAAAGAGGCGATATACGCAATTCCTCCACTTGTGGCGGTCTGTTATTTTGGGTTTTTGTACAACACGTTTGCCAATATTGAATATTACTATGAAGAAACCGTATATGTATCGGCAGCAAGTGTATTGGCAGGAGTTCTGATCGTGATACTTAATTTTACACTTGTTCCGAAATTCGGATTTTTGGCTTCTGCATACGCTTCATTGATAAGTTACATCGCCTTTGCATGGCTACACTACTATTTCATGAAAAAAACAATCAAAAAGCATAGGAAAGGACAGTCTGTTTATGACAATAAGTTTATATTCAGTGTGTCTGTTGCACTTGTGCTTTCCATATTGTTCATTCCGTTACTGTATCAATGGAATATCGTTAGATATGTGATTATAATATTGGCGTGTTGTTGGATTCTGATTTATAGAAAGCAGTTATTGATGTCGCTGAAATCGGTTTTAACGGGAGGAAAGCAGCATGAATGATAAAATAAGCTAAGCAGAGAGGAGAACAGACGTTCGATGTTGCGGAACTGATATTTGTAGTTTTGGCAGTGTTATATTCTTTGCTTTAATGGTTACAGGAAAAGCAAGAATTTTTTTGTTGGTTTTGTAAAGAAAAAATAAAGCATTATAATTTACACGTTATTTATTAATATACGAAAGAGAGTTGAGGTAGCGACTATGTCAGATAAAAAGATGGGTTTCTTTTGCGACTCGTTATCTGCATACCTCCGCCGGTGTGATGTTCACTGCTTCTCATAATCCTGCCGAATACAACGGATATAAGGTTTATGGTGATGACGGTTGTCAGATTACCACAGAAGCGGCTGCCAAGATTTTAACCGAAATTGAAAAGCTGAACATCTTTGAGGATGTGAAGAGGATCGACTTTGCTCAAACAGTGGAAGAGGGTAAGATTTCTTATATCCCGGATACCGTATTAACAGCGTTCATTGAAAATGTAAAAGCCCAATCTGTTGCCGGATGTGAAATTGAAAGAGAAGTGAATTCATGAAAGTGATCGGGGTAATTCACAGAAGAAAAGAAAATTCGGACCTATCGAAACAAATCAGAATGTGTACCTGTTCGAACAAAAATTACATCATGTCTGTCATATCGGTATTCGAGTAGCCAGTCACCCAAAATGTGGCATTCAATGATTTTTGGGTATTTTCCTGTAAGGAAATGTGGGCGATTTTGTACAGAGTCAAGGGGTTCTCCATCCTGAATTTTTCGCATGATAGCTTGCAGTAGATTCATATCATAGTGGCGACCGGCACATTTTTTCATATCACGCTTAAACTGGGAGGTATAGATTGAATTATATTTCATCATTAGACCTCATTCCCGCAAAAAGTTCATCCACAGGCATAGATTTTGGTTTTGGAAGTTTGCCGCTTACCATGGCTTCACATTCGTCAAATGCCGCAAGCGTTTCGGCATTTGGAAGGCGGCGGGTAATTTGAAAGGGAATTGCCTGTTCATAGACAGCCTGACATGCAAACAGATTGAAAGCATCAGAGAGCGTAATGCCGAAAGAAGAAAATAATACTTCAGCTTGTTTTTTGATAGTTGGTTCCATGCGAACGTTGATTGTAGCAGTTTTGGCCATAATGTATCACCTCATTGTTTTGAATGGTTAATAGGCAGAAGAAACGATGGAATAACTTTATTATAGAACAAATAGTGCCGTTTGTCAATACGTTTTTAGGGTTTGGATGTGAATATTCAACCAATAGTTACTATTCACAGTTCCTGTGAATAGTAACTATTATGCACACAAATCGCAAAAAATGCGATTTGGCACATGACCTAATCGGGTTTTTCTTCGAAAAACACCTCTCGGAACGGTTCAACCGTGAATATTCAACCGATATTCAAATTCGGGAGTTTAAGGGAGTCAAAACAAAATGAATTATATAGACGAATACAAGCGTTGGTGCGAACTTGCTGTCGCAGATGAGGAGGTAGTGAAGGAACTAAACTTTATGGAGGAAGAGCAGATTGAAGACGCATTCTACCGTAACCTCGCTTTTGGTACCGGCGGCCTGCGAGGAATCATTGGTGCAGGTACAAACCGAATGAACATCTATACCGTTGCCAAAGCCTCCCAAGGATTAGCTAATTATTTGGCTCCGATGTTTGGAGATAAGGCGAGTGTGGTTATCGGTTATGATAGTCGCCTTAAGTCTGATCTGTTTGCTAAGATAGCCGCAGAAGTCTTTGCTGCGAATGGGATTGCTGTCCATATTTGGTCAAATCTCATTCCGGTTTCTGCGGTTTCTTTTGCGACTCGTTATCTGCATACCTCCGCCGGTGTGATGATCACTGCTTCTCATAATCCTGCCGAATACAACGGATATAAGGTTTATGGCGATGACGGTTGTCAGATTACCACAGAAGCGGCTGCCAGGATTTTAACCGAAATTGAAAAGTTGAACATCTTTGAGGATGTGAAGAGGATCGACTTTGCTCAAGCAATGGAAGATGGTAAGATTTCTTATATCCCGGATACCGTATTAACAGCGTTCATTGAAAATGTAAAAGCCCAATCTGTTGCCGGATGTGAAATTGATAAAGAGGCAGCGATTATTTACTCGCCACTGAATGGAACAGGATTAGTGCCGGTCACTCGTACACTGAAAGAAATGGGTTATACCAACATCACCGTAGTCAAAGAGCAGGAGCAGTCGGACGGCAACTTCCCGACTTGTCCTTATCCGAATCCGGAAAGCAAGGAAGCAATGGCACTTGGTCTGGAGTATGCAGCAAAGAAGAATGCCGATCTTTTCCTTGCCACGGATCCCGACTGTGATCGTGTCGGTGTTGCTGTGAAAGGCAAGAACGGAGCGTATGTGCTTCTGTCTGCGAACGAGATTGGACTTCTGCTCTTGGATTATATTTGTGAGAGAAGAGTGGCAAATGAAACCATGCCACAAGATCCGGTTATGATTAAGACGATCGTAACTACGGATCTGGGGGAACGTATTGCTGCCCACTATGGTGTGAGAACCATAAACGTTTTGACCGGATTCAAATTTATTGGGGAGCAGATTGGACTGTTAGAGAAGCGAGGGAAAGAGGACAGTTATATCTTTGGATTTGAGGAATCTTATGGGTACTTGATCGGAACGTATGTTCGAGACAAGGATGGTGTAGGCGGTGCTTACCTTATTTGCGAGATGTTCAGTTTTTATAAAATGAAAGGGATTTCATTCCTTGATAAATTAAACGAAATCTATAGTACCTATGGTTACTGTTTCAATACACTTCACTCTTATGCGTTTGACGGAGCAGTAGGTTTCACCAAGATGCAGAATATCATGGAAGAGTTTCGCAAGGGATTGCCTATTATTGGAACGAAGAAAGTTGCGAAGTTGCTCGACTATAGCAAAGGATTGGCCGGGCTGCCGAAGTCAGACGTATTGAAATATTTGCTCACAGATAACTGCTCGCTTGTGATTCGTCCCTCCGGCACCGAGCCGAAGCTGAAGACCTATATTTCCGTTTCTGCCGAAAATAAGGAAAAAGCGGAAACCGTGGAGAAAGAGATTGTGGAGTATCTGGCGGGATTTTTTGATTGATAAGATTTGCCACCTGGTACAGGTATTTTCTGCTCACTTATTTGAACTACGCTGTACTAGTCGTTGACCGTTTTTGAAAGAAAATAAATAAATCGAAAGTATTGAAAAAAGAAACTGCATTTGTTATACTAGTACAGGAACGGCATTCTCTCTATTTTCGGGAATGCTTTTTCGGTGGATCTGCCCCAGCGAAGCGAGGGTGCAAAGAACGTTCGGTAAGTATCGCCCTAAAAAGCAGGGCTTAATAGCAGAAAGGGTAATTTACTATGACAAAAATTGATATTATATCCGGTTTTTTGGGTGCAGGAAAGACCACGTGGATTAAGAAACTCATCAGTGAAGTGTTCATAGGAGAGAAACTGGTCTTAATTGAAAATGAATTTGGAGAAATTGGGATTGACGGCGGTTTCTTAAAGGAGTCGGGTATCGAAATCAGCGAAATGAATTCGGGCTGTATCTGTTGCTCTTTGGTGGGGGATTTTGACCGTAATTTGCGGGAGGTCTTAGAGCGATTTTCCCCTGACCGCATCCTAATTGAACCATCCGGGGTGGGGAAGCTCTCCGATGTGATTGTATCCGTAAGAAAGTTAGAAGCAAGCCAAACCGTACAGTTAAGCCGTGCCATTACTGTGGTGAATGCCTTAAAGGCGAGAAAACAAATGCGAGCTTTCGGTGAGTTTTTCAACAATCAAATCGAACATGCAAGCTTGATTGTGCTAAGCCGTACCCAAAAAGTAGAGTGTGAACAGATAGAAATACTGCTAAAGGATATACGTGAAAAGAACGCACAGGCAAACATTGTCACAACTCCATGGGAAGAACTAAGGGGGGAGGTGATTCTGGAATTGTTCGCTCGGGAAAATGCCTTGGCGGAGGAATTACTGCAAGCGGAGATTGCACGGCATGGGGAGGAACATAGTCATGACCATAGAGAAAAGCATAGTCACGAGCATGAGGAAAATCACGGTCACAAACATGAGCATGGAGAGGAACACCACCATGAGCATGGGGAAGAACATAGTCATGACCATGGAGAAGATTGCGACTGCGGTTGCCACGACCATCATGACCATCATAGTCATAACCACCATGCAGAAGAGATTTTCGGCAGTTGGGGTATAGAAACAGCGGACGTTTTTTCACCCGAGCAAATCGAACAGGCCTTACGTGCTTTCTGCGAAACGAAAAGCTATGGAGAAATCCTCCGTGCAAAGGGCATGGTAGCAGGAACAGAGGACAAGTGGATTTATTTTGACATGGTAGATGGTGAATACGAATTACGTGACGGAACACCGGATTATACAGGGCGAATCTGCGTAATAGGAGTAGAACTTCAGGAAGAGAAAATCAGAGAGCTGTTTCATAGTTAAGAGAAAGAGGGTTTTAGTAATGAAGCGAGAAGTTTATGTCTATCTTTTCACAGGCTTTATGGACAGCGGAAAAACCAGTCTAATCCGTCAAACCTTGGTGGAAAATGATTTTTCAGAGGGCGGTCTTACCCTGCTGTTGCTCTGTGAGGACGGTGAAGAGGAATATGACCAAGAAAAACTAGCCGAGGCAAATGTAAAATTGATTCCGATGGAATCGGCGGAGTCCTTTACCACAGAACACCTCCTTGACTTAGATATTGAATACAAACCTACTCAGATTTTCATTGAATATAATGGCACATGGGAGAGCAGTTTATTTTTCGATTTAGAATTGCCGCCCAACTGGGAATTGGTACAGTCCTTGGCTACTGTGGATGCAGAAAGCTTTGAATTGTATCTTTCCAATATGCGTACTATGATGATGGAGCAGTTTTTTGCGGCGGACGTTGTTATTTTTAATCGTTGTGATGAAGATACGCCGAGGGATAAATTTCGCAGACTCATAAAAGCCAAAAACAGGCGGGCGCAGATTGTTTATGAGAACAAGGACGGTATGGTTTCTGCGGATACAGGCGGGGAATTGCCCTATGACTTAGAGCAAGATGTAATAGATATTACCGACATGGACTATGGCGTTTGGTATCTGGATGCCTTAGAGGAACCGAAGAAATATCAAGGGAAGAAGGTACGTTTCTTAGCACTTGTTTATCACCCCAAAAAGCAAAATAAAAACACCTTCATACCGGGGCGTTTTGTTATGACTTGTTGTGCGGATGACATTACCTTTTTGGGCTTTGTATGTAAGAATGAAAAAGCATTTGAACTCACCCACCAGTCGTGGATTATGATAACGGCAGAGATACGGGTGGAATTTGCCAAGGCATATCGAGGGAAAGGACCTGTACTCTATGCTCTTTCGGTTACAGCGGCGGAGAAACCGGCGGAAGATGTGGTTTATTTTGGGTGAATAGTAATAAGTGGAAATGAAAGAATTGGAGATGTATTTCTCAGGAAAAAAGAAATCGTGGTTTATCTTTCGTAGATAGATTAGGAAAGAAACTAAAACAGATTTTTGCAAAGATTTTACATACAAAAGGAGAACACTATGGCAACAAAATACGGTAATGCAATCGTAGGCCAATCGGGGGGGCCCACATCGGTCATAAACGCCAGTCTGGCAGGGGTATTCCGGACGGCAAAGGATTTGGGTTATCAAAAAATATATGGCATGAGAAACGGCATAGAGGGGCTGCTTAAGGAGCGATACGTGGATTTGTCGGAGCATATCAGAACGGGTCTGGACTTAGAATTGTTAAAACGCACTCCGTCCACTTATCTGGGCAGCTGTCGCTATAAGTTGCCCTTTGCCGAGCAAGATGGGGCGGTCTATGAGAAATTATTTGCCATACTGAAAAAATTAGACATTCGCCACTTTTTCTACATCGGCGGCAATGACTCCATGGATACCATTGCAAAGCTGTCTGATTACGCCAAAGACAGCGATATTACTTTTATCGGCATACCCAAAACCATTGACAATGATTTGGGTATGACCGATCACACACCGGGTTATGGCAGTGCTGCAAAGTACATCGCCGCCAGCATGAAGGAAATCGTGCGGGATACCAACGTGTATGACATGGAGTCCATTGGCGTTGTGGAAATCATGGGCAGAAATGCAGGTTGGTTAGCGGCGGCCTCTGTTCTTTCCCGAGGAGAGGATTGCGATGGACCGGATTTGATTTATTTGCCGGAGTCGGTCTTTGATTACAATGATTTTTTGAGCAGAATACAGGAATTAAAAAAGAGGAAAAAAGCTCTTGTCATCGCCGTGTCGGAGGGTATACGAACGGCGGACGGAGCCTATGTTTGTGAGCAGAATAAGGGGGGGGTATCTTTGATGGATCCCTTCGGGCATAAATTATTGGGAGGAACTGCACTTTATCTTTCGGATTTTATTACAAGGGAGTTGGGGATAAAGTCCAGAGGGATTGTATTTTCCACCTTGCAACGCTGTGCTTCCCATCTGGTTTCACGCTGTGACATTACAGAGGCCTATGCCGTTGCCGCACATGGAGTGCGTATTGCAGGATTAGGCGAAACAGGGAAAATGACTACCTTGCTTCGGATCGGAAATGATCCCTATCAGACTCAGACCGGTTGCTGTGATGTCAGGGAAGTGGCAAATTTCGAGAAAACCGTACCACAGGAATGGATTAGCGCAGGGGGAACGGATGTGTCAAAGGCATTTGTGGACTACGCCAAACCGCTTATCATAGGGGAATTAGACCCCTTTATGGTGGATGGGTTGCCCAGGCATTCCTATCTCCCTAACTGAAAGTGCTTGATTCTGAAACCATTTTTATGGAACAAAAATACAAGGAGGTCTTCTGCATGGGAAAAATGACCGTTTATCATGGGAGCTATACTGCCGTTAAGCAGCCCGCTATTCGAACAGGGAAAAATACAAAGGATTTTGGTTTTGGCTTTTACTGTACCTTGATCAGGGAACAGGCGGATCGTTGGGCGAAACGCTATGATACCCCTAAGGTAAACACTTATACCGTGCGAATGGATACCTCTCTTAGCATTTTAGAATTTACAGAAATGACAGAGGAATGGCTTGATTTTATCATAAACTGCCGCCACGGAGCTGCGCACGATTACGATCTCGTGATTGGAGCTATGGCAAATGACCAGATTTACAACTACATTGCCGATTATGTTGACGGCATTATTACAAGGGAGCAGTTTTGGTCGTTGGCAAGATTTAAGTATCCGACACACCAGATCAATTTCTGTACAGTAAAAGCATTGCAGACACTGGAATTTGTATCCTGCACGGAGGTGGCAAGATGAGCGGACGAGAATCCAAAAAAGACAATGACTTGTTTTTTACATGCAGTCTGATTGAATACATTGCAAGAAAGACGAAGAACAAACGTTCTGTTATCGTTGATTTGATCGGCAAAACTTGTATTGCCAAAATTTATGACTTGGCGGATGTCTACCACAGTGATAATATTGAGCGTGTTAGTGACGATTTTATCGAGGAATGCAAAATCCCGCAGGGGGATTTCGATAATGTTTCTGTGGCTCTTTATGCCGTTCCAAGCCATTGGGATATCGGCAAAGTGTATAAACGGCTCATTTTAGGCATTAGGAAAGAAACCGGGGGTTCTGTCGTGGAGGCTTTGGTGTTGGCCTATCATTCCTTTGTCAGCGATAAGATTGACGATTACAACAGCAGTTTTTATTACGATGCTCCACAGAATATCCTCAATGCTTTTTTAACAGGGGAGATTGAGTGACGTATACGAGGATTAGCGTTTTCCCCTAACTACGCTTTTCCCCTACACCATAATCTCTTTCCTCAATCGCCACAGGCAGAACAGATTCGGCACCGTCATTCCAATATTGATAAAATCAGAAATCCCCCAGACGGCACTTAAGGGCATAACGGCTCCCAGATACAAAAAGAGCAGGTAGCCCAACTGATAGCTTTTAAGCCCTCCTGTGCCGAACAAAAACCGCACCCCGCATTCTCCGTAATAGCACCACCCCAAAATAGTAGCAAAGGCGAACAGCACCAGAGAGAGGGAAAGAATTTCTTCCCCATGAAAAGGCAGTTCGGAAAATGCCTGAAAACAAAATCGCTCTCCCGCTAAGCCCGCAAAAAGTCCGGGGTGTTTTATCATACTGCTGACAATAACCAGCCCCGTAACGGCGCAAATCACCACCGTATCCCAAAAGGGGCCGGTCATGGATACTAGAGCCTGTGCTTTGGGGGATGGGGCATTTGCGGTGGCGGCTGCCATGGGAATGGATCCAAGCCCCGCCTCATTGGTAAATAAGCCTCTGGAGGTGCCGATACGGATTGCGGTAAGGACAGCGGTGCCGCATACCCCCCCCAATAGGGGCTGTGGGGCAAAAGCACTTTTTATAATGAGAGAACAGGCAGGGAGCAGATATTCACGGTTTAAGAACAGCAGCATGGCACAGGCAAGCAAGTAAAACAGACTCATGATGGGAACAAAAAACATACACACTTTAGAGATTTGTTTCACGCCCCCAATTAAGACAACGCCTGCCAACAGGGCAATGCCCATTCCGATCAAATGGGGGGAGAGTGACATTTCCCCGAGAATGGCAAGACGGATGGAATGCGCTTGTACCCCGGCTCCCATGCTAAATGCCCCCAAAATGCAAAATACGGCAAAGACAGCCGCCAAGCCTTTTTGTTGCAAGATGAATTTCAGCACATACATAGGACCGCCCAAAAAACTGCCGTCGGTTTGTTTCCGTCGGTACTTAACGGAAAGGAAGCATTCACCGTAACAGGTGGCAATGCCAAACAGCCCGGTAAGCCAGCACCAAAAGACCGCACCCGGACCTCCTATGGCAATGGCGGTAGAAATGCCGATGATATTTCCCGTGCCTATGGTAGCGGCAAGAGCCGTGGTTAGGGCGGCATAAGGGGAGATGCCGGTTTCGCCCAGAGCTTTTTTGGAAAAACTAAGCCGTATGCCTTGGGGGATCTTTCGCTGAATTATACCAAGGCGCAGGGTAAAATACAAGTGGGTACCCATCAGAATCACCAACATAGGAAAGCTCCAGAGATATTCCGTTAATTTCAGGAAAATGTTAAGTAGCAATCAGAAAATCCTCCTCTAACCCTCTATAACAATCCTATGCAGAGAGATACTTTGCTAGAAGCAGAGAGCCACTCCGTCTATCACTAGAAAAAGCATTGGAGCGACTAGGGAGGAAAGACTCTCATTTTTGGGAACCTCTGTTCTCGAAAATATGTTCTCAGGAGGCTTGTCCGAACTGCTTTGGAGCGGGGCTTTTTCTGTGCTAGAGCGTAGGGACTCTCTGTCACTACAAAGTGCTCCAGCACACTGACCTAAATTTCGCCAAGAATCGCATTTTTTTTGTGCAAAAGCACGAAATAAAAAAAGGGGATTGAAAAAGAGAGAAAGATACAGTATAGTATAAAGTAGTGGGGCGACAGTAAGGAACGATATAAGAGGATACTTCGTCAGGTCTATTGTCAGATTGTCATTATAGTTCAAAGAGGAGAAAAGCATGAGCGAGAAAACGGTTATATTATCGAATCTGGGCAAGGATCGCAGTAATCCGGTGGCTGAACTGGTACAAGTTGCCTGTCAGTTTGACAGCAGCATTATACTGGAAAGCGAGAATAAGAAGATTAATGCCAAAAGCATTATGGGCATTATGGCATTTGCGCCAAAGGTGGGTATGTCTGTTCACATTGTGGCGGATGGAAACGATGCGGAAGAAGCCATTTTAGCGATGGAACGTTTTTTGGTGTGCGGATAAGGCGAGGGATTTCATTGAAAAGAAAATCTTATTCTCTATCAATTATCATGACTCTTATGGGCGTACTGTTTTGTATGCCCCTTTTGTCTGCCTGTAGCAGCCGTGATCCACAGGCATTAACGGATGAATTGGCCTATCGTCAGCTTGGTCTGAATAAAATGGAACAGGGGGATTATGGAGGGGCAGCGGAGGCTTTTTCCGATGCCTTAGACGAATCCTTGGCGATTATTGAACCCTTAGAACTAGACATTTGTTACTACAAGGCAAAGGTGCAGGAATTAAGTGGGGATATACAGGGGGCGTATGACACCTATCAGAATTTGATTTCCTATAATAAGAAAGATTATAAGGCATATTACCTGCGGGGCTGTTTACATTTGCGACAAGGGGAGCAGGAAGAAGCCAAGGCAGATTTGCTGGCGGCCATTAAGGTAAATAAAACCGATCGCAGTTTAGCAACAAACGTTGCCGAAAGATTAAGCAGCATGGGTATGCAATCTGATGCAAATGACATCTTGCGGCAAGCCATCAAGGGGGGGGGGACAAGTCCGGCGGATTTAAGACAAATCGGCTACGCCTACTATCTCTTGGGTGAGTATGAATTGGCAAGGCAGTCCTTGGATAAGGCGGCAGGGCAGGGCGATACCACTGCTATCTTGTATCTGGCAAAGACCTACGAGGCTGAGGGAAATACGGAGCAATATGAGAAGCAATATCAGACCTATCTGGCAAATCATGACGGAGACACCGTGGCATTAAATGGCATGGCATTGGCGAAAATAGAAACGGGAGAGTACGAAGAAGCCCTTTCTTTGATTCAGACAGCATTGGCGAAAGAACAGCCGGATAATTTACAAGAATTAAAGCGAAATGAAATCGCAATCTTAGAATATACCCTTGATTTTGCCGGGGCGAGGGAGAAAATGGAAAGTTATTTGAAGGATTACCCGGGTGATAAAGAGGCGGCAAAGGAATATGAGTTTTTGAAAACGAGGTGACCGAAAGCATCTTAGTGAAATCGAGCGATAGCGAAGACCCCGCTTAGTGCGAGGTCGTTCGTGAACCAAGCTCTGTTCTTTAGGGCGCTGCTTACCGAATGTCCTTTATTCGGTAAGATTGTTGTAAAATGTGTTGAACGAACAATCCGATTTGAGAAAGGAATGAACACAAATGGATCTACTATATCGCAGTACAAGGGATGAAACAAAAGAGAGTTTCCGTGCATCTAAGGCCATTTTACAAGGTCTTGCCGAGGACGGCGGCTTATTCGTGCCGGAGCAGATTCCCCGGCTTGCCACGGACTTTAAGGACTTGGCAGGACGTTCTTACCAAGAGGTGGCATATGAGGTCATGCGCCTGTTTTTGACGGATTTTTCCGAGGAAGAATTAAAGGTTTGTATTGGGAAGGCCTATGACGAGAAATTTGACACAGCAGAAATTGCACCCATCCGAAAGACAGGGGGGGGGTACTATTTGGAGTTGTTCCATGGCGCCACTATCGCTTTTAAGGACATGGCACTGTCTATTCTGCCCCATTTCATGTTGACTGCCGCAGGAAAAGTGCAGGAGCAAAAGGATATTGTGATTTTGACCGCTACTTCGGGAGATACGGGAAAAGCGGCACTTGCGGGATTTGCAAATGTGCCGGGAACGAAAATTATTGTATTTTATCCAAAGGACGGGGTAAGCCCCATCCAAAAGCGGCAGATGGTAACACAAAAGGGAAATAATACCTTGGTTGTGGGTATTGACGGGAATTTCGATGAAGCCCAGACCGGGGTAAAAGAAATCTTTTCCGATGAGAAATTGAAACAGTGGCTTACGGAACGAGAGTATCAGTTCTCCTCCGCCAACTCCATCAATATCGGTCGCTTGATTCCCCAAGTGGTTTATTACGTTTACGCCTATGGGAAACTTTGTGCAGACGGAGAATTAAAGCAGGGCGAACCTCTTAATGTGGTGGTTCCCACCGGGAATTTCGGCAATATACTGGCGGCTTTTTATGCGAAACAAATGGGGGTTCCTTTGGGCAAGCTCATTTGCGCCTCCAATGAAAATAAGGTGCTTTACGACTTTTTTGCTACGGGTAATTATGACAAAAATCGTGACTTTGTGCTTACCAGTTCCCCTTCCATGGATATTTTGATTTCAAGCAACTTAGAACGCTTACTATTCTTGCTGACGGGGGAAAATCCAAAACAGACCGCTCAGTTGATGCAAGACCTAAAAACAAAGGGTCGCTATGAGCTGACTCCTGAAATGAAAGCGGGATTGGCGGATTTTTACGGAAATTACGCAACAGAAGAGGAAACAGCAGAAACGATTTTGCGCATTTACAAGGAAGAGGGTTATGTATTGGATCCTCATACCGCAGTAGCGGCCTGTGTTTATGAAAAATACAAGGCGGAAACAGGGGATAAAACCAAAGCCCTAATCGTTTCTACGGCAAGCCCCTATAAATTCACCAATAGCGTGATTGCCGCCATTGCCCCGGAGAAAATAAAGGATAAGGATGATTTTGTTTTGGCGAAGGATTTAGAGAAACTGTCCGGTGTGAACGTACCGGAGGCGGTGCTTAGCATAAAGAGTGCGGCTCTGGTGCATACCAAGGTGTGTGGGGTGAAGGACATGAAAGATGCGGTAAAAAACTGGCTCTTGAAAAAATAATCAAGATATGCTATAATGGTCTGAGTGTACCTTTACCATACTGAATAATTTTGGAGGAAAAGAAAGTGGCAATAGTAAAAGATGTTTTGGAGATTGTTTTTATTTTGATTAGTATTGCGTTGACCGTCATTGTATTGATGCAGGAAGGCAAGCAGCAAGGACTTGGCAGCATTGGCGGTATGGCGGAAACCTACTGGGGTAAGAACAAAGGACGTTCCATGGAAGGGGTTTTGGTGAAAGCCACCACGGCTATGGTAATCTTGTTTTTTGTGATTTCCGCAATCATGAACATCGGACGTTTTGCTTGAGCGTTCCCTACAGCCTAGGGCGTTGCCGAGTAATCGTTTTCGATGGACAATAACGAGGATTTTAAGCAGCAGTGGTCAAACGTTTGTTCGACTGCTGCTCTTGTTACTTTACAGGAATTTTTTTATTCTAAATTAGGAGAACAATATGAAAAAAGAAACAGAAACACCAAAAAGTCGAAATAAAAGCAAAAGAGCAAAAGGACGGTTCAAACAGGAGCAAAGACCCAAGCAGGAACAAAGACCCACACAAGAGCAAAGACCTAAGCAGGAGCAAAGACCAAAACAGAAAAAATCAAAGAAAAAAGGACCCTCTTTTATCGGGCAGTTTATAGCAAATGCCAGAGGTTTTGGATTTGTGGCATTGGAAGAGGAAAATGCCGAAACGCCAAAGACCGTAGAAATCAAAAAAGAGTCCGCACCAAAAACCGGGGGAGAGGACATCTACATTTCCGGGGCAAATATAAACGGAGCCATGCACGGGGATACGGTGCGTGTCATTTTATTGCCAGAAGTTACAGGACGAAGAGCGGAAGGGCAGATTATAGAGATTTTAGAACGAGCCGTACAGCGAATGGTGGGAACCTACGAAAAGAATACGGGATATGGCTTTGTGGTTCCCGACAATCCAAAGTATAAGCAGGATTTATTTATACCAAAGGAGGCGGCCGCAGGAGCTGTAAGCGGACATAAGGTGGTGGTGGAAATTACTTCTTATGGAGATAGGGATAAGAAACCGAAGGGGAAGATTACAGAGATTATCGGTCTTGTAAATGATCCGGGAACCGATATTTTATCCATTGTAAAAGGCTTTGATTTGCCCACGGAATTTGAAGCCCGGGTTTTAGATCAAGCCGCCAGGCAGGCGAAACCCGTTCGGGAAGAGGATTTTTCCGGACGTATGGATTTGCGAGACCTTATGACCGTTACCATAGACGGAGAGGATGCAAAGGATTTAGACGATGCCATTTCCCTGATAAAGGACAAAAAATATTATCAACTGGGGGTTCATATCGCAGACGTGACCAATTACGTGCAGGAAAACAGTGCCTTGGACAAAGAGGCAAGGGAGAGGGGAACCAGTGTGTATCTGGTGGATCGGGTCATTCCCATGTTGCCTAAGGTGCTGTCAAATGGAATCTGTTCTCTAAATGCAGGAGAGGACAGACTGGCGCTCAGCTGCATTATGACCATTGATAAGAAGGGTAAAATCGTAAAACACACCGTCACAGAGAGTGTGATAAAAGTCGATAAACGCATGAGTTATACCGGTGTGACACAGGCATTAGAAGGAGCGAACAAAGAATATGAGCCGTATTTGCCCATGCTTCGTCTGATGGATGAATTGGCACAACTGTTTCGCACAAGAAGACACAAGCGGGGTTCCATTGATTTTGAATTTCCGGAAACGAAAATGATATTGGATGAAAAGGGCGTACCCGTAGAAATCAAGCCTTACGACAGAAATATTGCAACGAAAATGATTGAGGACTTCATGTTAGCCGCCAATGAAACCGTGGCGGAGGATTATTTCGGAAAGGAAATCCCCTTTGTCTACCGTACCCATGAGGTACCGGATCCGGAGCGGATTAAAACCCTGTCGGCTTTTGTTTACAATTTCGGCTATCGCTTAAAGGCAAGCAAAAAGGCAGGAGAGGAAACCATACACCCAAAGGAACTACAGAAATTACTGGGGAAAATAGAGGGAAAGCCGGAGGAAGCCTTAATCAGCCGCCTAACCTTGCGTTCCATGCGACAAGCCAAGTATACCGTAGTAAACAGCGGACATTTCGGACTCGCCGCAGAGCATTACTGCCATTTCACCTCCCCCATCCGGCGTTACCCTGATTTGCAGATTCATCGTATCATAAAGGACAGTCTGCGGGGGCGTATGGAGCAGAAGAAAATTAAGCATTATCTGGACATTTTGCCCAAGGTGACAGGTCACGCAAGCGACATGGAGCAACGTGCGAAGGAAGCAGAGCGGGAAACCGAGAAACTAAAGAAAGCAGAATATATGGAACGGCACATCGGCGATACGTTTGATGGGGTGATTTGCGGTGTCCATAACTGGGGCATTTATGTGGAATTGTCCAATACCGTAGAGGGCATGGTGCATATCAGCAAGTTAGAGGGCGATTATTTTATTTACGAAGAAGAACGCTATGAGCTTGTAGGAGAACGCACGGGGCGTTGCTATAAGTTGGGACAGGAAGTGCGTGTCAAGGTAGAGCGAGTGGATCGCCAGATGCGGACGGTGGATTTTAGTTTGGCGGAAAGTTGATGGAATAATGAATAAAGGAGTATCAAAATGGGAAAGGACAGCGTGAAGCTGATTGCCAACAACAAGAAGGCATATCATGAATATTTTATTGAGGATACCTATGAAGCGGGCATTTCCCTTGTGGGGACGGAGGTTAAGTCCATCCGCATGGGACATTGCAGCGTGAAGGAGTCCTTTATTCGCATGGATAAAGGGGAAATGACGGTGTTTGGTATGCACATCAGTCCCTACGAGAAAGGGAATATCTTTAATAAAGATCCCTTACGCCCCAGAAAGCTTTTGCTGCACCGCTATGAAATCAATAAAATCGGCGGAAAAATTGCAGAGAAGGGATATACCATTGTTCCGCTTAAGGTCTACCTAAAAGGTAGTCTGGTGAAGGTGGAAATCGGACTGGCGAAAGGAAAGAAGCTCTATGACAAGAGGGCGGATATTGCAAAGAAGGATCAAAGGAGAGAGTCCGAGCGAGAGTTTAAGGTGAAGAATTTGGGGTAGAGGGAAATTTAGAGAGGTTAATTGAAAAAGCAACTTCCACTTTGTAAGACTAACTTCCACCGAAAATGAAAGATTCTTGAAAAAACCTTTCATTTTCGGTGTTTTTATGTTATTATGACAGTGAAAGCCGACCATTTGTTT
>BNZC01000012.1 GCA_026000755.1 Clostridia bacterium
ACGGTGTACAATATGGGAAGATCCAATGACAAAATCAAAGGGGTTGCTTGCCAAAAGTTCTCTATGCTCCTTTGCCAAATGAGGTTGAAGCCCAAGCTCCACCCCGATTCCAAAGGGCAGAATCTCTTTCCGGCGCAAGAGCGATAGTTCTTCAAAATAACAATCAAAATCAATAATAAATTCCCCCGGACGATTGGGATAATCTAAGTCCAGATGATCGGTGAAACAAATCCCCGAAAGACCCCTTATACGTCCTTGGCTGAGCATATCTAGGGGGAGGGTATGACTGTCGTCCGAAAAATAAGTATGCAAATGTGTATCCCAAAGCATAAGATCTGTCCTTTCTCAAAACAAAATCCGTATTGCAGTACAGCAACATCACCAAAAACCCCATCCACATTAGGGCAGGTCCTTCCCTCAAAACACAATCCGTATGGTAGTTCCCCTGCCCTCTTCACTCTCTAGGCTAATCCGGGCATTGTGCCTTGCTACGATATGCTTTACAATGGCAAGTCCAAGACCTGTTCCGCCGCTTTTCTTGGAACGACTGGGATCCACACGATAAAAACGTTCAAACACCCGCTGTTGGTATTTCTGCGGTATGCCAATGCCTGTATCCGCAACGGTAAGCACGACTCTTTTATCCTCCGTATAATGGGTACTGATTGTAACCTTTCCACCCTTTTCATTGTAGCGAATGGCATTACTACACAAATTATGCAACAATTCCTCTATCAGATTTTGATTTGCCAACACCATACAGTCCGCTTCCCCTTCAAGGAAGACGGAAACACCCTGTTTTTCTGCTTGAAGCTTCATCATGGAAACACAGTCCGCCGCTTTTTTATAGAGATTCACCTGCTCCATTTCAATCTCACTGTAACCATCATCCAATTCCGAAAGTTCAATGATGTCGTTGATTAGACTAAGCAGACGTTCTGCATTTACCCGAATTTCTCCTGCAAAACGCCGGGTATCTTCCTCCTTGGTAAATCCGCTTTCGATCAACTCCGCATAGCCGGAGATTGCGGTTAAGGGAGTTTTTAATTCATGGGAAACATTGGCGGCAAATTCCTCTCGCAAACTGGCTTGGCTTAATACGTCAATCCGCTGTTCCCGTACTTCATTTGACAGTTCAATTTTGAAAAATCTCATAAAAAATTGACGTAGTGCTGCTCTCATGACCCCCCCTAAATTCAGATGTTCCATTCTATTATTACAGGAAACTCTATACACTTCCTGTAATCAGATTTACGGGACAAGGTACCCCCTAATCAAAATCTATCAAATAGCCCACATTTCGCACAGTCTTGATTAAATTCCCGCCCTCACCCAACTTTTTACGCAGGGTTTTGATGTGCATATCCACGGTGCGGCTTTCGCCCTCATATTCAAATCCCCAGACACGATCCATGATTTTGTCACGGCTTAAGACAATGCCTTTGTTCAGCAGAAAGAATTTCAGCAATTCAAATTCTTTATAGGTAAGCTCTTTTGCCTCGCCGTCTACCCGAACCGAACGCTTGCCCTCATCAACAATAAGACCTCCCGCCGTAAGCACGGAGTCTTCTGACTTCACATCCTTCTCCATGCGCCGAAGCAGAGCTTTCACCCTTGATACCAGTTCCATTACGCCAAAAGGCTTTGTAATATAATCGTCTGCACCCAGATCTAAGCCCTTCACCTTATCCAGTTCCGAACTTTTGGCAGTAACCAGAATAATGGGAATTTTTTTGGTCTCCTGCTTACTGCGGAGATTTCTCAGAATCTCAAGACCATCCTCTCCCGGCAACATAACATCAAGGATAATCAAATCCGGCTTTGTTTGTTCCATGGCTTTTGCAAATTCCTGCCCGGATTCAAACTCCGTTGTACGAAAACCGCTGTTTTTTAAGGTATAGCTTTCGATTTCTCGAATATCAATATTATCTTCCACAATATAAATAAGGGGCATAAAAGCATCCTTTCCCTAACATCTTCTACACTTCATTATGAGGGATAAAGGGAGCTTTTGTCAACTACCTTTCGATTTTACTTGCTTTTTCGGGCAAAATCGGTTAAAATTTTCCTATCAGCAGTTTTATATTTCTAAAATTTTTGGAGAAATTGAAACTCAAAAGTCGGGAGGATTTTTTAATTATGAAAACAGCCAAAAGAACCGTCGTTGCATTTCTTAGTTTTCTTCTTTGCCTTAGCGTATTTTCCGCTTGCGGGAAGAAAGCACTCAATGACACCTTGATCATCGGCACAGGGAAGATGGACGGACAATTCAACCAGTTATTTTACAAAAGCAACTATGACCACCAAGTCGTAGAATTGACAAACATGTACGTCTATGATACAGGCAAAGGAGGGGAACTTGTTGACGGTGCCTGTTTTTATAAGGCTCCCCAAGTGGTAAGCGATGAAGCCGGCAATCAACATACCATCTATACGTTCCGTTTACGAGAGGGTCTGGTTTTTAGTGATGGAACGCCTGTGACGGCAGATGACATCATTTTCACCTACAAATGCGAATCTTCCTTTGCCTATGATGGTGTCAACTCCTTAGCAGAAGCCCCGCTTTCCGGTCTCTTAGCCTATCGTTATGATACACCTGACTATGCTGCCGTATCCGCCTCCTTAAAACAATCTGCTGCCGCTACAGAAGAGGAAATATTAGCTGCCGCTGCGATGCGTGCTACCAATGAATATGACGACAACCTGTTTGGACCCCAAAAAATGCTAGATACTTTGGGTATCCGAAATCATGTAAATATAAACAAAAAAAATATCACGTTTCGCATGGATATACCTCCTAATCTGGAAGAGGGTAGCTCCGCTTATCGTCGCACGCTCATTTCCATTGCCACTGACATTTACTCTTCTGAATACCGAAACGAACTGATACCGAGCATTGAAAAAAAGAAAGAAAGAGAACTAAGCCTTGCGTATCTGACAGATAAAGTTGCAGAGAGTGAAGAAGTCAGTGACATATCAGGCATTGTAAAGCTAGATGATTACACAGTACAGGTAACAGCAGACGGTGTAGATGCCAGCTTAGAATATCAGCTTGGTTCCTGCCCGATCATGTCACAGCAGTATTATTCCCAAGGCATTAACAAGGTGGATTTCTCCGCTATGAAAGCAAAGCTTATGCAGCCCTTAGGGGGGGGGGCTTATATTTTGGAGAAATACAGTAACAAGACTGCGTACCTTACCGCAAATCCCTCCTACTACAAAGGTACCCCCGAAATCACCCACCTCCAACTAACGGAAGTAAGCGGAAGCGACAAGGATAAGCTTACTGCCTTAAAAGACAAAACCGTGAACGTTCTGCTAGATGTAGACTGTTCACCTGACAACAAAGAGCTTGCCGAAGAAAACCTGTCCTACTGCATGACCTACGACCGAAACGGTTGGGGATATATCGGCATCAGTGCAAAGCTCATTCCTGACATCAATATCAGAAAAGCTCTCATGTCTTTAATTGCAAGAGAACTAAGCCTTGGAGATTATTACGAAGGCGTTGCCGTTGTATTGGAACGTCCCATCACCATGGCAAGTTGGGGCTATCCTATTAATGACAATGCCCCGGTCTACGACTATGACAAGAATACTGCTCTCGAATACTTCGCAAAGGCAGGCTATACCTTGGTAAAAGCGCAACCCCCGGAGGGCGAGGAAAACGCCGTTGCCAAAGACCGTTTAGTCGATGCCACCGGTGAACCATTGTCTATGGAGGCCTACATCCCGGATGACAGCCATCCTGCAAGCCGCATATTCAAAATCATGCGTTATGTCTTAGAGGATATGGGTGCCACATTCGACTTGATCAATGTAAGCGGTGAACGCTATTACAACCAGTACATGGCAGGAGACTGTATGCTCTGGGGAGCTGCTTATGGCGGAACGACGGCTGATCCCGATTGCTATAAACTATTTCACTCGGATTCCATTATGAAAGGAACAAACCCTTTCTATCTAAATGACCCGGAAGTGGACCGGATGATTATGGAGGGTCGCTCTCTGGTTAAACGAGAGGAACGCATACCCATTTATGAAAAGCTGTTTGATCGGATTATGGATGATGCTGTGGTTATGCCCTATTATCAGCGACTGGAAATGAATGTGATTGATCCTAAAGTGGTGGATATTGGCAGTCTGCCAAAGGATCCGGATCCTTTCTGTGGCTTGTTACAGAAGATTGAAACACTAAAGTTG
The DNA here is from genome assembly GCA_026000755.1 of Clostridia bacterium. GTDB lineage: Bacteria > Bacillota > Clostridia > Lachnospirales > Lachnospiraceae > BNZC01. The sequence continues at coordinate 4,204 of BNZC01000012.1, forward strand.
GTGCAGAAGAAATAAGAAACACTATTGCCTGTCAGGAACGGATAGATTTACTCCTGACAGGCGTTTTCATCTCAATTTATAAAATTTTACTTGCATTTCCCTCAAAAGTCTGCTAAAATACCCCTTGTGGTACTTTTCCACAACATGCAATACATATAAGCAAACAATGGTTTGCGGAAAAAAGGAGGATTTAATTTATGAAAACAGTAAAAAAAGCTCTAGTCATTGTACTAAGCTTGGTGCTTTGTTTCGGCACACTGGCAGGTTGTGCAACAAAGACAGCCGACGGCAAAAGTACGCTTCTACTTGGTGTTACCGAGTTTAACGGCGTATTCAACTTTCTCACCTACAACTCTGCCTATGACAGGTATGTAACGATGCTCACCCAGCTCAATGTTTATAACACAGGAAAGGGTGGCGATTGCGTGGACGGTGCCTGTACTTATCAGGAACCGGAGATTAAGACAGACGAGAACGGAAACCAGTACACGGTGTACACCTTTAAGATCAAAGACGGATTAAAGTTCAGCGACGGCCAGCCTGTCACCGCAGACGATCTGATCTGGACTTACAAGGCACAGCTTGCTCCCGCCTATGACGGCTTAGGCAGCCTTTACACCTACAAGATTCGCGGAGCCAACGAATACCGTTATGATGATCCCAACTATGCAGATGCCATAGTGAAGATTAAAGAAGAATCAAAAGCCACGCCGGAACAAATCAAGGAAGCGGCAAAGGATATGGCTACCTCTGATTACGAAGACGAAAGCTATGGTCCCGAAGGCTTGATTGAGGACTTAAAGCTTAACATTGACGGCAGCTTAGAAGCAGGAAGTGATGCTTATAAAGAAGCAGTCATTACTGCCGCAACGGATGCTTATGCTACCGATTATGCAGACGAATTTATTCCGGACATTGAAGCCGACAACGAAGCGAAGCTCACCACTGAATATGTAAGCGATAAGATGGCAGGCGGTGAAAACGTGCCTGATGTTTCCGGTATTGTAAAGTTAGATGACCTTACCGTTCAGGTAACTGCTGACGGCGTAGACCCCACCTTAGAAGTTCAGCTTGGACAAATGCCCATTATGCCGAAACATTATTATGGGGAAAAGGCAACCAAGGTAGATTTTTCTGATATTAAGAAAAAGAACGGTGCACCTTTAGGCGGCGGTCCTTATATCTTTGATAAATTTGAAAACAACATTGTGACCCTTCATGCCAATCCGGACTACTATGAAGGCAAGCCACAGATTGAAACCATTAAGTTCCAGGTTATTCCGGTACCCGATCAGTTAAGTGCCGCTACCAATGGGGATGTAAATATCATGCTTGACTTAAGCTGCACCCCGGACAATGTACAGGCTCTTGAAGATGCCGGAAAATATGCAGAAACCTATGACCGTAATGGTTGGGGCTATGTAGGTATCAGCGGAAAGCTTCTCCCTGATGCAAATGTAAGAAAAGGCTTAGCCAGCTTAATGGACAGAGCCTCCGGTGTAAATACCTACTACGGCAAATTGGCGAAAGTATTAGAACGCCCCATTACCATGGCAAGCTGGGGTTATCCTTATGATGACAACGCTCCTGTCTATGCCTACGATACAGCAAAGGCATTGGATTACTTTAAGGCAGCAGGCTATACACAAACGAATGGCAAGTTAGTAGACAAAAACGGCAAGATATTGCACATTGATGCCTATATTTCTTCTACCGAACACCCTGTGGTACCTCTGTTTACACAGATGAAGAATGACATTGAAGCATTGGGCGGTGAATTTTCCGTTACTCAGATTGACTGGGCCTCCTTTAGTGAACAGTACAAACATGGTGACTTAATGCTTTGGGCGGCTGCATACGGCGACGGTCCTGCCGACCCGGATTGCTACCAGTATTTCCATTCGGATTCCATTGCCTCCGGCAACAATCCTTTCTACACCAACGATCCTGAAGTGGATAAGTTGATTATGGAAGGACGTGAAACCGCAGATCGTGATGATAGGCTTAAGATTTATGCACAGCTCTTTGATAAGATCATGGATACCGCTACGGTAATGCCTTACTATCAGAGATTAGAAATGAATGCCATTGATCCTACTGTGGTAGACATTTCCAGTATACCGGATGATTTAGACTCTTTCCATATATTATTGGATGTGATTCAGAACATAAAACTGGTTGAGAAGCAGTAACATCAAGAAATAAACAGGAAACAAACGAGCGAAACAGAGCTTATAAATTTTATGAAGCTTATAAAGCAGCTTACCCTGCCTTTCTCGCCCCAAAGAGGGGACGAAGGGGCAGGGTCTGTCTGTATTAATAGTTACTGTTCAAAGGGAAACGCTGTGCAAAGGCTTCCCTTTGAACAGTAACTATAAACACACACTAATAGGAGATGATTTCTATGTGGCAATATATTGTACGGCGGATCTTTATCAGCGTTATGATCTTATTCGGCATTTCCATTCTGCTCTATATTTTAATCCGTTCCATGCCGGGAGATTACATTACCATGATGACCACAGGCAAAAACAACGTTACTCCTGCCATGGTGGAACACTTAAGGCATTTATACGGACTTGACACCAACATCCCTCAGGGATATTTCAACTGGATCAGCCGAGCCATTCAGGGAGATTTTGGCGTATCGTTCTTCTACCAGAGACCTGTGGCTGACATTATCGGAGAAAAGGTCTTGGTATCCTTTACCCTGGCACTCCCTGTCTTTATCCTGACGATTTTGATCGGCGTTCCCTTGGGAATCATCAGTGCCACACGGCCTTATTCTAAGTTGGATTATGCCATTACTACCATTGCCTTTGTGGGCATTTCCGTTCCCAGTTTCTTCTTGGCGGTAGTTCTAAAGCGTGTGTTTGCCTACGGATTAAAGTGGTTCCCACCTTTTGGCATGGTAACAGCCACGGAAGACTATACGGGCTTTGCCCTTTTCATGGACAAGTCCTGGCATTTGGTCTTGCCTATTGTCTGCCTGACTTTTATCGGAATCGGCAGTTATATGCGTTACGCCCGCTCAAATATGCTTGAGGTCTTAGATACCGACTATATCCGCACGGCCAGAGCAAAGGGACTGCCGGAAGGTACGGTTATTTACAGTCATGCTTTTCGCAACACCTTAATTCCCATTGTAACCATTATCGGCGGTTCTATCCCCGGACTGTTTGCGGGAGCCATGATTACCGAAAACCTGTTCCAGATTCCCGGTATTGGTTGGTATGGGTACCAATCCCTGACAAATGGTGACATACCCTTTGTTATGGCATTTAACCTGTTTGTCGCCGCATTGACCTTGCTTGGTAACCTGCTTGCGGATATTTCTTATGCCTTAGTAGATCCCAGAATACGATTGAAATAGAAAGGAGGTAATTATGCCTACACAAGATCCAAAAATGCAACCGGAAGAACAAACTACACATGGGCAACCATCTGTACAAGAACAGCCCTCTGCACCAGAACATTCCTCTATACAAACCACACATGGCGTTACCTTCGGACAATTGGTATTCCGTCGTTTTGTACGCAACAAACTAGCTATAGCGGGCTTTTTCGCCCTGCTTATTATGATACTGTTTTGCTTCGTGGGTACGCTCCTAAATCCTTATCGAGAATACGAGCAGTTTTTTGATCCTGATGTCAGCTTTTCGGTACAACAGCTTAGCGAAATGAAGGATTTGAATCTCATTTCCGAAAAAATCAAAGTAACTCCCATAAAAATGGGAGCAGTCAGCTCTATTTTAGGCACAGCCAAGGAAGTAGCCGGAGAACCCATTGCCCTTACGGAAGTCCTTAAGAATCCCTCTTCTACCGAAACTTTTCGCCTCTACCATACCAGTTTCCGCCTCGCCCAGAAGAACATTCTACTGGAAAAAGGATTTTGCACCGGTGAGGAGATCAAATTATACAACAAAATGCCCATCACCGGACAGCACCTGTTGGGTACGGATGTGGATGGTTTTGACGTATTTACCCGCTTACAGTACGGCGGTCGGGTATCCCTCTTAGTGGGATTGATTTGTATGCTCTTTGCCGTATTTTTAGGTGCGGTCTTAGGCGGTATTGCCGGATACTACGGCGGATTTTTGGACGGAGCTATCATGCGTATTGTCGATGTGATTAACTCCATTCCGGTTTTCCCCATTATTATTTTATTTAACAGTTTCATGCGATTTTCTAAGGTTGGCGACCAAATGAAGATTTATTATCTGATTATCATTATCGCCGCCTTAAACTGGACGGGCTTGGCTCGTCTGGTACGAGGGCAGATTTTATCCTTACGGGAACAGGAGTTCATGTTGGCGACAGAAACCGTGGGTCTTCGGGCAGGACGGCGTATTTTCCGCCATCTTCTGCCAAACGTTATGCCCCAGATTATTGTAAATGCAACCCTCCTTGTAGGCGGTGTCATCCTCTTAGAATCCGCACTTAGCTTCCTGGGACTTGGCGTATCCCCCCCCTATTCCACTTGGGGCATTATGATTAACCGTGTAAATGATCCCTTGGTTATGATCCACTGTCCTTATATTTGGCTCCCCCCCGGGTTGTGCATTTTGCTGACCATCATGGCAATCAACTTTGTAGGCGACGGACTGCGGGATGCCTTCGATCCCAAAATGAAACGGTAAGGGAGAATTAGAATGAGCGAACAAACTGCAAGCAAAAACAACGATTTGGATTTACGTTGGGCGGCAAAGGGGGTACTTAAATGAGCGAACAAGCAAAAACAAAGAACGGTAAGCTGGATTTACGTGCCATTGCAAAAGCCAATCGGGCGGAAATCAAAAAATACGAAACAGCCAAAAAGAAACACCACGCCTCTCCCTCGGAGTATCAGACAAAGATGCGAGACAGCAACAATTTAATTGAGTTTGACAATTTACAGACCTATTTCTTCACAGACATCGGCACGGTTAAAGCGGTAAATGGTGTAAGTTTTGACATCCCACGTGGTTCTACCATAGCGGTCGTTGGGGAATCCGGTTGCGGCAAGAGCGTAACTTCCTTATCCCTTATGCGACTTGTACAAGGTCCTCAAGGACAGATTGTGGGGGGAAGTATCCGCTATCAGCAATCCTCGGGCGGTCAAGCCATTGATTTGACAAAGCTTCCGGATGAAGAAATCAGGAAGATTCGCGGGAAAGAAATCGCTATGATTTTCCAAGAACCCATGACCAGCCTAAATCCCGTATTTCGGATAGGCAAACAATTGGGAGAAGCCATTCATATTCATTTACCGGAATTAAGCAAGGAAGAGGTTCACAAACGCACCGTAGCCCTCCTTGAAATGGTAGGTATTGCCCGTGCGGAAGGTATTACAAAGTCCTATCCTCATGAGCTGTCCGGGGGTATGCGCCAACGTGTCATGATTGCCATGGCTCTGGCTCTTGATCCTCAGTTAATCGTTGCGGATGAACCCACCACAGCACTTGACGTGACCATTCAGGCGCAAATCCTAGATTTGCTCCGGGAGTTAAAGGATAAAATCAACGCTTCCATTATGCTGATTACCCATGATTTGGGCGTGGTTGCCGAAATGGCGGATTACGTTGTGGTTATGTATGCGGGACGGGTGATTGAACAGGGAACGGCGGAGGATATTTACGATCGACCTGCCCACCCTTATACCATAGGATTACTGGGGAGCATTCCCGTGATTGGCCGCAAGGTAGAGGAGCTTTACTCCATTCCCGGAAATGTGCCGAATCCCATTCATATGCCGGATACTTGCTATTTTAAGGAGCGTTGTGAACGCTGTGTAGCTGCCTGTGACGGAAATTATCCCGATGTGGTGGAGCTGTCGGATACCCATAAGGTGTGGTGTTATAGGGATTTCTCGAAGCGATAGGAGGTTTTATTTTGAATACGCAAACAAGCGAAAATACAAATTTATTGGAAATCAAAAACCTTTCCAAATATTTCCCCATAAAAAGCGGACTCTTGCAACGGGTAACCGGTCATGTCCGAGCGGTAGAGGATATTTCATTTACCATACCAAAGGGCAGTACCTTAGGGCTTGTGGGGGAATCGGGCTGCGGCAAGACCACGGCAGGACGTACCCTCTTACAGTTGTATAAGCCCACCAAAGGAGAGGTGTTCTATAATGGCATGAATCTGGCAAAGCTTTCAAGAGCAAAGCTACGGAAGATGCGCCCGGAGTTTCAGATGATATTTCAAGATCCCTATAGCTCCCTATCCCCTCGTATGCCGGTTTCTGAAATTATCGGCGAGGGGGTAAGAGCGCACGGTATCGTAGGCAAGACGGAGTATGAGGCTCATATTAAGAAGATTATGGAGGAATGCGGCTTACAGAGTCACCACATGAATCGCTATCCTCATGAATTTTCGGGGGGACAGCGGCAACGTATCTGCATTGCCCGAGCCTTAGCCTTAAATCCTTCATTTATTGTCTGTGATGAACCGGTAAGTGCCTTAGACGTATCCATTCAGGCACAGATTATAAACCTGTTAAAGCAATTGCAAAAGGAGCGTGGACTGACCTATCTGTTTATTTCCCATGACTTGTCTGTGGTGGAGCATATTTCAGACAATGTAGGCGTGATGTACCTAGGATCTATGGTGGAGCTTGCGGCAAAAGAAGAACTGTATGCAAATCCTCTCCACCCCTATACCAAAGCCCTCTTGTCAGCGGCACCCATTCCTGACCCCAAGGTCAAGATGAACCGCACTATATTAAGCGGCGATATACCTTCCCCTGCCAATCCACCCAGTGGCTGTAAGTTCCATACTCGCTGTCCGCAGTGCAAGGGAATTTGTGAAGAACAAGTGCCGCAATTTCAGGATACCGGAGATGGGCATTATGTGGCTTGCCATTTTGCCGGTGCTTAATACTATGATTGACATCACGAACATGCCACTCGATTAACAAATCTCATTTTGCTTGCGAACGATACGATATTATTTGGGAGATAATGCACATGACTATTTACGAAGAACTCAAAGCACGGGGCTTAATCGCCCAAGTCACCGATGAGGCGGAAATCAAAGACCTTATCAACAACGGTCGCGCCACTTTCTACATCGGCTACGACCCCACCGCTGACAGCCTCCACGCAGGGCATTTCCTGACCCTTACCTTGATGAAACGCCTGCAAATGGCAGGTAATAAGCCCATCGCACTATTGGGAGGGGGTACCGGCATGGTAGGCGACCCCTCAGGACGGACAGACATGCGAAAAGTGCTGACCACGGATCAGATCTTACACAATATCGAATGTTTTCGGAAACAAATCAGCGCATTTATTGATTTTTCCGATGATAAAGCCCTCTTGGCCAACAATGCGGACTGGCTTGCGGATTTGAACTATATTGAATTTCTGCGAGAAGTGGGACCACATTTCTCCGTAAATCGAATGCTTACGGCGGACTGCTACAAGCAACGCTTAGAAAAAGGCTTAAGCTTTTTAGAATTTAATTATATGTTAATGCAAAGCTACGATTTCTACTCCCTGTACCAAAGCCACGGCTGTAATATGCAGCTGGGCGGCGACGACCAGTGGAGTAATATGTTGGGCGGCACGGAGCTGATTCGCCGCAAATTGGGCAAAAATGCCTACGCTATGACCTTTACCCTCCTGGTCAATTCCGAGGGCAACAAGATGGGTAAGACCCAATCCGGTGCCGTATGGTTAGATCCGAATAAGACCTCGCCCTTTGACTTTTTCCAGTATTGGCGAAACGTAAATGATTCCGATGTGTTGAAATTCCTGCGTATGCTCACCTTTTTACCATTGGAAGAAATTAATGCCATGGATTCCTGGGAGGGTGCGAAGCTGAATGAAGCAAAAGAGATTTTGGCATTTGAACTGTGTAAATTAGTCCACGGGGAAGAAGAGGCAAAAACTGCCAGAGAGGGCGCACGTGCCTTGTTTGCAAGCGGAAATGCCGTAAATATGCCCACCATAGAACTAAGTGAGAGTGATTTCCCGGAAGGTGTGATTGATATTCTCAGCTTGCTTGTGCGTTCGGAATTAGTACCCTCAAAATCAGAAGCCCGAAGATCCGTAGAACAGGGGGGGGTACTTGTGGACGGTGAAAAACAAAGCGATATAAGGGCGGTCTTTGAACGGGCGAGCTTTGAAGGCGAAGGACGGGTTGTGAAGAAAGGGAAGAAAAATTTTAAGCGAGTAGTTGTGAGATAAGACCGGTAAAAAATCACAATGAAACCCCATGAGCTGACACTCATGGGGTTTCGCTTTGAACACAATGTTCCTCTTCGATTTTTTTACTTCAATGTAACCTTTGCGCCCTCGGCTTCTACCTTCGTCTTAATCTCGTCAGCTTCTGCTTTCTCTACGCCTTCTTTTAAGGTCTTAGGTGCGCCGTCAACCAAATCCTTGGCTTCTTTTAAGCCTAAGCCGGTTACTTCACGAACCACCTTGATTACCTTAACCTTGTTCGGTCCAACTTCGGTAAGCTCTACGTCAAATTCTGTCTTTTCTTCTGCTGCGCCTGCTCCGTCGCCGCCTGCTGCTGCAACTACTACACCTGCTGCTGCGGATACGCCAAACTCTTCCTCACAAGCCTTTACTAAGTCATTTAATTCTAATACACTTAATTCTTTGATCGCATCAATAAATTCTGCTGTTGTTAATTTTGCCATTGTTTTATTTCCTCCATTATTTTTAAGTTATGATACAAAACATATCACGGAAACTTCGTTTCGATAAACAGACAGACGAATCTTTCCTTTATCGAAATTATTTTTTACTCTGCGGGTGTTTCTGCTACCGGTGCTTCTTCTGCTGCACTTGCTTCTGCTACCGGTGCTTCTTCTGCTGCACTTGCTTCTACTGCCGGTCCCTTTTCTGCAATTTGGTTCAGGACACGAGCCAGATTGGTAATCGGTGACTGCATACTGCCAAGCAATCTGGAAAGTAATTCTTCCTTGGTCGGAACGCTTGCAACTGCCGTAATGCCCTTTGCATCATAAAAAGTTCCTTCCACCACGCCGGCTTTTAATTCAAGTGCCGGATTTTCCTTTGCGAATTTCGCCAACAATCTGGCGGGAGCCGTTGCATCTTCCTTAGAAATTGCAATCGCATTTGGTCCTTCCAACAAAGGCTTTAAGCTTTCAAGGTCGGTACCCTGAAAAGCAAAGTTCATCAAGGTGTTCTTGTAAACTTTGTAAGTAATGCCGGCTTCCCGCATCTGTTTGCGCAGACGAGTATCTTCTTCTACGCTAAGACCGCGGTAGTCCACCAAAACTACAGACTGGGCATCCTTAATCCGTGCTGAGATTTCCTCAACGATGGGTTGTTTCAGTTCTACTTTTGCCACGTATGGTATTCCTCCTTCTATTTTTTCTTGCATTGCTAAAACTTCGTGTACGGTATCACCTACAAACAAAAAGCCGCTTCATCTCCAAAACGACGACAAAGAGGCTTGAAAAATTTCTTTTTCTTTTACAGTAAATTTCCGCTATCAAGCATTCTACGCTGTAGATTCCTACAAACGGTACTGTAATTGTCCTCGGCAGGTCATAAAAGTTACGCCACATGGCACCTGCTGTCTTTGGCAATGCTCTGTTATAATACCATATTGTTTCAGGGCTGTCAAGCAAAAAATTTAAGAGATTTTCTAGCAAAATAGCTTAGATGATGCAGTCACGGACTGGTTTGTGATTTTTTGTGACTTGCGAAGGCTCGGAACAAAAAATCACAAACCAGTCCGTGACGGTCACCTCCATGCTTCCCGCCAGACAATAACTCTACACCAAATACCTCCGCAACTTCGCCATAATGTCATCCATATCAATGGGCTTGCCCACATGATCGTTCATACCGGCCTCGCAGCATTTTTCCACATCCTCACTAAAAACATTCGCCGTCAACGCCACAATAGGGATCGTTCCTGCCTTTGGGACAGCATTAAGACCCCGTATCCGTCTTGTGGCTTCTAAACCATCCATCTCGGGCATTTGTATGTCCATTAAAATGATGTCATATCTATTCGGCGTAGCTTCAAACATCTCCACCGCCTGCCTACCATTTTCAGCACAATCAATTTCTAATCTGGTATCTTCCAACATAGCCATCAAAATTTCACGGTTAATCTCAACATCCTCCGCCAAAAGAGCATTACGACCTGCAAATATACCGCTTGAATCTTCGGGTATTTCCTCCTGCTTCTGATTTTGTCCCAAACACCCGTTTACACCGTCAGTTGTCTCGGCTAGCTTTTTGATGTTCACTCCGGGTGTGGGCAGGGAAGCCTCGTTCTCTTCAGCTAATTTCACAGGCAAACGGAATGCAAATTTTGCACCTTTCCCCAGTTCAGACTCTATCCAAATGTCACCGCCCATAAGATTAACAATACGTTTTGATATGGCAAGCCCCAAGCCCGAACCGCCGAATTTGCGGCTAGTGCCGCTCTCCGCCTGTTGGAAAGAGGAAAACAGCCGCTCTTGTTGTTCCTTGGAAATGCCTATCCCCGAATCGATAACCTCTATACTTATGATGCAGCCGTCTTCTGTTTCCTCGCCATAACCTGCATTTAGAGTGATTTTTCCACCCTCCGGCGTAAATTTTACGGCATTCGATAACAGATTCATCACCACTTGGGTGATGCGGTGATCATCGCTTATGACCATGCGAGGTACTTTTTTGTCAATATGCAGGGCAAGCTCTTGCTGTTTTTCATTAATGCGGAAACTTATTACATTTACTACCCATTGCAGCATCTTCTCAAAATCAAACACTATGGGTGAAATTTCCAACTTATTCGCCTCTATTTTAGACATATCCAAAACATCATTAATCACGCTCAATAAATGCTTTGAGGCTTCCTCAATCTTCTCGAAAGCGTAATTCTTTCGCCCGTCATCCTTTGCATTTTTTCCTATGTTGGTCATACCGATTATGGCATTCATGGGCGTGCGTATTTCATGGCTCATGTTAGAGAGAAACTGACCCTTTGCCTTACTCGCTTCATGTGCCTGATTGATTGCCTCTGTCCGCTCAAGCTCATATTGGTGCCGTGTAACTGCATTTGCTATGATGCTCGTCATCATTTCCATCAGCGAAATGTCGCTTTCACTCCAAACCCGGGCTTCTTCACAATTCTCTGCGATTAGGCACCCCCACAAGTGTCCGTCTATATACAGGGGTGCTAATATAAAGGCTTTAATCCCGGCGATGTCGGCTATTTTATAGATGCCGCCGGACTCGGTAAAAATGTCGTTGCAGTGCAACATCAAGGCACCCGTTCCGTCCATGGGCATTTCGGCAGGGAAAGCCTTCGCAAGCAAATCAGCAAAAGCACTTTTGCTTACAGGTGTGTCAAATTCCTCGCTCTTGTACCACATATACTCAATATTTGTTTGCCTTTTTTCAAAATCAATCGCAGCAACAAGTACCCTTGAGGTCGCCAGAAATGTGCCTATTTCCTCCAGTGCCGTTTTTATGCCATCGGCTGTCTCTTTTTTTCCTACAAACCTTTTTGAAATGTTAGCAGTCAGCTTCAGCTGCTCGATCAAAGCATTTAGATTACGCAAGTCATAGGCGTACACCGCCACAAGAGACTCACGACCATAAGCAACACGTTTTAAGGTCAAACGACATGGTATCAACTCGCCATCAATTGTATTGTGCATCCACTCACAGGAAAGCTCCCCCTGCTCAATGGCACAGTTATACTGCCAAGCGATTCTTTCCGATGAGAGTTCGCCGTCAGGCTGATATTCCGGGGAAAGCTCCGAGAATTTTTCTTTGAGCATTCTTTTATCGTCTACTGCAAACAGCTTCACCGCTCCTTCATTGCAATCAAACAAAAGTCCGTCTTTCCAGAGCATACAAGCGATAGGTGCAGGCTCAATCAGTGTAGATGTCAGCTCTTGCGCTTCCACCAGTTTTGTTCGTTCCTTTTCATAGATTCTTTGTTGAAACAAAAAGATACAGCCGACAAATAATCCCGCCATCACAATAGAGAGTACTCTGTCGAAATATTGTCCCACAAGGCCCATCTTTATTATGAGAGTGTCTTGAAACTGAGCCGCCAAAATATAAGATGTGCTGATAGCAAACACTTGCCAAACTACTGCAATTACGATACGTTTCCCCTTAAGCAGTAAAAACGCCAAGGTCACCATTAAAACAAAATACGACGACATACCGCTGTCAATACCACCCGTAACCCACATGGTCAGCGGAAACAAGATGGAACCGACACCCACTATGGTCACATAGGCCGCAAGAGTGTATTTTTTGTAATGCTGTGTGAGAATTAAAACGACTACACACATTGCCCACAACAAGACCATGATTAGTACAAGCACCGGTAAACGCAGAATAATGATGCGTACCAGTGATACCAGTGTAATCGTGGGCAATGCCATAAAGTAGACCAAGTTAAGTAAACGTTCGTTCAGGTCTAACTTTTCTGAAAATATATATTTCCGAACTATCTTTTTGATAAAATTCACGAAAATCATCATCCTTCCATGCTAGGTTTTCTCGCAAGCATAGGCTTATTATAGCACAAAAAACGCAAGGTGTCCATGCAATTTTGTGTGATATAACTACCATCGTCACGGGCAGCAATACTAATTTTTGTTCCGTGCCTTCGCAAGTCACAAAAATTAGTATTGCTGCCCGTGACTACGTTATCTATATTCACCAATATATGAAAGGACTCGGAAACAAATCATTGCTTTTTTTGACTAATTGTAGTATGATGGCTATACGATACAAATGAACGGAGCAACTACGAAAGGAGCTATCATGGCACAAATTACACCTTTTCGGGCGATACGCCCGACAGCAGATAAAGCGGCACAGATTGCTGCCCTGCCCTATGATGTCTATAACAGCACAGAAGCACGACAAGAAGCGGCAAAACACCCCCTTAGCTTTCTTCGCATTGACCGAGCGGAGATCCAGTTTGCGGAAGGTACCTCCCCCTATGAGGGCAAGGTCTATGAAAAGGCAAGAGATACTTTACAGCAGATGGTAGCAGAAGGGGATTTTATAAGAGAAACCGACGACTGTTATTATGTCTATGAGCTTACCATGAATGGCAGGGTGCAGACAGGCATTTGTGCCTGTGCTTCCATCGATGATTATGAAAACGGCATCATTAAGAAACATGAAAATACCAGGGCAGAAAAAGAAAAGGATCGCATACAGCATATCGACACCTTAAATGCCCAGACAGGACCTATCTTTCTGGCGTATCGCTCCAAAGAGGAAATCAACCGGATTGTGACAAATGCAAAGAATCAGGAAGCTTTGTATGATTTTATTTCCGAGGACGGCATAAGACACCGTGTGTTTGTTATAAATGGAGAAAACGAGAAATCCGCCATTTGTGAAGCGTTTGCAAACATTTCTGAAATCTACATCGCCGACGGACATCACAGGGCGGCCTCCGCCGTAAAAGTAGGGCAAAAACGACGAAAAGAACAACCTGATTTTTCCGGAAAAGAAGAATTTAATCGTTTCCTGTCCGTCTTATTTCCCGATGATCAGCTGTTGATTATGGACTATAATCGGGTAGTGAAAGACTTAAATGCCCGGAGTAAGGAAGAATTTTTACAGAAGATAACAGAGCAGGGCGTTCTTTTGGAGAAAGTGCAGGATGTTCCTGTGCAAGCCGGAACAACAAAAGCAGACGACAATCAAAGCAAGGAACAACAATCCGTGCAAGCCGGTGGTCTGAATGCTTTACGCCCAAGAAAAAAGAGTGAATTTTCCATGTATTTAGGCGACAGTTGGTATCGCCTGACATTACCGGAACACTTGAAGAACAATCATCCGGTACTGAGTCTTGATGTATCCCTCTTACAAGAACATCTCCTTGAACCGCTTTTAGGCATTAAAGATCCAAGGACGGATGAGCGGATCGACTTCGTGGGAGGAATCCGCGGCATGGAGGAATTAGAACGCCGTGTGAAAACCGATAGCGCCGTGGCATTTGCAGTATACCCCCCCTCTATGAAAGAACTGTTTGCCGTAGCGGATGCGGGAGAACTCATGCCACCAAAGTCCACTTGGTTTGAACCCAAATTAAGGAGTGGACTGTTGATTCATGAGATACTCTAGTTTGTAAGAATATATTTTTATGAAAATCAAGCAGTATGTTACTACTCGCGATTGATTCGAAAACGACTGCCCACTTTACAAAAAAGAACCTGCGAGCGAAATGGAGGGAAGACCCTCCTTGCAGGAAGCCTATGCTGACTGCAAGGCGTATTGAAAGGGGCTTGCCCGCAATGTTTTAAGTGAGGGTTCTTTTTTGTAAAGTGGGCAGCCGTTTGGAGTTGCCCGTGAATAGTAATTTGAATGAAAGGAATCCTATCCATGCTCTTTTTCCAAGAAGTTCCTACCCCTACCCCTACTGACACAGTAGATCAAATAAAAACCGTAACCGAAAACGTAAGCAATGGTCAGCTTTCCGACTACGTACACCAATATGCGCCGGGACTCATCCATTTTGGCATTGACGTGCTGTTTGCACTTTTGATTTACTTTGTGGGAAGCAAGATCATTCAGCTTATCCGCCGCTTCCTACGCCATGCCTTGGTAAAAGCCGGAGCAGAGGCAGGAGTTCGGCAGTTTTTGCTCTCCCTTGCCGGTGCTTTGCTGTATTTTTTCCTGATTATCATCATTGCCACACAGTTTGGCCTAAAAACCACCTCGGTTGCCGCTATCATAGGCTCCATGGGTTTGGCAATCGGTCTTGCCGCCCAAGGCAGCCTTTCGAATTTTGCAGGCGGGGTATTGATTCTTGTAGTAAAACCTTTCAAAGTGGGGGATTATATCATTGAAGATAATCGAAAAAATGAGGGTGTTGTAAAGGAAATCCAATTATTTTACACAAAACTGGTCACTCCGGATAATCGTGTCATCGTCATTCCAAACGGTAGTCTATCCAACAACAGCTTGACGAATTTGACTTACCAAGAAAAACGGCGAATTGACGTTATTGTTTCCGTGTCCTATCAAGAGAATTTAAGTCGGGTAAAAGACCTATTAAGCCACATTGCAAATACAGAAGAACTGCGTTTACCCGGGGAAGAAATCGAGTTGTTTGTGTCAGAGCTAAGAGAAAACTCGGTAGAAATCGGCTGTCGTATCTGGGTAAAGACCGCAAACTATGCGCTTGTAAAAAGCCGTATGTTGGAAGAAATCGTCTTGCAGTTTAGCAAGCAGAAAATAAAAATGCCCATGCAACGATTGTGGTTAAACGAAAATCATGGAGGAGAATAAAGAATGAATTTAACACAGCTTAACGCATACGACCTTGTCACACAACAGGATTTGCCTGACATCAAATCAAACGGCACCATCTTACGCCACAAGAAAACCGGGGCAAGAATCTGCCTCATGGAAAATACGGACGACAACAAAGTTTTTTACATTGGTTTTCGCACGCCCTCCGGCGACAGCACCGGCGTTGCCCACATCATTGAGCATTCCGTACTTTGCGGTTCTAAGAATTTCCCTGCCAAGGATCCTTTTATTGAATTGGCGAAGGGATCGCTAAACACCTTTTTGAATGCCATGACCTATCCCGATAAGACCATGTATCCGGTGGCAAGCTGTAATTTGGCTGATTTCAAGAACTTAATGAACGTGTATTTGGATGCGGTTTTTTATCCGAATATTTATCAACGAGAAGAAATCTTTAAGCAAGAGGGTTGGCATTATGAGCTTGCTTCACCACAGGATACCCTCACAATCAATGGCGTGGTTTATAATGAAATGAAAGGTGCATTTTCCTCACCCGAGAGTGTTTTAGACCGCCTCATTCTAAATTCTCTCTACCCGGATACCTCCTATCAATACGAGTCCGGCGGTGATCCCTCGGACATTCCCAAACTGACCTACGAGAATTTTTTGAATTTTCATAAGACGTATTACCACCCCACAAATTCCTACATTTACCTCTACGGCGACTTGGATATGGAGGAACGCTTGGCATGGCTTGATACCGAATATTTGAGCAAATTTGAGCAAATTTCGGTAAATTCCGCAATTTTAACCCAAGCACCTTTTACAAGCCCTGTTACCTTAGAAAAATTCTACTCCTTAGCCAACAGTGAGTCAAAGCAGGAAAACACCTACCTGTCCGCTAACTTTTCCGTGGGTAGCGCCTTAGACGAAACCCTTTCGGTGGCATTTGAGGTCTTAGACTATGCCCTTTTAGGTGCACCCGGTGCACCCTTAAAGAAAGCCTTGTTGGATGCGAAAATCGGAAAAGATATTATGAGTTCTTATGACGATGACAGCTTACAGCCTATCTTCTCCATTGTGGCAAAATACAGCGACGAGAACAAAAAAGAAGCCTTTCTCAATATCATAAAGAGCGTTTTGGAAGAACAGAAAAATAAGGGCATCAATAAAAAATCTTTGGCGGCGGCTCTAAACAGCTTTGAATTTCGCTTTCGGGAGGCTGATTTCGGCAATTTCCCCAAGGGTTTATTTTATGGCATTTCCTGCCTAAGCAGTTGGCTGTATGATGAAACGGCACCCTTTTTACACTTAAACACCTTAAAAGTCATTGATTATTTGAAAAAACAGGTTGAAACAAATTATTTTGAAGAACTGATTGACCGCTACTTCCTAAATAACAGCCACCTGTCTATTGTTTTGGTAAAACCCAAGAAAGGACTTGGTGCAGAACAGGATAAGGAACTGGAGGAACAATTAAAAGCCTATCAAGATAGCTTATCAGAAGAAGAAATTAAGCAATTAGTTGCAGATACCAAAAGCCTTAAAATTTATCAGGAAGAACCCTCCAAGAAAGAGGATTTGCTTAAAATTCCGCTCCTTACACGAGGTGACTTGAAAAAGGTTGCACGCCCCCTTTCTATAGAAGAAAAAGGTGACGGCATTGTTTACCATAAAGTAGACAGCAACGGGGTCATTTACTTAAACCTGCTGTTTTCCACCAAACATCTTCCCAAGGAGGACATTCCCTATCTGGGCATTCTAAAAGCGGTGCTTGGTTATGTGGATACCAAAAAGCACAGCTACTTGGAACTGGCAAATGAAGTCAATCTTCATACGGGGGGGGTATGGAACAATATCAGCACCTACTCCTTGGTGGAGAAAGAGGGCTATGAAAGCTACTTTACCATTGGTGCAAAGGCCTTATATGAGAAAACCGAGAAAGCTTTTGAGCTGATGGGGGAAATCATTTCCGAAAGTAAATTTGATGACGAGGGGCGTTTGTATGAAATCATTGCCCGCCAAAAATCCGGACTTCAAATGACCTTTTCCTCGGCGGGGCATTCTATTTCCGCCATACGAGCCATGTCCTATTTTTCGGAATCGGCAAAATATTCCGATTTGACAGGCGGCATTGACTCCTACCGTCTCATCAATCAAATCGAAAGTGATTTTTCTGCTCACAAGGATGATTTGATTGCGAAACTAAAGAGTCTTCTGCCGAAGATTTTTACCAAGAAAAACCTGCTTGGCAGCGTAGGATCTGAAGAGACAGGATTTCAGACATTTACAAGGCATTATCCTGCCTTTTTGACGAAGCTGTATGCCGATTCCAAAGAAACTGCAAAAGAGCAAACAGCCCTTAGCGTAAGTAAAGAAAATGAGGGCTTTATGGGTGCTTCCCAAGTGCAGTACGTGGCGCGGGCGGGCAATTTCAAGAAAGAGGGCTATGCCTATACCGGCACCTTGTGCATTCTAAAAGCGATTCTAAGCTACGATTATTTATGGCAGAATGTCCGTGTTTTAGGCGGTGCATATGGTGCTATGACGGGATTTTCCAGAAATGGGGACGGCTATTTTTGCTCCTACCGGGATCCCAATCTAAAAGCAACCAATCAGGTGTATGAGGGCGTATTGGATTACTTGAAAGCATTTGATCCCGAAGAACGAGATATGACAAAATACGTCATTGGTACCATGAGCGATTTGGATCGCCCGCTGAATCCTGCGGCGATTGCACGCCGTTCCTTGGGTGCCTATGTAAGCGGTTTACGATTGGAAGATTTCCAAAAGGAGTGGGATGAGGTCTTGTCTGCAACGAAAGAGGATATACACGCATTAATCCCCTTGATTGCCGCCATATTAAAGGAAAATGCCCTCTGCGTTATTGGAAATGAGGAGAAGCTGAGAGAAGATGCCGATTTGTTTGGGCGTTTGGAGAATTTGTATGATTAAGACAGAACGAAAAAACGGATGTTTATGCAGATGTTTGGAGAATAGATATGAGTGATGTTATGGATTTACAAGATTTGTTGAAAGAACCGAATGGGCAGATTAAGACAGGATTTGCCTCTTTAATCGGTCGCCCAAATGTGGGCAAGTCCACCCTCATGAATTGCCTAATCGGAGAGAAGATTGCCATTACCTCTAAAAAGCCCCAGACCACCCGCCATCGGATTCGGACGATTTATACCGACACTTCTAAGGGGCAGATTATTTTCGTGGATACCCCCGGCATTCATAAGGCGAAAAACAAACTGGGGGAATACATGGTATCCGTAGCGGAACGGAGCATTCGGGATGTGGATGTTATCTTATGGTTGGTAGAACCCTCGGGCTTTATCGGCGCAGGGGAACGACACATAATCGAACAGCTGAAAAAGGTGCAAACGCCTGTAATTTTAATCATCAATAAGACAGATACGGTCAAAAAAGACGAAATCTTACGTTTTATTGATACCTACCGCAGTACGCTTGATTTTGCAGAAGTCGTGCCGATTAGTGCCTTAAAGGGCGAAAATACGGACTGCTTGACAGACCTCATTTTCTCCTACCTGCCTTATGGGGATATGCTCTACGATGAGGATGAACTGACCGATCAGCCCGAGAAACAGCTTGTGGCAGAATTTATCCGAGAAAAGGCACTCCATGTCTTAGATGAGGAGATCCCCCACGGCATTGCGGTATCCATTGAACGCATGAAAAAACGCAAGGGACAAAATCTGACGGATATTGATGCCACGATTATCTGTGAGCGAGAAAGCCATAAGGGCATTATCATTGGAAAAGGCGGCTCCATGCTAAAGAAAATCGGAACCAACGCCCGCTTTGAAATCGAAAAAATGCTCCAAATGCCGGTGAATCTGAAACTATGGGTTAAGGTTAAGAAAGACTGGCGGGAAAGCGATTTTCTGATGAAGAACTTTGGGTATAGTGCTGACGAATGACTGGTAATTTTTTTCTGGTATATCTCCCCACCACTTTGCAAAAAATAATCTTGTTGCGAAACAAAGATTTTTGCGAATCGGCAACAAGACAAATGAGCAGGGGGGCGAACACCATGGAGAGGGACTGGGGACATTTTGAACGCACAGGCAGGATTTTAGATTATCTGGCGTACCGTCAAAGCTATCAAGCGGAGGGACCGGAACAAGGTCAAGATTTCCGATTCTTGCAATTGAATCCGAACATTTCCGCAAAGGAGAAAGATAAACAGAATGGGGGAGAGCATTGTACTTACCGGCATGATATTAACGGCGGGACCAATTGGGGAATATGACAAGCGAATCACGCTCCTGACGAAAGAGCGAGGTAAGATTTCCGCCTTTGCCAAAGGTGCCAGGCGACAGGGGAGCAGGCTCTTAGCGGCGGCAAGCCCCTTTGCCTTTGGGGAATTTGAAGTATATTGCGGCAGAAATTCCTATACAGTAGGCAAGGCTGTGATAAAGAACTATTTTCGGGATTTATCGAAAGACACAGAAAGCCTGTACTATGGCTATTATTTCTTGGAAATCGCCAATTATTACACGAAAGAAAATGCCGATGAACTACATATGCTGACACTCCTGTATCGTTCTCTGCGTGCTTTGCAGGTGCAAACCATTGAAAGACGTTTGATAAAATGTATTTTTGAATTAAAGACCCTTGTCCTTGAGGGGGAGTACCCCAATGTGTTTTCCTGCGGTGTTTGCGGAAAGAAAGAGGACATCCGCTATTTTTCCACTGAGAAATCGGGGGGGGTATGTTCTTCCTGCATGAGGAACCTACACCAACTTTTGCCTTTAAGCCCCTCGGTTTTGTATACCATGCAATTTATCATAACGGCGGACATAGAGAAGTTGTACACCTTTTGCGTAAGTGATGAGGTGCTGTTGCAATTGGAAGAAATTTTGAAAGCTTATACCAAGAAGCTATGGCATTACGAGTTCAAATCCTTGAAGATTTTGGAGGAATTGTAACGCTACAAATTACTTGAATTAAGTCATGATTTGAGGTATAATGATTCTACGAATCATTATGGGCATTCGTCGCTCGCCGAACGTGCGAACACGCTCTTCTCGCTTGCACTCATGGTATAATGTCGATAGACATTATACTAGCGCCGCTTGCGGTGAGCGAAAGCGAACAATACCAAACGCAAGCGTGCGCATCCCCCGGAGGGAGCATGATTCGCAGAATCATGGTATACTATGAGAATAGCGATAATGAAGTTTTAGTATTTAGGGAGGTTATGGTGAAAAAGAAACTTATTTTGGTTTTTACCGTCATTTTTGTGTTTGGTCTTTGCACCGCCTGCGGGAAATCGATTGATGTGAAAGAAAGTACGCTCATCTTTCATAAAAATGGTTCTATAACAGGTGCCATTCGAGAAAAATTAGAAAAAAATTATTACAGCGGTGAGGAATTACAAACCTACATCAACCAAAGAATCAGCGACTACACCGCAGAACATGGAAAAAACAGTGTGAAGCTATCTCGATTTGCCACGGAAGGACAGGATGTTGCGGCAGGGGAAGTGATTGCTGATATTTCCTATGCAAGTTATGAGGATTATGCCGGGTTTAATGAAATCGACTTATATATGGGAACGATTCCCCAAGCATTGGCCGCCGGCTATGATTTGTCAGGCAGTTTTCAAACAACAGATGCGAGCAAGGATCAGCCCTTGACAGATGGGAAATTACCCTCTGATGCAAAGGCGACCTCAGGCTTAAAGATGATTGCCTTAAATGAAGCCGTAAACGTTAAGGTACCCGGAAGCATTTACTATGTTTCAGCAGAGCATATCAAAGTCCTCAACAAAGATACTGCCCAAGTAGTCATGCCGGAGGGTATGCCGGAGGGCAGTACGATTCCCATGACGTATATTATTTATAAGTAAAAAACCTTACTACATGATTATCGAAATACCGTTTTTCCAATAACAAATATGCACACGACCCGCAAAAGATGCCGGTTGTGTGCATATTCTTATTTCTTCAACGAAACTCATGTGTTACTATTCACAGTTCCTGTGAATAGTAACAATTATGCACGGGACACCTTACCGAACAAAGAACGTTCGGTAAGTATCGCCCCAAAAAACAGGGCTTAATCGCAAAAAAATACAATTTGGCGCATGACTCAATCGGGTTTTTCTTCGAAAAACGCCTCTCGGAACGGTTCAACCGTAAATAGTAACACTCATGTGTCAATTCATACTACACTTAAAAATCTTTCAAATCAGCCGCTCGTCTTTCCGCAAATGCGGTCATACCTTCTTTCTGATCAGAATAAGCAAACAATTCACCAAATAATTTTGCTTCCAGCGCAACGGCAGCTTTAATGTCTAAATCATAACCCTCATTGATGGCTTTCTTGGCAACAGAAACCGCATGACTGGCCTTACCCAGAATCTTAGTGGCTATTTTTTTTGCAGTATCAAGGAGTTCTTCCTTGGGAACCACTTTATTGACTAAGCCAATGCGGTAAGCTTCCGCCGCATCAATGTTATCGCAGGTAAAAATCAGCTCTTTTGCACGACCGGCACCAATCAGACGAGCCAGTCTTTGCGTTCCGCCAAATCCGGGAATAATGCCAAGACCAACCTCCGGCTGTGCAAAGCTAGCATTATCCGCCGCAACACGAATATCACAGGACATGGCAATCTCACAACCGCCACCTAAAGCAAAACCGTTTACTGCGGCAATAGTGACTTGGCGCATATTCTGCAAACGGAAGAAAGGACTTGCTGCCCGCAAAGCAAAGGCTGTTGCCTCTTCCGGACTTAAATTTACCATTTCAGAAATATCTGCTCCGGCAACAAAAGACTTGTAGGGATTATCTTTTTTGTCGGGACCGCCTGTTAAAATCAAAACCTTTACATCATCACGTGCTTCGATTTCAATCAAAACCGTGTCCAATTCCTGTAAAGTTTCACTGTTTAAGGCATTTAAGGCACCCGGTCTGGTGATAGAAAGTACGGCAATTTCATTTTCCACTTCCAAATGTAGATTGTTCATGTAATACCTCTCTTTCTTAAATTAGTTACTGTTCAGAGGGAACCTCTGAACGTAACGATTATGCACACAAATCGCAGAAAACGCAATTTGGCACATGAGAAACTCGGGTTTTTCTGCGAAAAACACCTCGCGGAACGGTTATGTGTAAACTGTAACTTAAATTATACTATGCTTCCTCTCCGTCTTCCTCAGAAGCTACAGCACCACCTGCCAAGACGAAAAATACAGTAGTCACCATAACAAGAAAAACAACACCTACCACAATAGCTCCAATTAATAGCATCATAGCCACACCTCATGCTCTTTCTTTTTTAATTTTATTTCAGAATATTTCAATAAACTAATTGTAACATAGTGGAGGGAAAAAGAAAAGACAAAATTTCTGTTCCATGGTGACAAAATAAGTTAGATAGTTACTATTCACGGTTGATTTGAAAACGGCTACACGCTCTGCTAAAAAAGAACCTTTGCCCGAAATGCTTTAAGCGAGGGTTCTTTTTTGCAGAGCGGGCAGCCGTTTGGAGTTGAGCGTTAATAGTAACTTGCACTCTCCAAGAAACGTATATATTTCACATATTCCTTAAGACCTGCTCCGTCTATAACCTGTGAACCATCTCTTTCTATATGGTAACGCCCATGAAGCTGTGTAGTTTTTGTACACTTCAAAACCTCGGCGGCATTATTTGTGCGAATCCCACCCCCGGGCAAAATTTCGATTTGATTTGCCGTTATATAATCCCTTAAATGCTCCGCTCCGGCAAGAGCATTTGCCTTGCGACCCGTGGTCAAAAGGCGGGTAATGCCCAAATCCTTTAGCACCGTAAGGGCGGCTATGGCATCATCTGTACAGACGTCAAATGCCATGTGAAAGACCGCTTCCCGACCTTTTTCTTGGGCAACCAGGTGAGCCAAACGTCCATTTCGCTCTTCGTCTAAACTGCCATCCTCTCGCAAAATCCCAAAAGCCAAACCCTGTGCTCCGGCTTCCAAAATCAGTTCAGCATCCTTAAGCATTTGCTCAAATTCCAAGGAACTATAGCAAAAACCCCCTCCTCTTGGGCGAATCATGGCAATAAGCGGTATCTTAAACAGACTTTGGCATAGCTGTACCGCTCCCAAACTAGGCGTAAGTCCTCCCAATTCCAAACCACTGTTTAATTCAATCCGATCCACTCCTGCCTCGTAGGCAAGACGTGCATCTTCAAAACTGCCGCAACAGGTTTCTAAAGTGATTTTTCCAAATGTTAGATTTGCCGTTTCATTGTTCATAAAAATCCTCCTACAACTCATACAATGCTTCAAATTTATCCGTCAAATAACGCACATAATAGTCCGCATTAAGTGCTTCCCCACTGATTGCACGAATCAAATCCGAAGGAATCTTTATACTGCCATAGCGGTGAATGCGCTCCCGCAACCATGCTGTGATTTTCCCAATATTTCCGGAACGGATCAACTCCTTAAGATCCAAATCTTTTTCCATTGTAGCCAGAATCTGTGCCCCATAGGCATTGCCTAAAGAATAACTGGGGAAATAGCCAAACATTCCCGCCGACCAATGCACGTCTTGTAACACGCCGCGACTATCATCCGGAGGTGTTATGCCAAGATATTCCTGATACTTCTCATTCCAGATACGGGGCAGTTCCATCACATCGATTTCACCGTTTATCAACAGTTTTTCAATTTCATATCGAATTATTACGTGTAGGCTATAGGTGAGTTCGTCCGCCTCCACCCGTATCAGAGAAGCCCTTGCAGAATTTGCCGCCTCATAGAACTGCTTTGCCGTTATGTCCTTAAATTCATCGCCCACAATCGCCATGAGTTCCGGATAAATCAGTTCCCAAAAAGACAAACTGCGACCAATCATATTTTCGTAGAATCTCGACTGGGATTCGCCAATGCCCATAGAAATCCCGTTATCTAAAATAGTGTCCACAATCCCATCCATAATTCCTTGTCCGTAAATGCCGTGTCCGCACTCGTGAATCACACTATAGAAAGAACTCAAAAATTCCGTTTCGTAGTAATGGGTCGTTATCCGAACATCATTACGCCCGAAGCTCGTGGTAAATGGGTGTGCTGACTCTCTGATTTGCCCATGCGTAAGATCAAAGCCAATCTTTTCTATCAGTAGGGCGGCTAATTTTTTCTGCTTCTTTACACTGATTGGGCGGTTCACAAAGGAGGTGTCAATTTTCTTCTTCGCCTCTGTAATCCGCTTTAGAAGTGGCACAATGGTCGCCTTCACCTTCGCAAAAAATGCATCCAGTTCGTCGGTTGTCATTCCCGGTTCGTAATCGTCCAAGAGCGTGTTGTATGGATTTCCCGTAAAGCCTCGGTAAGTAGTGAATCGTTTATTGTATGCAATAATCTGCGTAAGTGTGGGGGCAAATGCCGCAAAATCATTCTTCTGTTTCGCATTACGCCAGATCGTTTCTGCATTCGCCGTAAGTTCTTGATATGCACGCATTTCTTCTATTGGGATTTTGCGTGTGCTGTCGTAATTTTTCCTGCAAATTCGTACTGCCGCCGCCGTGATTTCGTCAAGATTATCTTGCACATCTTCCAATTCCTCAAGGGCTCTCTTCATCTCATCCGAGATACTAAGTGCAAATGCCTCACTGGAAAGTGCCGCCAAAGCCTTCGCTCGTGACTCGTTGCCTCCCTCCGGTGCACCTGTATGCATATCCCAACTAAGCATAGATGCTCCTATGTTTAGGGACCACATTTTGTCCGTGATTGCGTACAGGGTGGTTGATTTGAATGTTTTGCTGTCGTATTCTGCCATAGTAAAATCCTCCGATCTCTATTTTTCTATACTGTATCATTTCTTCCCTATAACATACACATCTCCCTATGAAAAGTCACTTGTTCTAAAAAGTATAGCATAGAAAGCAACTAATAACAATCAGTCCACCAAAAAAACTTGAATATTTTGAAAATAATAGTATGCTAAGAGCAAAAAGTGTGATATACTATAAGAAGTAAGGGAATAATCATTCTTGCTTGCTAAGGCAGGAACAACAGATTTATGCTTACTGTTCGGAATCGATTTCCGGATAGTGACAATCTAATGTGAGGAATGAAATTTATATAATTAAGAAAAGGAGCGGTTAGAACATGAACAAGGTAGAGGAATTTTTAAGCGCATCAAAGATCAACGATTTACTACACCGAAAGGAAAAAGAAGAGAAGAAATGCAAAGTCTTTACTGTATTGGCTGTAATTGGATCAATTGTGGCGGTTGCGGCAATTGCTTATGCAGTCTATCGGTTCTTTGCACCGGATTATCTGGAAGATTTCGAGGATGATTTCGACGACGATTTTGATGATGATTTTTTCGACGATGACGATGATGAGATCCCAATAACAAGCAGCACGGCAAGCGAGAAGTAAATCTTGCTTTTCGTGAAACTTGATATTTCTTATCAAACAAGATACCCCCTGTTTCGCAACTGTGCGAAACAGGGGGTATTGTTATGGCGTGATTCTGTCAGACTCGCAAGTCAAAGACTTGGCTCATTGTTACGCACACTCTACTCCTCATAATTCAATTCCAAGGCACGCTCTAAATCATCATAAGCTTCCTCTTCCCTCAAATCCTCATTTTCGTCTTCAAAGTCTTCGTCCTCTTCCAGATAAATCTCGCCGTCTTCGCCATCTTCCACATCATCAAAGCCGTCATTTACTCCATCATCCTCTTGGTCGGCATTGCTTTCATTGTGCAGATACGCTTCTTCTGATTCTTCCTCAAAATGAATCTCCGGCAACAAATTGAAATCCGAACTCAAATGCAAATCACGGTAACGCCTCATACCCGTTCCCGCAGGAATCAGCTGACCGATAATGACATTCTCTTTTAAGCCAACCAAAGGATCGGTTTTTCCCTTAATCGCCGCTTCCGTCAAGACCTTTGTTGTTTCTTGGAAGGATGCCGCAGACAGGAAAGAGTTGGTTGCAAGGGAAGCCTTTGTAATTCCCAACATAACCTGCTTACCCTCTGCCGGTTCTTCCTCATTTGCCAAAAGTGCCTCGTTGATTTCTTCCAGTTCCTGCACGTCTACCAAAATGCCCGGTAAAAACTTAGAATCCCCGCTTTCTTCAATGCGGATTTTCTTTAACATCTGGCGTACAATCACTTCAATATGCTTATCGTTGATTTCAACACCCTGCAAACGGTATACGCGCTGAACCTCTTGAATCATGTAATCCTGTACAGCACGCACACCTTTAATATTTAAGATGTCGTGTGGATTTACACTACCCTCGGTCAGCTCATCACCCGCCGCCAACTGTGCGCCGTCTGACACCTTAATTCTGGAACCGTAGGGAATCAGATAGGCCTTGGTTTCCCCTGTTTCCTGGTTGCTTACGATAACCTCACGCTTTTTCTTCGTATCCTTAACAGTGGCAACACCTGCAAATTCCGTAATAATCGCAAGTCCCTTGGGCTTTCTCGCTTCAAAAAGCTCCTCTACACGGGGAAGACCCTGGGTAATATCATCCCCTGCCACACCACCGGTATGGAAAGTTCTCATGGTCAGCTGTGTTCCCGGCTCGCCGATAGACTGAGCCGCAATAATACCTACTGCCTCACCTACCTGTACGGGCTGCCCGGTAGCCATGTTTGCACCATAGCATTTTGCACAAACACCCACATGAGAACGACAGCTTAAAATCGTACGAATCTTGATATTCTCGATAGGATTGCCATCTTTATCCACCCCTGTTTCCATTACGGTAACGGCACGTCTTGGGGTAATCATATGATTTGCCTTTACAATGACATTTCCGGTGGCATCTACAATATCCTCACAGGCAAAACGTCCTGTAATACGTTCCTGTAAGCCTTCGATCTCTTCCTTACCGTCCATAAAAGCCTTGACATACATACCGGGAACGATTCTCTCTTCGCCCTCTGTGAGTTCAAGGGATTCACAGCAATCCGCTTCCCGAATAATCAAATCTTGGGAAACATCTACAAGTCTTCTGGTCAAATATCCGGAATCGGCAGTCCGAAGAGCCGTATCCGAAAGACCCTTACGTGCGCCATGGGCAGACATAAAGTATTCCAATACGTCTAAGCCTTCACGGAAATTAGACTTAATGGGTAACTCAATGGTACGTCCTGTGGTATCCGCCATAAGACCACGCATTCCTGCCAACTGTTTGATCTGTTTATCCGAACCACGGGCACCGGAATCCGCCATCATAAAGATATTATTATAGGAATCCAGACCCTCTAAAAGTGCCTTGGTCAGCACATCATCTGTTTCTTTCCAAGTATCTACAACTTCCTTATAACGCTCCCCCTCGGTAATGAGTCCGCGCTTAAAGTTCCTTGCAATCTTATCAACCGTATCCTCCGCTTGCTGAATCAATTCTTCTTTCTTTGCAGGTACCGTCATATCGGAAATAGAAACCGTCATGGCAGCCTTTGTGGAATATTTGTAACCCATGGATTTAATATTATCTAAAACTTCCGCTGTACGGGTCGCACCGTGGATATTAATTACTTTTTCTAAGATTTGCTTTAAGCCTTTCTTTCCTACATGGAAATCCACCTCTAGTTTCAGCAAATCCTCCGGGGTCTTTCTCGGCACGAAGCCCAAGTCCTGGGGAAGAATTTCATTGAAAATAAAACGCCCCAAGGTAGACTCTACCCAACCGGAAACCACGGATCCATCCTCCGACCAAATCTTATCCTCACGCACCCGAATCTTGGAATGAAGGGTTAAGGCACCGTTTTCATATGCCAAGATTGCTTCATTTACACTCTTAAAGCATTTTCCCTCGCCCAATACTCCCGGGCGTTCCTGGGTCAGGTAATAAATACCCAAGACCATATCCTGAGAGGGTACCGCAACAGGCGCACCGTCAGAGGGCTTTAAGAGGTTGTTTGGTGACAGCAGAAGAAAACGACATTCCGCCTGTGCCTCTACGGACAAGGGCAAATGCACCGCCATCTGATCACCGTCAAAATCCGCATTGTATGCCGTACATACTAAGGGGTGAAGTTTAATCGCCTTACCCTCTACCAAAATAGGCTCAAATGCCTGAATCCCAAGCCTGTGGAGGGTAGGAGCGCGGTTTAGCATAACAGGATGTTCCTTGATAACTTCTTCCAACACATCCCATACCTCAGATTGAAGTCGTTCCACCATCTTTTTGGCACTCTTGATATTATGGGCGGAACCATTTCCCACCAATTCTTTCATAACGAAAGGCTTAAATAACTCAATCGCCATTTCCTTGGGCAGTCCGCACTGATAAATCTTTAATTCCGGACCTACCACGATAACCGAACGTCCCGAATAATCCACACGCTTTCCAAGGAGGTTCTGGCGGAAGCGACCGGATTTTCCCTTTAACATATCAGAAAGAGATTTTAAGGCACGATTTCCCGGTCCTGTTACGGGACGACCCCGTCTGCCGTTGTCAATCAAGGCATCTACTGCTTCTTGAAGCATTCTTTTTTCATTTCTTACAATAATGTCCGGTGCGCCAAGCTCTAAAAGTCTACGCAAACGATTGTTGCGGTTGATAATTCTGCGGTATAAATCATTCAGATCAGAGGTGGCAAAACGACCGCCGTCTAACTGCACCATAGGACGTAAATCCGGAGGAATCACAGGTATTACATCCATAATCATCCAGTCAGGACGGTTTCCCGAACCCCGAAATGCCTCTACTACTTCCAAACGCTTGATGATTCTGGCTCGCTTTTGCCCTGTGGCGTCCTTTAAGCCGATCTGTAAATCCTCTAAATCCTTATCTAAGTCAATGGCGGAGAGCAACTCCTGTATGGATTCTGCACCCATACCCACCCGAAAATCATTGCCGTATTTCTCACGGGCTTCCTGATATTCGTTTTCCGAAAGAATCTGCTTGTGTTGTAAATCGGAGTTGCCCTTATCCAGTACAATATATGCCGAAAAATACAGCACTTTCTCTAATGTTCTGGGAGAAAGGTCTAAAATAAGACCCATTCTGCTTGGGATTCCCTTAAAATACCAGATATGCGAAACAGGAGCCGCCAATTCAATATGCCCCATGCGTTCCCTTCTCACATTTGCTTTGGTGATTTCCACACCGCAACGGTCACAGACTACGCCTTTGTAACGGATTTTTTTGTATTTTCCGCAATGGCATTCCCAGTCCTTACTGGGTCCAAAAATCTTTTCACAAAACAAACCGTCTTTTTCGGGCTTTAAGGTTCTGTAGTTGATGGTTTCGGGCTTTTTCACCTCTCCCTTTGACCATTCCCTGACCTTTTCCGGTGAAGCTAGGCTAATGCGAATGGAATCAAAGCTAAGTGGCTGCTCTTTTTCTCTGTTATAAGTTTCTGGCATGTTTCACGGTTCTCCCTTCTAATCCATAACGTCCTAAAAAGCAGACTTTACGTTATTCCACATCTTCTACAGCATCTTCATCCGACAAATACAGCTCTTCCGGTGCTTCTTCCTCAATGTCGATTAGCTCCTCGCTCTCCGCATCAAATTCTTGCTTACGATAGCCCATAGCCCCAAAAGACTCGTCATCATCAAAAGCAAAATTCCGATCCCCGGAAATAATCGCATTCAAGTCCGTATCCCCATATTCACTGGTTTCTATAATTTCCACTTCCGACATATCATCTTTTAATACTTTCACGTCAAGGCTAAGGGATTGCAATTCTTTAAGCAGCACCTTAAAGGATTCCGGAATACCCGGATCCGGGATATTATCACCCTTGATGATGGCCTCATAGGTCTTTACACGCCCTATGACATCATCGGATTTTACCGTCAAAATCTCCTGCAAGGTATAGGAAGCGCCATAAGCCTCTAGTGCCCAAACCTCCATCTCGCCGAAACGCTGTCCGCCGAACTGTGCCTTACCGCCCAAAGGTTGCTGTGTCACAAGGGAGTATGGTCCTGTAGATCTGGCATGAATCTTATCGTCTACCAAATGGTGGAGTTTCAGATAGTGCATATGACCGATGGTAACGGAACTGTCAAAATACTCTCCCGTTCTGCCGTCACGAAGTCTTACCTTTCCATCTCTGGAAAGAGGAACCCCCTTCCAATCTTCTCTGTGCGCCCTGTTATCATACAAATATGCCATAACATCCGGTAAAAGCTCCTGCTCATACCGCACACGGAAGTCATCCCAAGGAAGGTTTACATAGTCATTTGCCAGTTCCAAGGTATCCATAATGTCATTTTCGTGAGCACCGTCAAATACCGGCGTTGCCACGTTAAAACCCAAGGCACGAGCCGCAAGACTTAAATGAATCTCCAAAACCTGCCCAATGTTCATACGAGAGGGTACACCCAAGGGATTTAACACAATGTCAAGGGGTCTGCCATTTGGCAAAAAGGGCATATCCTCAACGGGAAGCACACGGGAAACCACACCCTTATTTCCATGACGACCTGCCATCTTATCTCCCACGGAAATCTTTCTCTTCTGGGCAATATAGATACGCACGGACTGATTGACACCGGGGGAGAGTTCATCCTGGTTCTCCCTTGTAAATACCTTGGCATCCACAACGATACCGTATTCTCCATGGGGTACTTTAAGAGAGGTGTCACGGACTTCTCGTGCTTTTTCACCGAAAATCGCCCGTAACAGGCGTTCTTCTGCGGTCAACTCTGTTTCGCCTTTTGGTGTCACCTTGCCCACCAAAATATCTCCGGCACGCACCTCTGCACCGATACGGATAATGCCTCGCTCGTCTAAATCCTTCAGGGCATCGTCGCCCACACCCGGCACATCTCGTGTGATTTCTTCCGGTCCAAGCTTGGTATCTCTGGCTTCTGTTTCGTATTCTTCAATATGAACAGAGGTATAGACATCATCTTGCACCAGTCTTTCACTTAAAAGTACGGCATCCTCGTAGTTATAGCCTTCCCAAGTCATAAAACCGATGAGAGGGTTTTTGCCCAAGGCAATCTCTCCGTTTGCCGTAGAGGGTCCATCGGCAATCACAGCACCTGCTTCCACATATTCCCCTTTTGACACAATGGGTTTTTGGTTGTAGCAGTTGCTCTGGTTGCTTCGTGTAAATTTGGATAATTTATAGGTATCTCGGTTGCCATCTTCTTTTCGGATTACAATGCAATCGGAAACGGCACGTTCCACAAAGCCCGGATTTTTGGCAATCACACAAACGCCGGAATCCTCCGCCGCCTTTGTTTCCATTCCCGTACCAACCACAGGTGCTTCTGTGGTCAAAAGGGGAACTGCCTGACGTTGCATATTAGAACCCATCAAGGCACGGTTTGCATCGTCATTTTCAAGGAAAGGAATCAGTGCGGTCGCTACGGAAAACACCATCTTCGGTGACACATCCATGTAGTCGAAGCGATGCTTCTCATATTCTTGTGTTTCTTCCCTGTGACGACCGGAAACCATGTTGCTCACGAAATGTCCGTCGTCGTCTAAGGCTTCATTCGCCTGTGCCACATAGAAATTATCCTCTTCGTCCGCTGTCATATAAACCACATCATCGGTTACTTGCGGATTTTTTGGATCACTTTTGTCAATAATACGATAAGGAGCTTCTATAAAACCATATTCATTGATTCTGGCATAGCTTGCAAGGGAGTTAATCAGACCAATGTTCGGACCTTCCGGCGTTTCAATGGGACACATTCTTCCGTAATGGGAATAATGCACATCACGCACCTCAAATCCTGCACGATCTCTTGAGAGACCGCCGGGACCTAAGGCGGACAAACGCCTTTTATGGGTCAACTCACCTAGGGGGTTGTTTTGATCCATGAACTGGGACAGCTGAGAAGAACCAAAAAATTCTTTCACAGAAGCCGTCACAGGCTTGATGTTAATTAAGCTCTGGGGCGAAATTCCTTCTAAATCCTGCGTGGTCATGCGCTCTCTCACCACACGCTCCATACGGGATAAACCAATGCGATACTGGTTCTGCAAGAGTTCGCCCACGGCACGGATACGGCGGTTGCCCAAATGGTCAATGTCGTCCGCATTTCCAATGCCGTATTCCAAGTGCATATTATAGTTGATGGAAGCCATGATGTCTTCCTTTGTGATATGTCTTGGAATCAAAGAGGGGATACTATGACGAATCGCATCCTTGATCTCATCTAAATTGTTATGTTCTTTTAAGATGTCCATCAGTGCCGGATAGTACACCAGTTCGGTAATGCCCACTTCCTTTGGGTCTACGTCCACAAATCCACGCAAATCCACCATCATATTGGAGAGAATCTTGATATCACGCTCTTCTTCGCCCTCAATCCACACATAGGGTATGGCGGCGTTTTGAATCTCCTGCGCCTTGTCACGACCCAGTTTTGTGCCTTTTTCCGCTAAAATCTCACCTGTATTTTGGTCAACCACGTCAGCCGCCAGTACCTTGCCCCGCAGTCTGTTCCGAAATGCTAATTTTTTGTTGTATTTGTAGCGACCTACCTTGGCTAAATCATACCTTCTGGGGTCAAAAAACATAGAGGTCACAAGACCCTCTGCGCTTTCTACGGTCAAAGGCTCGCCCGGACGGATTTTTTTGTACAACTCTAAAAGACCCTCCTGATAATTGGTGGCCACATCCTTTGCAAGACTTGCAACAATCTTCGGTTCTTCTCCAAACAAATCAAGGATTTCTTGATCCGTCCCAATACCCAACGCACGAATCAAAACGGTGATGGGAACCTTACGGGTACGGTCTACCCGTACATAAAAGATGTCATTGGAATCGGTTTCGTATTCTAACCAAGCACCACGATTTGGAATTACCGTACAGGAGTACAGTTCTTTTCCCACTTTATCATGGGCTTCTGCATAATAAACACCGGGAGAACGCACAAGTTGACTTACAATAACACGCTCTGCGCCGTTTATAACAAAGGTACCCGTTTCTGTCATAAGAGGCAAATCACCCATGAAAATGTCATGTTCTGTAATATCGCCGCTTTCCTTATTATGAAGCCTTACCCTCACTTTCAAGGGTGCCGCATAGGTGGCATCTCTTTCTTTACACTCCGTAATCGAATACTTTACGTCGTCCTCGCATAGGGCAAAATCAATAAATTCCAAGCTTAATTTCCCGCTGTAATCCGCAATGGGGGAAATATCCCGAAACACTTCCTTTAGACCTTCGTCCAGAAACCATTGATAGGAATCCTTCTGCACCTCAATCAGGTTGGGCATATCAAGCACTTCCTTCTGTCTGGAATAGCTCATGCGCTGCCCTTTCCCTGTCTGAATGGGACGTATTCTGTTTTTCTGCATCGACGCTCACCTCTCGCTTTAAGTCCCTCTTTGGGCGTGACTGACCGAACGGATGGTTGGGTCAGATTTTGTTTGTTGCAAACCAATAAGACCGAAATAATCGGAAAATCATGTACTCTATATAATAACACAAGCGTAAGGGGCGTGTCAAGTGGGTTTTTGGAAAATTTTTCTACACGGTAAATGTCAATAGTAAATGCGAATAAAATTGAAAAATTTTTAAGCCTGCATTTTT
>BNZC01000013.1 GCA_026000755.1 Clostridia bacterium
TCTTCACATAGCTTTCCTTTAAGGTCCAAAGGCGTAAAAATTCGGTGGAGAAAATTTTATCTTTTGCTTGTAGTGGGTGGATGTCATGCAAGCGGTCAGGTTTATTTCGTATATGAGATTCTTTGTGTTTCTTGTTTGGCGGAATTGAATGGGTGCCATTCAAACCGTCAAGCTTACTTAGTATATGAGATTCTTCTTGTTTATTACATACTTTTTGTAAAATTCCATAAGAAATTTTTCGTTCATATTCAATATCGACCCCTATTTCCACATTGGAAACGGCACACACCACGGCTCCCTTGGTATGACTGATGTTAAAAAAAATCCCTTCTTGTGTCAGATGTGGTTTGCCGTGTTTCCCAAATGCCAACAAATCCTCTGAAAAATGCAGATCAAATGTTTGGGATAGGGCAAGGCGTAATAAGCGTAAGCCGATTCTATGTTGTTCTTTGGCAGTTCCCCTGTTGGATTGCGATAAGGGAAAGGGGCAGTTGTGTTGTTCTTCGACCGTTGCTATTTTCTGCGGTGGCATATGGGTAGATTGTTCTTCCAAGAACAGGTATAGATGGACAAAGTTTTGCATATGGTGCCGGACTCCCTTTTGTAAAATGGTTGCTACATCAATTGGAACGGTTGCGTTATTTTGTCAATTCAAATCTGTCTTACAAATCTGCCTGAGAAGTTCTGTAATCAACATTAGGAATAAGGCTCTCTTTTTTAACGAAAATAGCTGCCTCCCATACAGGAAAACAGCTACTTCTTGGGTTGGGCTGTTCTTGATATTCAAAAACAGAGCATCTCGTAGGGGAATCGAACCCCTGTTTCCGCCGTGAGAGGGCGGTGTCTTAGCCGCTTGACCAACGAGACATATTCGACCAACGAACTTTATTATACAGGAAAGTGAAAGGAAATGCAAGCGTTTTTTTCGGGAATTTGAAAAAAATAATTGCGTTATAATTTGAAAATTAAGACATGTCAAAAATTCGGCAAATTCGATAATATTCAATATGATTTCGCAACTTTCTTGTTGACATTGATGGAAAAATCTGATAAAGTTAATTTTGTGTTAAGGTCTGTGAGCTACTTCATTAAAATATATTTCCATTTTCCATGTGATGCGAATAAGCAGGAGAGGAAAAAGTATAATGAACCCTAAGTTTCCATATATACAAGAAATCCATATGCAAGAAAAAAACTTGACCGTAATCAAATCCATACAGGAACAAGTAAAAGAACTGCTTTTTCTAAGTGAAAAAGCTTTTTTAACAAAGGAATTAGAGAAATTTGTTTTTTGGCGGAATGCCTGCGATAATGCTTATGCTGATTTTTCAAAACAGTTGGAGCAGACACAAAATCAAGAAAAGGTTTTGACATTCTTTCTGGAGGCTCTTTCGAAAGGTTCGTTTTATGCACAAAGCTTTGGCCTGACATTCTTGTATGAATTTACAAAAGAGAATAGATACATAGAAATGCTGATTAAGCGATTGGCAAATGATATGGGACGGGAAGAGGACTTCTATGTAAGGTATCACGTCTATTCTAACATGATGTACTATTGTTTTGCAAACCATTCGCTTTTTTCGATGGAAAACCGGATGAATTTGGACAGGATTTATGCAGGGATTGTTACGGATATAATGCGGGAATTTGATGTGAAAAACTTACGAGAAATCCCTGCATCTAAGCGGAATCCGAACTTTGTTATTGTGACTATTTCACAATTTCGGAGTGAACACCATTCTCCTACTCTAGTGGCTCTGGATCGCTGTGCTACGTTAATGCGCAAACTAGGAAAATCGGTTTTACTGTTGAATCTGGCAGAACTGTATTCTAACGAGGCTGCAGCGTGTTTATTACCTTTGTATCAACCTAGGTTATGGAATTATAATACGGATTATTTATCCTTAAATGAATATGTATATCAAGGACTG
Organism: Clostridia bacterium; assembly: GCA_026000755.1. Taxonomy (GTDB): domain Bacteria; phylum Bacillota; class Clostridia; order Lachnospirales; family Lachnospiraceae; genus BNZC01. The sequence continues at coordinate 1,932 of BNZC01000013.1, forward strand.
CATATCCCTTTTTTTCAGTGCGAGAACGATATGCCGAACAGCTTGGTGATACAGACTTTGCTAGAAACGATTCAGAGTCTAAAGCCGGCCTATATCATAGGGATTGGCGGAAGCAGTCCGAGCATGGAGTTGTTTAGCAAAATTGTTCCCACCGTAACACTTGCAACGACAAACGAACTTGCGATGACATTAGGGCAGCTTCAAATTCTGCGAAAACCCTTGCAAGGCTCGGACATAGAGATTTTGAAAGCACGTGGGAAAATGAAAGATCATGTTGTGGTGGGAAGAATGACAACCAGCCTGCTTCCGCAAGAAAAACATGTTACAAAAGCGGAACTTGGTTTATCAGAAACGGATTTTCTTTGTGCTGTTGTGGGGACTCGTTTAGAAAAAGAAATTACGGAAGAATTTGTCGAAATGATTTTGAAAATCGAGCAGGTAGAAATCAAATTCATTTTTATCGGCAACTATGAAGAACCTTACCGTAGACTTTGTGAAAACAATCCGAATTTTTCAAAGAAAACGATATATTATGGCGAAACATCGGATTTGCCTTCTATCTTAGAACATTGCCGCTTGTTTGTGAATCCTACCAGAATAGGGGGGGGGTACGGGGGCGGTCTATGCTATGGATAAAGGACTTCCGGTGTTGACGGTAGGTTACGGCGATGTAGGCATGGAGGTTACGGAAGAGTTTTGGGTCAAAGATTATCAGCAAATGAAAGAAGAAATTAGGCATTATTATATGGATGCAGAATACTATCGCAGGCAATCCAAGTTGATTAAGGAAATTGCTTTGAATTTGCAGGATACGGATGGGGCGTTTGCGGAAATTATCTGCGAAGTAGAGCAACGACTCGCTATTCCTTGCGGAAAAGGGTGAGAAGAGATGAAGATACAGACCACAAGAAGTTCCATGCCGGATTTTGAAGAATACATAGCGATGATAAAGCCTCTGTGGGAATCTCGTCATCTGACCAATATGGGGCAATATCATGAACGTTTAGAGGAGATGCTGAAAGGCTATTTGGAGGTTCCAAATGCGTCCCTTATGGTAAACGGACATATGGCGCTTGAACTTACGATTCAAGCAATGAATTTTCCGGCGGGGAGTGAGGTTATTACCACGCCGTTCACTTTCGTTTCGACCACTCATGCCATTGTCCGCAATGGTTTGCAGCCGGTATTTTGTGATGTGAAAGAAGGGAATTATACGATCGACGAAAGCAAGATAGAGGATTTAATTACAGAAAAAACCGTTGCCATTCTGCCGGTCCATATTTATGGACATATTTGTTCCGTAGACAAAATACAAGAAATTGCGTATAAATATGGACTAAAGGTGATTTATGATGCTGCCCATGCTTTCGGAGAGCGGTATAAAGGTGTGGGAGTAGGAAATTTTGGGAATGCCTCTATCTTTTCTTTCCATGCGACAAAGGTGTTCCATACCATTGAGGGGGGTATTTCCTGTTTTCAGGAGAGAGAACTGTACGAAACCCTGTATAATCTGAAAAACTTTGGGATTCGTTCAGAGGAGTTGACAGTTTCTATCGGAGCAAATGCTAAGATGGATGAATTTCATGCGGCAATGGGGATTTGTAATTTGAAGCATATTGACGATGAAATCAAAAAACGGAAAAGGATTTTTGAAGCCTATCATGGCTTGTTAGGGGAAGAAAAGGGGATTTGCTTGTTGCCTTACGAAAAAGACCTCGTACCAAACTATGCCTATTGCCCTGCGCTGCTTACGGGCAGCTATGACAGAGATAAGGTCTATGAGGTTTTACGGGCACATGATGTGTATCCCAGAAAATATTTTTATCCTTTAACGGCAGATATGGCTTGTTTTAAGAACAAATATAAGCAACAGCCCTTGGAAGTAGCAAGGGAGTGTTCGGCAAAGGTACTGTGTTTCCCCATTTACCCGGATTTGCCTTTGGGCGAAGTGGAACGCATATGCCATATCATTAAGGAAACAAAAAACGGACGGCAGGGTGTTGCCGCAAAAACGGACAATTAGAAACAGAAGGGAAACGCATATGCAAGATTTGATTATTTTTGGCGGAGGGGGATTCGGGAGAGAAGTCTTATGGTTGGCAGAAACCATCAATCAAAAGACTCCTTGTTGGAATATTTTGGGGTTCGTGGACGACTATGCCAAACCGGGGGAACAAATAAACGGATATCCGGTTCTCGGCGATACAAAATGGCTGTTGTACTATAGTGAGGAAGTCTTTGTAAGTTGTGCCATAGGAAACGCAAAAGACCGCAGAACGGTAGTGTCTAAGCTTGCACAAAATCCCAATATAAAATATCCGATCTTAATTGCTCCTGATGTGATATGCTCTTCGTATGTTCAAATAGGAGAAGGTACTATTTTGTGTTCGGGCGTGATTGTAACGGTAAATATTGTAATTGGTAAACACTGTATTTTGAATCTTAATGCAAGGGTGGGGCATGATGCTGTGCTTGCGGATTATGTGTCGGTATATCCCGGTGTGAATATTTCCGGAAAGGTTCTGCTTGGGCAATGTTCAGAAATCGGCACGGGAAGTAGTATTATACAAGGGGTTTCCATTGGGGAAAATGCTATTCTGGGTGCGGGGGCGGTAGTCGTTCGGGATATACCGAATGATTGCACAGCGGTTGGTGTACCTGCAAAAGTGATACAGAAGTAATATAGCTTATCGGAAGTTCGGTACGAACTTTCGATAAAAGGGGCGTACTTTGCCCCGTCAATCTGATTATAGGAAGTGTTTTTTACTTCCTGTAATATAGCTTATCGGAAGTTCGGAACGAACTTTCGATAAAAGGGGCGTACTTTGCCCCGTCAATCTGATTATAGGAAGTGTTCTTTACTTCCTGTAATCTGATAACCCATGATTTATCCGAGAGCTTGTCAGAAAATTTTCGGTAAAGAAACACTAAAACAGCTCCCCACCCCCAACTCACTATCCACCGTGATGGTTCCACCATGGGCAGCTACGATGGCACCGGCAATGGAAAGTCCTATACCTGAGCCGCCTGTTTCCCGACTTCTTGACAAATCCGTGCGGTAAAAGCGTTCAAAGATTAGGGGCAGGTCATTTTCGGGAATGCCCATGCCGTTATCGGCGATAGAGAATACACCTTCGGTTTCCGAATCCTTTATCTCAAGGCGAATCACACCGTTTGTTGGCGTATACTTGATGGCATTTGACAAAAGATTGGTAATTACCTGCATGAGCCGATCTTTATCGGCAGGAACCACGGAGGAAGCAGTCCCTTGGGGGGAGTCAATCACAATCCCCTTATCCGCCGCCGCACGTTCAAAGACTTGGGCGGCTTGCATGAGCATCTCTTGTAAATCCAAAGGCACTTTTTCCAGTTGCAGATTTTCGCTATCCGCCTGTGCCAATTTCTCTAAATCCGCCACAAGTCCGGAAATACGTCTGATTTCTTCATAACAGCTTTCTAATCGTTCTATGCTTGTATCCCAAATGCCCTCAATCATAGCCTCAAGATGAGAAGATAAGGTGGAAAGAGGGGTGCGTAATTCATGTGCCACATCACTTGTTAAACGTCGGCGCAAGATTTCCTGTTGATTTAACGAGGAGGACATATGATTGATGGCACAGGCAAGTTCATACAGTTCGTGGGTGTTGCTGCTTTCTGTTAAAGCAATCCGATAATTGCCACCTGCAATCTGTGTGGCAATCTGCGCTGTTTCAATTAATGGGCGAGAAATACGTTTGGCGAAAAATAAGGCGGCACCAATAGAAGCAAGCAGGGCGGGTATGCCGATTAGAAATAGTACAAGGTGCAGGGAAGCTAAGAACTTAAAATCACTTTCTCGCAGAAAATAAGGGCCGTAGTATTGGATTTCCAAATGACCAACCGCTTGGGTATTTTCTGTATGGTCAAAAGTTTGGGCATTGTCGGCATAGTTGCCGGTTTTATTATCGTCAGTATGTTCAGAAGTCTGACTATTTTTGGTATGGTCGCCGATTTGATTATCTCCTGTATGTTCAAATGCCTGACTATTTTCAGCGTGTTCCATTATTTGGTTATTTCGGGTAAGGTCATAAGCCAACACCATAAAGTGACCGTCCAGGTTCGGGCGTTTTTCTTCCATTTGTTCCATAATATCCATTATGACTTGACTGCATAGTGCCATATCGTGATGTTCGGTATCCCAGATTTCAACGCCCTTTGCATCCTCTAAGCGGATAATATAGCCTTCATAAAGTGCCGTCATACCGACCCCATGGACATAAGAAAAATCCCAGGAATCCTTCTCGCTGTTATAGGCTTGACTTAGATTTTCGGCAAGTTCTGCCGCATGAGAATGTTGCTGTTCCTTGGCATATTTTTCAAATTCCAAGTTGATCCGCCAATCGGCACACAAACTAATCAGTGCAATCGTGGCAAGCACAATGGCACTGATGATAAGGGTAAGTTGTGAGCGAAAACGAAGCCGCATAGTTACTCTCCTCCAAATTGATAGCCGATACCCCGTAAAGTTCGCACATACACAGGATTTTTCGTATCGTCCTCGATTTTTTGCCGCAAGTTTTTGATGTGCGTGTCAACGGCACGGTCAAAGCTGTCAAAATCATCTCCAAAAACAAGGGAAATAAGCTCCTCTCGGGTAAATACCTTGCCGGGATATTTGATGAGAGCAGATAGAAGTTTGTATTCGCTTGCAGTTAGGTGAACGGATTTTCCGCCTTTCAGAACCCTATTTTTCTCAAAATCAATCACCAAATCCCCATTTCGCCAAGAAGATTTTTGTGTTAGTGGAAGAAGGTCATCCGTCGTGCGGCGAAGAAGTGCTTCCATATGGGCAGCGACCAGTTTTAGGCTAAAGGGTTTTGTGATATAATCATCTGCACCGATGGACAGACCATGTAAATGACTGCTTTCCGCAGTCTTTGCCGTCAGCATAATAATGGGTACACGGGAGGTTTTGCGAATCGCAGTACAGACCTCTTCTCCCGATAAATCAGGGAGCATGAGGTCTAAGAGAATGAGAGCGATATTATTTTCGGAAAAGAGTGTAAGAGCCTGTGTGCCGCTTGCGGCGGTTAGGACAGTATAGCCGCGACTTGTAAGGAAAGAGGATAAAACATCCAAGAGCTTTGGTTCGTCGTCTACGACTAGGATTGTGGTGTTTTCCATTTATAGAACCTCCAAGAGCTTTGGTTCGGTGTTTATGGTACAGTACACTAGAATTGTGGTGTTTTTCATTTACAGAACTTCTTATAAAACCTCGTAACCTTGATCTTCAATTTCATTCTTAATGGTATCAAGGCTTGTCGCCTCAGGTACATGTTCTACGGTTACCGTTTTTTTCTCCAAATCTACGGCTACGCTTGATACGCCGGATAAAGCACCGACTGCTGTTTGGATGGCTTTTACGCAATGCTCGCAAGCCATGCCGTCTACGTTGATGATTGATTTTGCCATGTTATGTTATCTCCTCCTGATTCTGTGTTCAGGGAGTCTCCACGCAGTATCTTACTATGCGAGGGGATTCTCTGCATCTACATCTATGGCATTTTTACGCAATGCCCTAAGTACATTTTACCTGAAAATCTATTTCAAGTCAAATGCTTTTAGAAATTGAAACACCTGCACGGGTTTGCCGTTTTCCTCTATGATATTCATTCAATAAAAACTAAAATCTAATAAATCTCAAAACACACTTGACAGAAAGCAAACATATATGTATGATAATAAAAAGCGACTTGTTGGAGTTTTGATGTTCTGTGCAAGATATAAAATAGCCGAGGCGAGAAGTGAGGTTTACAAATAAGGTGAAAAAATACATAAATAAAGTGAAACATTTTATCATTTTACAAGTCATATTAAGACTTTTCGGAACTTTGTGTCTTGCTTCCGTTCCTTTGCTGAGTAAACGATTATTTGATCTGCCGAAAGAGGAACTTAAGATTGAATTGCTGCCTTTGATTTTTATTTTGTTGGGTATCTATATCGCATATTGTTTTTTATCTTATGTTGAGGCGATTTGCGGATGGAAAGTCGCAATCAATTTTGAAGTCAACATGAAACGAGATTTTCTGAAAGCCATCTCACGTCTGCGTTTTAAGCAGTTTTCACAAAAAAATGTCGGCGAATATATTTCTCTGCAAGCAAACGACATTACTGCAATTGATTCTGACTATATCATTCCTTTCGTTGATTTAATCAATTCGCTTATCATGGTTGTTGTCTATGGTACCGTGCTGTTTGTTTTTCTTGATTTTCGGATTGCAATTGCATTAATCTTGTTTTCACTATTTTCCGTTTTTATGACGAAGTTGACTGCAAAACAACTGTCCCAACGAAGAAATGGCTACAGTATGCAAATGGGAGTTTACACTTCCTGTATCAAAGATTTGCTCGAGGGTTTTAAGCTGATAAATGCAAGAACCCGTGAAAACATTCTGGTTCATCATGATAAGGTGTTGAATGAAACAAGAAATAAGCGTTTTTATTATGGGAAATTCAAAGCGCTCACGCTTGCATTTAACGGATTTTTGACATATTCCATTAGTATTGCGGCGTTTGCTTTGGCAGGTTATTTGATGCTGACGGAAAAAATAAGTGTTGGCACGGCTGTCGCCGCACTTGGGTATGTAGAATGTTTTGTGTCACCCGTTCTATCGATTTTGTATGATGTCAATGCCATTCATTCCACCAAGGGTATTATTAAAAAAGTATTAGCTTTGTTTGAAACAAATGCCGATGAAAGAGATTGTCTGCCCATCGTAAGTGAGTTCAAAAGCACTATTACCTTGGACAATGTTTGTTTGTCCTTTGAGAATTTTGCAATGAAAAAATTCAGTTTTCAATTTGAAAAAGGAAAGAAGTATGCAATCATTGGTGGGAATGGTTCCGGAAAATCAACGATATTGGGCGTTATTATGAAATGGGTTGACATGGAAAGTGGCAGTGTTTTTGTTGATGGCGAGGAGATAAGAACGATTGATTTAACGGACATTGTTTTCTGTGCAAATCAATTGGAACATATTTATTCAGAAGAATTTATTCGTAATATGACAGTATTTGGAAGCTATTCTCCCTTAAAAGGCATCGCTTTTTCAGAAAAAATCCAAGGGAACTATTCAAATGCTGTCAAAACCGCAGATAACTGTCAAAATTTAAGCGGCGGCGAAAAGCAATTATTGTCGGTGCTGCGAATGCTGTGTGCCGATACACCGATTTGCTTGATGGATGAACCATTTGCGGCAGTAGATGAGCAGCTTAAGGCATTTTTGCAGGGTGAAATCATGAAGATGAAGGATAAGACAGTTATCATGATAACCCATGATTTATCGGAGAGCTTGTCTGATTTTGATGAAATTTTAATTATTGAAAATGGGGAGCTTGCAATTCATGGTAGCTTTGAACTTATCTCACGGACGAAACAATACCGAAAATTGTCAGAGAAACAGTAAGTTGCTTCCTCCTGATTCTGTGATGCAGGGAGTCTCCACGCAGTAATTGATATGCGTGAAGATTCTCTGTATCTACAGTTATGATGTTTTTACGTAATGTCTAAAATCTGTTTTACACGAAATTCTATTTCAAGTCAAATGCTTTTAGAAACTGAAATACTTGTACGGGTTTTCCATTTTCCTCTACGAGAAACTGAAAATCTACTTCAAGTCAAATGCTTTTAGAAACTTAAACACCTGTACGGGTTTGCCGTTTTCCTCGATGGGAACCTGTGCATATGCCCAACCGGTGACTTTTTCCGGGTCAACGCCTGCCGCAATTAATGGCTCCGGATTTAGCACATACACAATATCCTTATCTTGGACAGATTTGTCATATTCGTTTGTACTCATGTCCTTTGCCCACTCAAACATATTGCCGTCTCCTAATTTGACTCCGTAGTGGTCAAGTGTGTTGTGATAGTTGATGGAATCACGATAGTGGTTTACGATTTGTTTATAGGCAGTAAGGGGTGAGGAATCATCTTTGTCATCAGGAGTGTCCGTGCCTAGTTTCGTGCCGACAATTAAGCGTGGATTGGTGTCATATGTTCCACCATTATCAAGTGTCCCCCCATCATTGCTGTTCGTTGTTGTGTTATTCGTTGTGCCGTCTGTTGTATCAACATCTTGAGCGTTACTTTGGGTAAAATAATAATTATCCGGCAGTTTTTCAGGGTCAAGCCCTGCCTCTAAAAATGGCCTTGCATCAAGTTCTAACATCACGTCATAGAGGGGGGAGGTACTGTAATCAGCACTCCAGATAAAACGCACTTCCTGATCGGGAGAGGTGATAGACCAAGCGTCATTTGATTTCTCTGCATTCACCTTGTCGGGAATGGCGGTTAGTACCTTGTCAAAAGCTGAAATGGATTCTTGCCCCACCACATCCAGTCCCTTTGGGGCGGAACAGGCGGTTAAAAGCAGTAGAGTGGATAGAGCGGTAACAGTTAAAATACGTTTTTTCATGATTAGAAGATTCCTTTCTTAGTTGGATGTTTTACTGGTGATTTGATGTATGTGTTCTAAGTGTAGAATGAAAACGGCGGCTCTATCTGCCCGAAAAAGAACCTTCGAGCGAAATGGAGGGAAGACTCTCCTTGCAGGAAGCCTATGCTGACTGCACTATTTGCGTACTCATGTTCACTGTTCACTCAACTAAGTTCGTGCTACGCACTCACTAAGGTTCGTGAACGACCTCGCACTAAGCTCTGGCTTCGCATTCGCTCGCCAATCGCTAAGTTGCTTTCGGCCAAGCGAGGGATCTTTTTCGGGCAGAGTGGGCCACCGTTTTCAATTACAATTATTACCCATTTTCGGTTGCCTTGAACCTCTTCAATCTAAGTGCATTCGTCAAAACCGACACAGAACTCAAACTCATAGCCGCCGCCGCAAAGATGGGATTTAACAACGGCCCGCCAAACAAGTGGAGAACACCTGCCGCAATGGGAATGCCAACGACATTGTAGCCAAAGGCCCAACCGAGGTTTTGCTTGATGTTTCGGATCGTTCTCTTGCTCAAATTGATGGCGGTGGGAACATCTGTCAGGCGGCTTCTCATAAGAACGATGTCAGCACTTTCCATTGCAACATCCGTGCCGGAGCCAATGGCAATGCCAATGTCCGCCTGTGCCAGAGCAGGTGCATCGTTAATGCCGTCTCCTACCATGGCAACCTTTTTTCCTTCGCTTTGCAGTTTCTTGACTTCATTTACCTTATCTTGGGGCAGAACTTCTGCCAATACACGGTCTATGCCAACCTGTGCGGCAATGGCCTGTGCGGTTTTCGCATTATCGCCTGTAATCATGGCAACTTCAATACCCATTTTGTGCAGACTGTCGATGGCGGCCTTGCTTGTTTCTTTTACCACGTCTGCCACGGCGACAATCCCTGCGAGTACGCCGTTGGTGGCAATGTACATGGGCGTTTTCCCCTCGCCTGCCAAGCGATCCAAGTCTTGTTCTAAGGCATCTACGGAAATGCTGCGTTCCTCCATAAGCTTGCGATTTCCAACTAAAATAATTTGCGTGTCGATTGTTGCCTCAATCCCTCGCCCTGTAATGGAAATAAATTGGTTTGTGGGCAAGAGTGTCAGCCCTTTCTCCTGTGCGCCTGTCACAATGGCTTGACCGACGGGGTGTTCGGAATTTTGTTCGGCGGAAGCGGTAAGCTGTAACAGTCTGTCTATATCCATGGTTTCCATGACCGCCGAGGCAGAACTTGTTTCAGCAGAAGCATTTTCTTGCGACAGTACGTTAGTACCCCCACCCACCGTCAACACATCCGTAACCGTGGGTGTTCCTTTTGTAATGGTTCCTGTCTTGTCAAAAATAATGGTATTGATCTTATGAGCAGTTTCTAATGCCTCTCCGCCTTTGATTAAAATGCCGTTTTCCGCACCCTTTCCCGTACCGACCATAATGGCAGTAGGGGTGGCTAAGCCCAAGGCACAAGGGCAAGCAATCACTAATACAGAAATGAAAATGGTTAAGGCAAAGCCTACGTTGCCCCCTGTGCCAATGAGCCATGCAAGAGCGGCAAGGAGGGCAATGGCACAGACAATGGGTACAAAGATACCGGAAACCTTATCTGCAAGAGCCGCAATGGGAGCCTTACTGCCTTGTGCATCTTCTACCAATTTGATGATCCCGGCCAAAGCTGTATCACTTCCGATTTTCTCCGCCCGAAAACGAATGCTGCCTGTGGTATTTAAGGAGGCGGCAAAAACCGGATCCCCTGTTTTCTTATCTATGGGCATACTCTCTCCTGTCAGCATGGATTCATCAATGGCACTATGACCGTCGATGACAGAACCGTCTACAGGGATTTTTGCTCCGGGTTTTACTACGATGACATCGCCGATTTGTACGGCTTCAATAGGGATTTCACGTTCCACACCGTCTTTTAACACAAAAGCAGTCTTCGGGGCCAATCCCATTAGCTTTTTGATTGCCTCGCCGGTTCGCCCTTTGGAAACGGCTTCTAAGGATTTGCCCAATAAAATCAAGGTGATGATGACACCTGCGGTTTCAAAATACAAGGATTCCACTGCATAAAAATGCCCGTTTGCAATCTGAATGGTATTGTAAATGCTGTAAAGTACGGCGGCACTTGTGCCGATTGCAATCAGAGAGTCCATGTTTGGACTGCGATTCCATAAAGCTTTGTATCCTATGGTGTAGAACTTATGACCTACTGCAATGACGGGAATCAGCAACAGGATTTCAAGGAGGGCATAGATTAAGGGGTAGATCATGGGGTCAAGACTTGGGGGATAGGGCAGGCGTATGCCGTACCTAGTCAACATGGGTACCATGGCAATATAAAGGAGAGGAATGGAAAATACGGCGGATATGGTAAACTTTGTCCACAAGACCTTTACGGCTTGCTGTTTTTTATCCTTGCCTTCATCTGCTTTCGCTTCTTTTTTCTCTACTACTTCATAGCCGATTTTTACAATGGCTTCTTTAATTGTCGGCAAAGATACGGCACTCTGCTCATATTCCACAAATAATTTTTCGCTGGCAAAATTCACCGTTGCCTGTGAAATGCCGGATAATTTCTTTACGGTTCGTTCGATACGCTGTGCGCAGACGGCACAGGTCATGCCTTGAATGCTTAGGACTTCATTTTTCATGTTGGAACACCAAATTCCTTTCTTAATTTCTATAAATTCTTATGGTGTGCTACAGCAGTCAGGAGTAGCATCATCAGAATCGAAGTCGTCACTTCCGTTTGTTAAAGCAGTTGCTGTATTGTTACTTACAGAAGTTGTCGATAATGCATTTGTAGTGCCGTCACCGGCTAAAGTATTTCCCAAAGAGTTCTCGCCGCTGTCACCGGTAGTTGCAGTACCGGCAGGTACCACCGTGATTTTGGCTCGAATCATACCCATCCAGCAACTATAGGGGACTTCTCCGGTCTTTGTGGGCGTAAATTCAATGATATTATCCCCCGGTTTTAGGGCAAAATTGCTAATGCCATAGGTTTTGATATTGAGCTTAGCGTTACAGCCGCTTATGCTGCCCGCAGGGGCTGTAAGTGTCCATTTGACAGGAGTACCCACCTCTACGGTAATGTTGGGATAACGCCCATTTGCGGAAAGTGTACTGGCTATGAGCTGTACCTTGTCAGTATCAGCAGAATCCTTGCCTGTATCAGCAGCGGCAGAGTCCGTGTTGCCCAAGTTCCCCTCTGTGGCGGTAGTGCCGGAAGCAGGAGCGTTCGCTGACCCGCCAAAAGATCCGGTATTCCAAGCAGATAACAGTACAATTGTTAAGGCGATAACACCAAAACTTGCCAAGCTCCGGTCAGTCGGTCGCTTAAAGGGAACAAGGGAAATAATACCTAATGCACAGAGGGCTATCATTATAAGATACAAAAACTCTGTGGGAAATAATCCCGCAAGACTTACGCCTTGGGTGAGCATGGCAAGACCAAGCACTACCAATAAAACAGAACCCACCTTCATGACCTTTTGGGTAAATTTCTTGCCTAAAATCGAAACAATGGAGCCAAGCCCTAACATGAGAGGAACCGTTCCCAAGGAAAATAGGAACATGGAAGTTGCGCCTACAAGGGGATTGCCGGAGGCTAGGGCAATCACTTGCATGGATTGCAAGGGACCGCAAGGCATGAAACCGTTTAGTAAGCCTACGATCAGAGGGCTTTTACTGGCGACTTTCTTTTCAGCGACTTTCTTCGTAAGGAACGTGGGCAATTGTGGCTGAAATCTGCGAAGGATCGGGAAAAATCCCAGCATATTGATTCCCATAATCACCAGAACCACACCGGCAATCAGCTTTAAGATACCCTGCACTGTGACAGAAAGACCTGCCCCGGAATTGCCGCCCAATAACATACCAATGAAACCAAGTACAAGACCAATCACGGTATAAGATACCACACGTCCCAGATTGTAGAGCAAGGCAGGAGCAAAGAGAGGGGAAAGACTTGCTTCTTCTTTTGCCGGGTTCTTCCCGGTGTTGCCGGAGTCTGTGGAATAGCGAGCTTTGTTACCGGGTTTGCTACCCGAATCGGAATCAGCAATTCCACTTGCGGTCGCACCTTTGGGGATACATTGGGATAGATTGATACCGCCGCACATAACAATGCAATGAATGGAGGTAAACAGACCAATGACAAAGAGCATACCATAGCCCATCTTTGTATCTGCTAATTGATTCGGTACCAACAGGTTCAACAGACCGGAGGTCTCAAGCAGTGCATACAGCAAAACGATAATGGCAAGAATTCCTGCAATTTTGCCGATGTCAGCACTTGGTTTTGGCTTATCCGGCAACGGTTCATAGCCTAGTTTTTCAACGATGGAACGTATGTCCTTTTCGGAAATAATGGCAGTATCATAGGTGATTTGGGCAAATCCGCTGCGATAGCTCACCGTGACACTGCTTATGCCCGGGGTATGCGACAGTTTTTTTTCGATTTTATTTTGGCAGTTGATACAGGTCATGCCGCCGATTGTAAGGCGTATATTTTGGTTATTTGTCTGCATTTGCAAAAGTCCTCCGTTATTATTTTTTGAATCTAAAGTTATGGTATCAGAGAAATGTGTGCTTTGTATGTGGATTTTGCAATTTGATGAGAAATGGCTGAATGCACTAGGTAGCAACGGACTCTAAAAAGGTTTACCTTTTTAGAGTCCGCTTTATGTTGCTTCATTGCAGTAAAAAATAACTTGATATAGCGACCTGATTTTCACCAGACACCTGTTACGTGTCTATCTATATTCTTCACTTTTTTCGCAGGAACGCCTGCATAAATAGAACACGATTCCGTATCGGTAAGAAGAACAGCACCTGCGGCAACTTGTGTATACCACTCAAGTGTAACAGCACCGATAACGGTTGCATTTGCCCATATCCTGCAATAACTTCCGATAACCGGAAAATTGTTTTCTGTTTCACGTGTTCTCGGATCTTTGCTTGGATATTTGGAGCCAATGGTTACTCCTTGATGTATGGTCACATTCTTGCCAATTTGACACTCACCGATACAAATCGCTATTGGATGAGCTAAGCGAAAACCTATATCAATTTTTGCATGTCTGGAAACGTGTACGCCGTATTTTCGGAAAAGTCGCCACTGATAATATTTCTTTCGCAATATGCTCTTTGAACACAGCATACGCCGGATCAAAAACAGGACAGCTGTTCCCGGTGAAATGTATCGAAAGAAAAATTTTTCAAATACATTTCGTTTTTGATTGCCATATACTTCGCAGAAGATAAAGTTTTTGAAGGTTAGTTTGGCTATTCCGTTTTCGTCAATGAGATTCATCTCTTGTTCTCCGTAAATTATTCCATAAAAGAGAAAGCGTTAGCAATGGGAGTGCTAACGCTTTCCTTGGTCAACTAAACTTATCGTACCCACAAATAGGACAGGTGTAATCATCAGGCAATGCATCCCCCTCATATACATAACCGCACAAGTCACAGACCCATTTGGTTTTTTTGGCGGGAGCAACCTGTTCGTCAGAAACTGCATCAGGCTCCGGCACCTGATAGGTGGGGGCTTTTTTGTTGGTCTTGCCCTTTAGTACGCTGTGATAGTAAGCATAGGTCATAGGGGGAGCAGTCGCTTCAAAACGGTCCGCATCTATGACTTGTCCTAAAAATATAGTATGCGTTGCGGTTTCTAAGGTGGAAATCACCTTACACACAGCGTAACCCAAACTGTCCTTAATGATAGGAAGACCGGATCTGGTCACATGGGGAACAGCGGCAAACTTGTTCGTCGTGCGGCTACTTTGAAAGCCAAATGTCCGAATTCCCTCAGGGGAGGTATTTTCCGACAAGATAGAAAAGGCAAACTGACCCGTTTCTGCCACACAGCTATGAGTGTAATTGTCGTGGTTTAGGCTAAGGGCAATGGTGGCAGGGTCGGATGTAATCTGCATGATGCTATTGGCAACGCAGCCCACAGGACGCCCGTGGTCTAGGGAGGTCACGATATAAACCCCATAAGACATGTCAAAAAAAGCGGTAGTGTTCATTTGGAAAATCCTCCTAGTCTTGATTTGTGAAACAGAATATGGTACAATAACCATAACACAAATCAGGACAAAATTCAATAGAATATCCGAAAATAAAGGAGTTTTTTCATGAAAATTACACTCCCCAAAAAAGTGGCATTCATTATAGAACAGTTAGAACAAAACGGATTTCCGGCCTATGCGGTAGGCGGTTGTGTCCGTGACTCTTTGCTTGGGCAAACCCCTGCGGATTGGGACATTACAACAAGTGCCAATCCGCAGGAAATAAAAGGAGTTTTCCCCCGCACCGTGGATACGGGAATTGCCCATGGAACGGTCACCGTACTTTTAGAGGGAGAAAGCTTTGAAGTCACCACCTATCGCATAGACGGGCAATACGAGGACGGGCGGCACCCCAAGGCGGTGGTGTTTGTAGATCAGTTGGCGGAAGATTTAAGGCGGAGGGATTTTACCATAAATGCAATGGCCTATCATATGCACCATGGTCTGGTGGATTTGTTCGGTGGGAGAAAAGACCTCACCGAGGGCATTATTCGTTGTGTGGGAAATCCCAAAGAACGTTTTACCGAAGATGCCTTACGTATGATGCGAGCAGTTCGTTTTTCCGCTCAATTGGGTTTTGTCATAGAGCCGGAAACAAAGGCGGCTATTTCTCATTGCGTAGAGCAGTTGTCAAAAATAAGCAAGGAGCGAATCAGCACAGAGTTGGTCAAGCTCTTGATATCGCCTCATCCGGAAGAAATGCAGACACTCTATGAAACAGGCATTAGCAAGCTTTTATTTCCATGGTTTGACGTGATGATGGAAACCGAACAACGAAACAATCGTTACCATTGTTACACAGTGGGAGGACATAGCCTTGCGGCAGTGAAACATATTTCGGCAAAGCCGCATCTTCGCCTTACCATGCTCTTGCATGATGTGGGAAAACCGAACTGTCGCACCGTGGATAATGAGGGGAGGGATCATTTCAGGGGTCACCCCGAGATCAGTGCTGTGATGGCGAAAGAGATTTTGCGGGGACTGAAGATGGATAATGATACCGTAGATACGGTCAGCACCTTGGTGTTGTGGCATGATGATGAACCGCCCCTTACTCCGGCCGCAGTACGCCGAGCCATACATCGCATAGGGGAAAGGCATTTTCCTGATTTATTTCTGGTAAAAAGAGCAGACAACGCAGGCAAAAGCGATTATGGGCAAAAGGAAAAATTGGCTTACATTGAAAACTATGAGAGATTATATGAGGAAATTATAGCAAAGAACCAGTGTCTAAACTTAAAGGATTTGGCAGTATCGGGAGCAGATCTGATTGCCATGGGCATGAAACCCGGTAAGGAAATAGGAGAAACCTTAGAGTATCTGTTGGAACAGGTGCTGGAACATCCGGAAGAAAATGAAAAGGAACGCTTATTGGGTATGTTACCGTGACCGGGGGCTGTACTCACTCTTGTGCTTTTTTCAAAAATGTGCTATAATCTATAGAAAGAAACTTGGGTGAGACCCGCCACAACAATCCCCTATAGAAAGGATACTAGCTTATGATTCAATCAGTTACCATGTACACCTATGAAACCGACGATCCGGAAATTGCCGTAGAGGAGATCGCCGAACAGCTGTCTAAAATCACCTTGTTAAAAAATTCGGCAGGTATTTTAATGTGTGATACCGAATACGTAGATTCGGGAGTTTACACTGCTGTTGCTACTGCCCTGCCATTTCCCATTGCGGGTACTACCACCATGACACAGGCGGTGAATGGCGAAGCCGGCATGATGATGCTGACCATTATGGTACTGACTTCAGATGATGTGAACTTTGAAGTAGGCGTTACCAAACCGATTTCAGAAACAGAGGACATTACCGAACCCGTTAAAGATGCCCTTACCGCCTCTTTGGCAAAGCTGCCCGATGTGCCAAAGCTCATCCTTGCTTTCCCGCCTCTTTTTGCGGATATCGCAGGGGATCAGTACATAGAGGTCTTTAATGAATTGTGTCCCGGTACGCCTGTCTTTGGAAGCATAGCCATTGACGACAGCATCACCTTTGAAAAATGCAGTACTTTCTACAATGGAGAACATTCCCTGACAGAGATGTCCTATATTTTGCTTAGCGGCAATGTGTCACCTCGTTTTTTGATTGCCACCGTTTCGGATAAAAACAAGCTGCCCTATACGGGGGAGATTACCAAAAGCACCGGACATATCGTGGAAGAGATCAATCACATGTCAGCAAGGGAGTATATGGAAAGCATAGACTTTGCCCAAGATGGAAAATTGGACGAGGGCTTGCAGTTTGTGCCGTTTTTGTTGGATTTCAAGAATCGAGCGGACTATGATGAGGTGCCTGTTATACGGGCAATGTTGGCTCTTGACGAAGAGGGTAGAGGGATCTGTCGAGGCTACATGGATCAAGGGGCAGTATTTACATTGATTTCGGCAAGCAGCATGGATGTGATTGGCACTTCTTTGGAACTAATGGATAAAATTGTTCAGATTCCCGATAAGCAAGCGGTACTGGTGTTTTCCTGCATGGTACGGCGCATGAGTTTTGGCGTAAAACCTTTGACTGAGGCAACTATGGTTGCCGAAAAATTAAGTGATAAGTCACCATTTATGTTGGCATATTCGGGAGGAGAGCTTTGCCCAACATCAAGCGATAAGACCCACTTAGCGAATCGTTTTCATAATTATTCTATCATTGCTTGTATACTGTAGGTCTATCTATATACTTAAACATGTGTTTGCGGCAACAAGGGGGAAATGAACATGAGGGATGTTGTTCCACGGCAGGAACATGAGGAAGTATTAGAAGAATTAGCGGCAGCTAAGGCACAGTTGCGTGAGCTAAAGCGTGAGGTGAAAACCACAAAACGTTTGATGGAGACCTTTCACGTAAACATGGCAACGCAAGAAAAACTCTACAAGAAAATGCATCGTGAAAAATTGTTGACGGATGAATACATTCGCCAGATGCTAAAGCATTCGCCTGACGTGATGTTTTTATTAAGCGAAGATGATAAATATCTCTTGGGAACCGAGTTTACGGCAAAGTTTATGGGAATGGAATCCGGTGTTCTTTCCGGTCGTTCTTTTACTACCTTGCTATCCCAGTGCTTCCATCCTGAATTGGCAGAGATTCTTGCCGTATCTGTGTCACAGGCGAAAGAGGAGGAAATACCCTGTTATTTTGAAGCCGTGGTAGAAAATAGGTCTTATGAAGGAACCATCGTTCCCATTGAAAAAGAAGGTGTGGAGCTGTTTTCGGGTACACTGGTGCTGCTTCACGACATGACGGAGCTTCTCCATGCGAAAGAAGCTGCGGAAGCGGCATCCCGTGCGAAAGCAGATTTCCTATCGAATATGAGCCATGAGATCCGTACCCCCTTAAATGCCATTACGGGCATGATTGCAATCGGAAAAGGGGCAACGGATATCAGGAAGAAAGACTATTGTTTCGGCAAAATAGAGGATGCTTCCGTACATCTTTTGGGCGTAATCAATGATGTGCTTGATATGTCCAAAATAGAAGCAGGGAAGCTTGAACTGTCCCCTGTTAGTTTTGTGTTTGACCATATGGTTTCCCGTACCTTAAATGTCATTACCTACAAAGTAAAGGAACGTAAGCAAAAACTGCACTTTGACATTGATGAAGCGATCCCCGCCTTCCTGTTTGGGGATGATCAACGGTTGACCCAAGTTGTTGTTAATCTCCTGAGCAATGCAGTCAAATTTACCCCGGAAGAGGGTAGCATTACCTTAAGAGCAGAGCTTGAAAAAGAGGAAAATGGGCTTTGTACCATTCGTATGGAAGTGACGGATACCGGGATTGGAATCAGCGCAGAACAACAGGCGAAACTGTTTTCCTCCTTTCAGCAAGCAGAACACAGTACCACCCGAAAATTCGGCGGCACAGGGCTTGGACTTGCCATTTCAAAGCGTATTGTGGAATTGATGGACGGAGAGATCTGGATTGAGTCAACGCCGGGGCGTGGTTCCACTTTCCTCTTCCGGATACAGATTTTGCGTAGTGAAGAAACGATGACACTGAATCCCAAAGATCCTGCCTGTGCAAATTGTGACAAACGAAATACCTGCACGGACAGTAGCCTATGTGAGAAAAAGAACCTTGACTTTAGCGGGAAATACGCACTGTTGGCGGAGGATGTGGAGATTAACCAAGAAATCGTGATGGCGTTGCTTGAACCCACAAATCTTATCATCGAGTGTGCAGAAAATGGTGTGGAAGCCGTAAGCATGTTTCAGGAAGCACCGGAAAGATATGACATCATCTTTATGGATTTGCAAATGCCCGAGATGGACGGTTACGATGCGGCTCGTCATATTCGTGCTTTTCACCATGAAAGGGCAAAGACCATACCTATTATTGCCATGACTGCAAATGTATTTAAGGACGATATTGAAAAATGCCTTGCGGTGGGTATGAATGGACATTTGGGGAAACCATTGGATTTTCAGGCGGTGCATGAGAAGTTGAGGGAGTACCTCTCTCCTTAGAAGGAAAGATACCTTATGGAGTTTAGACCTTGTATTGATATTCATAATGGAAAAGTAAAACAAATTGTAGGGGCAAGCTTGCGTGACGGAGATGATTCTCCAACGGAGAATTTTACTACCGAACAGTCAGCCGCTAGCTTTGCCGTGCGTTATAAACAAGACGCTTTAAGCGGCGGGCACATTATATTGTTAAACCGCACCGATTCCCCCCATTATCAGGCAACGAAGGAACAAGCCCTATCCGCCCTTTATGCTTACCCGGAAGGGTTACAAGTGGGGGGGGGTATCACATCTGAGAATGCCGGGGAATTTATTGAAGCGGGGGCAAGCCACGTGATTGTGACCTCTTTTGTATTTCAAAATGGCAGTATCCATTATGACAATCTGAAAAGTCTTGTAAGAGCGGTAGGAAAAGAACGCATTGTTTTGGATTTAAGCTGCCGAAAACGAGAGGGTGCTTATTATGTGGTGACCGACCGTTGGCAGAATTTTACCAAGGAAGTGATAGGAGAAACCCTGCTGTCAGACTTAAGCGAATATGCGGATGAATTTTTAATTCATGCCGCAGACGTAGAGGGGAAGATGTCGGGGATAGAAGAGGAATTAGTTGCGCTTCTTGGTGCCTGGGGGAAGATTCCCGTGACCTATGCAGGCGGGGTTCGGGATTTTTCGGACTTGGAGCGTATGAAAGTTTTGGGAAATAATAAGGTTCATGTGACCATAGGCAGTGCCTTGGATTTGTTTGGGGGGAGTCTGTCCTATGAGGACGTGGTGGGTTATTTCAAGAAAAAATAGGGAGATAGACAGTTCTTTTGCACGATTTGGAGGGAGTCTGTCCTATGAGGACGTGGTGGGTTATTTTCGGGAAAAAGGAGAACGCAGGAATGAGCAACAGGTGGACAAAGGAAGATATACTGCAAAAGGTAGAGGAAGAGGACGTTGAATTTATTCGTCTGCAATTTACCGACTTGTTTGGCAACTTGAAAAACGTGGCGATTACGGCAAAACAGCTTGAGAAAGCCTTGCGCCGTGAATGCGTATTTGATGGTTCCTCCATTGAAGGCTTTGCGAAAATCGAGGATTCGGATTTGTATTTTTATCCCGATCTTAGCAGTTTCACCATCTTTCCATGGCGGCCGCAACAGGGGAAAGTGGCCCGTATTATCTGCGATATTTACCGTCCGGATGGCACGCCGTTTCTGGGTGACCCACGTTATGTCCTGCGCAAAACCATAGCCAAGGCGAAGGAGATGGGCTATCATTTTGAGGTGGGGAACGAGTGCGAATTTTTTCTGTTTGATACAGATGAAAACGGCAATCCCACGGAAGGTAGTCAAGAACGGGGGGGGTACTTCGACTTAGGACCTACGGATTTGGGTGAAAATGTCCGTCGGGATATGGTTTTAGCTTTAGAGGACATGGGGCTTTGCGTGGAGGCTTCCCATCATGAAGCGGCACCTGCTCAGCATGAGATTGATTTCGGACCCGAAGAGGTACTTCGTGCCGCAGACGACATGGTGACCTCTAAACTTGCCATTAAGACCATTGCACGCAAATTCGGTCTGTATGCCAGTTTTATGCCAAAACCAAAAAGTGGTCAGCATGGTTCGGGCTTGCACCTGTATTTTTCCCTGTCAAAGGATGGGGAAAATGTATTCTGCGATACGGAAGATCCCTTGGGCTTAAGCCCTACTGCCCGCTACTTTATCGGCGGACTGATGCGCCATATTAAGGGCATGAGCTTGATTCTAAATCCTGTGGTCAATTCCTATAAACGCCTAAGCTCCGGTTACGAAGCCCCCGCAGATATTGCTTGGTCAACGGGCAATCGAAGCCCCCTTATTCGCATTCCCTCCGAGCGAGGGGAAAGCACTCGCATTGAACTAAGAAGTCCTGACAGCATGGGCAATCCCTATCTTACTTTGGCGCTTAGTCTTGCGGCGGGCTTAGACGGTATCACACATAAGATACTGCCCAATGAGCCGGTTAGCGGAAATATCAATGAACTAAGTCCCAAGGAAAAAGAGGGGCTTGGTCTTAGCAAACTGCCTGCTACTTTAGAAGAGGCGATCGCAGAATTAAAGGCGGACACATTCCTTAAGGAGGTCTTAGGCAGTCATGTGTATGAGCAGTATGTTAAGGCAAAGGAAGAGGAATGGCAGGATTATAGTGGTCGCGTGACGGATTGGGAATTAGAGAAGTATTTGTAATGAGCAGCATAATTGTGGCATTCTCCAATATGGAAAATGCAAAAAACATAAAAAATATTTTGACGAAAAACGGTTTTCGTGTGAACGGGGTAAGTATCACAGCCGCCCATGCCCTAGGCACGGCAAATGAATTAGGCGATGGCATTCTTGTCTGCGGCACAAAGCTTCGGGATATGGGTTATCAAGAACTGTATCAGAATTTGCCCGAGCATTTTGAAATGCTTCTTCTGGCGAAACCGGAGCAATGTGACGAACGGGGGGGGGAGCGTATGCTGTGCCTGTCCATGCCCCTAAAGGCGCACGAACTTCTTCACACGGTTTCGATGATGGCGGACTCCATTGCCCGAAAGAAGAAACGGCGAAATTCAAAGCCCAGACAGCGGAGTGAAGAGGAACAGAAATTGATTCGGGAAGCCAAGGAACTGCTGATGGAAACGAATCTGTTGACAGAAGCCCAGGCACATTCCTATATCCAGAAACGAAGTATGGAGAGCGGCAGTACGCTGACGGAAACGGCACAGCGGGTGTTGGCACAGTTGCGGTAAATAGGAGGCAATTTATGAAATTTACAAAAATGCAAGGAATCGGCAATGATTACATCTATGTGAACGCATTTACCGAAACTGTGAGTAATCCCGGGGAACTTTCCATTCGCCTAAGCGATCGGCATTTTGGAGTCGGTTCGGATGGACTTATTTTGATTAAGCCCTCGAAAGTGGCGGATTTTGAAATGGAGATGTATAATGCAGATGGTTCGCGCTCCCAGATGTGCGGCAATGGAATCCGCTGTGTGGGGAAATACGTTTACGATTACGGACTGACGGATAAAACAACAATCACCATAGACACCTTAGCGGGGATTAAGGAACTGATTTTGACCGTGGAAAACGCAAAGGTATCCCTTGTTCGAGTGGATATGGGCGAGCCGATTTTAGAAGGGAAAAAGATTCCTGTTCTGCCGGAAGATAGTACGGGACTTAATCAGGGGGCAATTCCGCAGGAGTGGGAACAGGTGGATCCCCGGGCGGATTACCGAAACCTCGATCAAATAGCGGAGCAGACGGTCATAGCAAAGCCCCTTGACGTTTTAGGGAAATCCTATACCATGACCTGTGTTTCCATGGGCAATCCCCACTGTATTATCTTCTGCGAGGAGGATGTAAGAACCCTTGCCCTTGAAAAAATCGGTCCGAATTTTGAAAATCATCCACGTTTTCCGGAGAGAATCAATACGGAATTTGTCAATGTTTTGGATGAAAACACCTTGCGTATGCGGGTATGGGAGCGAGGTTCCGGTGAAACTCTAGCCTGTGGAACAGGAGCCTGTGCCGTGGCAGTAGCGGCGATGTTAAATAAGTATACCAAGCGATCCGTGACGGTTCAGCTGACAGGGGGAGATTTGCAAATTACATGGGATGAAGAAACGAATCATGTGTTTATGACAGGAGCGGCAGAAATCGTATTTGACGGGGAGATAGAAATTTAATGATAGCACAGCTTTTTCTATGATATGACGAAGAAGATCTCTGTTCTATAAAAAGTAGTGGAAAAAATTGATTTATCATAGGAGGATAACAATGTTTACAATCAACGACAATTACCAGAAACTACCGGGCAGTTATTTGTTCAGCACCATTGCAAAAAAGGTGAGTGCCTATGCGACCGCAAATCCGGATAAATCACTCATCCGCTTAGGCATTGGTGATGTGACACAACCTATCGCCCCGGCGATTTTAGAAGCTTTCCATGGGGCGGTAGACGAAATGGGAGAGGCGGAAAGCTTTCGAGGCTATTCACCGGATTCTATGGGCTATGAATTTTTGCGTTCCGCCATTTTGGAAAATGATTACAAGAGTCGGGGAGCGGAAGTTTACGTAGATGAAATCTTTGTGTCGGACGGCGCAAAGTCGGACTCCGCCAATATTCAGGAGATTTTTGGTGCAGATAATAAAATAGCCGTGACCGATCCCGTTTATCCTGTGTATGTGGATTCCAATGTTATGGCGGGCAGGTGCGGAAGTTACGATGAGAAAACCGAAAAATGGAGCAATGTGATTTATTTACCCTGTACCTTGGAAAATAATTTTGTGCCGGAATTCCCCAAGGAGGTTCCTGACATTATCTATCTTTGCTATCCCAACAATCCTACGGGAACGACGATTTCTAAAGAGCAGTTGCAGGAATGGGTGGATTATGCCAACAAAAATGGTGCATTGATTATTTATGACGGTGCCTATGAGGCGTATATCAGCAGTCCGGATGTGGCGCATACGATTTATGAGTGTCAGGGTGCAAGAACTTGTGCCATTGAGATCCGAAGTTTTTCAAAAAATGCGGGATTTACAGGGGTGCGTTTAAGCCATACGGTTGTGCCGAAGGATTTGACCTGCGGCGGCATTTCTCTCCACGGGCTGTGGGCAAGACGGCAAAACACAAAATTCAACGGCACAGCCTACATCATACAAAAGGCGGGGGAAGCCGTGTATTCAGCAGAAGGTAAGGCACAGCTTGCGGATCAGATTGCCTACTATATGAGAAATGCAAAGCTGATTTACGAAAGCTTACAATCAGTGGGCTATCAGGTATTCGGCGGTGTGGATGCACCCTATATTTGGCTGAAAACTCCACAGAACATGAGTAGTTGGGAGTTTTTTGACTATCTCTTGGAAAAAGGAAACGTAGTGGGTACGCCGGGATCGGGATTTGGACCAAGCGGAGAAGGCTATTTTCGTCTGACGGCATTTGGCAGCTATGAGAATACGGTGGCGGCCTTAGAGCGAATTAAGGGGCTGTAAGAGTCAATACAAAAAATCTTCAACAGAGGAATTACAATAACACAGGATGAAACATTTAAGCTACAAAGTATTTTTATTTAACAACAAAAAATCCTCATCTGCGAAACGCATTTGGGGATTTTCTGTCAGGAATCTTTGTATAGCTGCTGTGTCATATTATGCAACCTGTGTCGGACGAACGATGTAAAGGATTGAGCCGGCACCCAGACCCAGTTCACGCAAAGATTTGCGAAGCGGAAGTGGAGAAGAGGTATTATACCGATAGTGATTAAAGTGGCTCTTTTCTATTTCTGCTACTGTGGCAAACTGATAATCACATACGTGACCCCAAGCATTTACTAACTCTTTTGTCACGATGTCCTTTAAGTCATAAAGGGTTGTGTTTGGGTGTACAGCGGGGATGGGATAAGT
Source organism: Clostridia bacterium (assembly GCA_026000755.1). GTDB lineage: Bacteria > Bacillota > Clostridia > Lachnospirales > Lachnospiraceae > BNZC01. Next base: position 26,364 of record BNZC01000013.1, read on the forward strand.
TTTCATGCAAGATCCCAATGGTCGAATCAAAATTGGAAATGATTCTTCAGATTCGGTACTAATTGACATTAATGCACCGTTTGTTGCCTGTGTTGTCTCGTTGATTTGTTTTCCATACATTTCACTCATACTAGTTCCCTCCTTGTAAACGCCCTACGGGCTTTGCAGTTCCTAAGATTTACGAAAAGTTTCATCACCTCAAATCGCAATCTTTTTTGTAGCAACTTTGTAGCAATGTGTTACTTAAGTTGTTAATATTAATTATAAGGCCGAGATTTGAATAAAGATGGTGGTTTTCGTAAACTTTTCGTAAATCGTAAATGAACTTTTTGTGAATGGCAAGCCCTTGTTCATGGCAAGTTCATTATTACGGTTGGGTAAAACCGTCAGATTGGTAGGCTATCCCTGGCACACAGCACGCCATAACCCAAAGCGGGATTTGGATATTCCTTCATCACACTCAAAGGTTTTGCTCCCCGAATCAAGTAGGCCTTTAATTTTTCACCATACAAAAAAGGATCATTTCCCTCCACAATGCCCCATTGCATCAGGAGGGCGGCAGTTCCCGTAACAAAAGGAGTCGCCATGGAGGTACCGCTTTTGATTGCATATCCCCCCCCGGGCGCACAGGAGGTGATGGCAGTTCCCGGGGCGGAAAGTTCGGGCTTTACTTGCTTGGTTTGCCAGGTATAGCCCCGTCCTGAAAAATCAGCAAGCTGCCCATAGCGGGAATCATAAGCCCCTACGGAAATGGCTTTTTCAGCAGTAGAGGGAATCGTCAGCGTGATATTAGGGGAAGGATATAAAAACCCGGTAGAAGCATTTAAGACGGCGGAGCCGGGCAACCACAAATCGTAATGCCCCTTAGCGATACGCCGAGGCACCAGGACAAGCTTCCAGATTCCACTATCTAAATAATCTCGCTCAGGCAGAAAATCAATGTAAATTTCTTGATACAGACTGTAAGGACTGGGTTCTCCATAGTAAATCAAAAGTTTTGTGGATTCTAAGATGAGTCGCTCGGGTCCTAAGATCTGTTGAATGGGTCCTATGGTTTTACCGTTTGGATGGATGATGGAAATGTCAAAATCATCGGAATAGGATTTCCAAACTTGGACATTTAAGCTGCTTTCGTAGTCGCCTACGGCAAGTTCAATCTCCCTCGTTTCTCCGTTTGTTAAGATTCCCGCCGTATGCCCTTTGCCGCTACCCTCATTTCCCGTTCCAATGATGATGGAATTTTTCCAGTCATTTGCCATGGCATTGATGTAGGTTTCAAGGAGAGAGCTGCCGCTGTGAGAGCCGTAGCTATTGCCAAAGCTGATGTTGATGACAAGGGGCATAATAAGCTCTAGGGCTTTTTCCATAACAAAATCTAAGGCTTCCATCAATTCCGTTGTGCGAGGGAAAGCATCTTCCTTGGGTGTGCCAAGCTTTACGATAAGCAAGGAACTTTCATATGCCACGCCTCGGTATTCTCCCTTTGAAGCACTACCATTTCCGGCACAAATGCCTGCCACATGGGTACCATGTCCGGAGAGATCACGACTTGGAACAAGGGCAAAGCTTCCGGATTCATTGCCTGCTTTTAAGGCTTCATTTAATTCGGTCTGATCAAAGGTTTTGCCTAAGCTTTGATCCCATAGATATAAAATGCGACTGCTTCCGTCGGGATTTCGAAAATCAGGGTGGGTGTAATCAATGCCCGAATCCAAAATGGCAATGAGTACACCTTTCCCTGTAAGATGATAAGCCGCCGTCTGCAAAGGAGAAATACAAGAAGCCTTAGAGCCTTGTAATTCGGAGAAAAAGAGTCGTTTTGGTTTCTCCGCATAGGTGATTTCAGGAGCGGCGGCTACCATATCTAAGAGTGATTCGGGCACCTCTAAAATGGCATAATCAAAGCGTAATTGCTTGCCGCTAATCGTCGGAAAACGCCCGAAAAAAGGAGCAAGGTCTCCGGTGGTTTTTACGATTAATTCCCAGGATCTCTCTTTTTTTGAGTAGCCCTCCATTAGTTCCATAGATTTTTCACGCTCGGAATCCGTGGCATCTAAGGAGAGATTTAGGAGATTTTCGAATTTTGGATTTGTCATGGGGGGGGGTACCTTTTGATGAACTTTTTTTATTGTATGTTCAGAAAAAATGTGGTATACTAACAAGGAACGTTTTTCTGCCGGACAGTAACCGTCTTTCTGAAGGAGAATATAAAAACTATGAGCAGACTACTCATTATAAGCCTTGATGCAGTATCAAGCGACGAGTTTGACCACCTTTGTACCTACCCCAATACAAAGGCATTTGTAAAAGATGCCTCCATGAATCTTTCTGTGCAGTCGGTGTTTTTATCCAATACCTATCCTGTCCATGCCTCCATTTCCACGGGGAAAATGCCAAGGGAGCATGGCTTAACAAGCAATACGGAAGCCTTTCCCCATCACCTGGCAAAATGGAAAATCAAAGAGAGTGATATTAAGGGAAAAACCATTTGGCAGGCGGCGGCTAGGGCGGGACTTTCCGTTGCCACGGTATTTTGGCCAAGTACAGGCGGCTCCAAGCATATCCGTTACAATATACCGGAGATTCCCTTTATGCGAAATACCAATCTGCCCCTTGCTTATTTGAAAGAAGGGCATTCTGCTCTTGTGCTTCGCATGATGATTCGCCATAGCAGACACCTTGCCAAGGTGGTGAAGGCACTTCAACCGGGATTGGATTCCTTTATTACAGCTTGTGCGGCGGATCTTTTGGAACACAAGAAGCCTGATCTTACCATGGTGCATTTAACCGCTTATGATACGCTTCGCCATAAGTACGGTGGGGATAAACAAAAACTTAAAGCGGCATATCGAAGTTTAGATCGCAGTTTGGGGATTCTTCGGAAAGCGGCAGGGGAGGATGTGACAATTTTAATCTTGTCTGACCACGGGCAGTTTGATGTGCATACGGCTATTAGCCCCAATGAGTGGTTAAGGGAAAGAGGGTTGTTGCATAAAAAAGGCAGAGAATGGAAAAAAGGAGCAAGTGGCTGTTTCTTTGAGTGTTGCGCCGGAAGTGCCTTTTTTCACAGCGGTAGTCTTCGCCTAAATCAAGTAGCGGAAATCAAAGAATTGGTGGAACAATCCGAGGGCTTTGCACGTTTTTTGACTCCCGAGGAGCGTACCTTAGCAGGCAAACAAAATACTGCTTTCGGTTTTGCCGCTAAGAAGGGCTATATGTATGGAGCAGAGAAAAAAGGGGATTGCAGTAATCATGGTTATCCCTTGGACTATCCCGGATATGAGGTGTTTTATGGGGTAAAGGGCGAGGGCTTTTTACCGGAGGAGAAGCGGTGTGGCGGCAGTCTGCTTGATATAGCACCTTTGGCGGCGAAGATTTTGAAGATCGATTGGTAGTGAAAAAACTTTAGGAGGATTTACAATGAGAGCAACAATGAAAAGAAGTAAGACTAAAACAGGAAATGGGAAAAGAACATCGGTTCTGTTGTTGGCACTTGTGTTAATGATTAGTGTACTCGCAGGTTGTGGCAGCGTGAAACCAAATGCAGTGGGCGCAACCCTAGATGAGACGGTTATCCCTCTTGGATTCCTGAACTTTATGGCAAAGTACCAACAGGCTACCTATGACGGCTATTTCGGAAGCTACTATGGCACGGATATGTGGAAGCAGGATATAGCAGGCGATGGCAGTACCATGGAGCAATCGATGAAGCAGCAGATTATCGATCAAGTGGAAATCCTGTATCTCTTAGATGCTCATCAGGGGGATTATGGGGTGAGCATAAGCGAAGAGGAAACTGCGGCAATGACGGCGGCGGCACAGGCATTTTTGGCGGACAATGATAAAAAAGCGATTCGCCAGATTGGTGCAACGCAGGAATACATCACAGAAATGCTCCGCTTAGATACCATTCAGCAGAAGATGAGAGCAGCCATGGATGCGGAGGTAGATACCAATGTCAGTGATGCAGAGGCGGCACAAAGAACCTTTAGCTATGTGAAGGTGGATAAGAATAGTAAGAAAGATGCAGATGGCAAAGCCGTAGATTACACCGACGAAGAAAAAGCAGCCTTGGATTCTGAGATGGCGGCATTTGATACGGCGGCAAAAGCGGACTTTGACACAGCGGCGGCAGATAAGGGCTATAGTATTTCCGCCTATTCCTACGGCACGGACGAAAGTTCCATGGATGCAGCTGTTATTACAGCGGCAAATGCCTTAAAAGAAAGTCAGGTTTCGGATTTGATTACCACGGACACAGAGTATTATGTCCTTCGCCTAGACAGCGCACTTGACGTGCAAAAGACAACGGCGAAAAAAGATTCCATTCTTACGCAACGGAAAGATGACCACTATACCGAAGTAACAGACGGGTATAAAGAGGGCGTAAGCTTTACGGTCAATGAGAAAGAATGGGCGAAAGTACGGTTTACAAAGTTATTTGAGGTGGTACAAAAAGATACAGGAACAGATACGAACACAGATACAGGAACAGATACGGGAAATACTCCCTAGATTATGATAGTAGTAACGTTACACCTAATAGCAGCACTTGAATGCAAGCACCATGCCACGTAAAAAGGGAGATCCCCATGGGAAAGCTTCTTATTTATCTAAAAGACTACAAAAAAGAAACCATATTAGCACCTCTATTTAAGATGTTAGAGGCTTCCTTTGAGCTTCTGATTCCCTTGGTGGTGGCAGCCATGATTGATCGGGGTATTTCCGGAGAGGATACTTTCTATCTTTGGCACATGGGATTGCTGCTGTTGGGATTGGGGGTGGTAGGTCTGATTAGTTCCGTCACCGCCCAATATTTTTCAGCAAAGGCGGCGGCGGGATTTGCTTCACAGCTACGCCGCAGTTTGTTTGCCCATGTGCAGGGTTTTTCTTTCGCAATGTTGGATCGCATGGGAAGCTCGGCCTTAGTCACACGTATGACAAGCGATATTAACAGGGTGCAAGCCGGAGTAAATCTGGTGTTGCGCCTTCTTTTGCGTTCGCCCTTTGTGGTGTTTGGAGCCATGCTTATGGCATTTCGCATTGACCGGGCGGCGGGGCTAATCTTTCTGGGTTCCATTGCCCTGCTCTTTTTTATAGTCTTTGTCATTATGCTCCTTGGCATTCCCTTGTATAAAAAGGTGCAATCTCATCTGGAACGGATCCTTACCATCACAGGGGAAAATAGAAAAGGAGTTCGTGTCATTCGTGCTTTTCGGCGAGAAAAGGAAGAAACAGAGGCATTTTACGAAGAAAATGTGCGTTATACAAAGATGGCTGTCTTTGCAGGAAATGTGACAGCTATCTTAAATCCCCTAAGCTATGTCATTGTAAATGGCGGCCTGCTCCTGCTTCTGCACTTGGGGGCAGTCCAAGTAAATGGGGGGGGGTTAAGTCAAGGACAGGTGGTGGCTTTGGTCAATTACAGCACCCAAGTGTTGGCGGAATTGATTAAATTTGCAAGCTTGATTCTTACGGTGAATCAGGCGGTGGCAAGCGGAAATCGGATTCAGGGTGTGTTTGAGATGAGGAATCATGCTTCTCAAGTTGACGAAAAAAAACAGAGCAAAAAAGAGGCAGTTCACAGCACATATGATGTAAATTCGGAGAAGCAGAATCAAGAGAAGCGGAATCAAGAGAAGCAGAACCAAGAGAATCAATCGCAAGAGAATCAAAACCAAGAGAATCAATCCCAAGAAAATCAAAACTTGGAAAATCAAATCCAAGAAAATTCCGCTCCACCTTTTCTGGAATTTCAAGAGGTTTCTTTCTCCTATGAAAATGCAGGAGAAAAAGCCTTAAACAACATTAGCTTCTCCGCAGAAAAGGGAGAAATCATCGGCATAATCGGAGGCACGGGTTCGGGAAAAAGCACCTTGGTTCATCTGATTCCCGGTTTTTATGAAGCAAGTATGGGAAAGGTATTGCTGAATGGTCAAGATGTAAAACAGTATCCTCGTTTGGATTTGCAAAAACGAATTGGTATCGTACCCCAGACACCCTTGTTGTTTTCCGGGACAATACGAGATAATATTTTATGGGGTAAGGAAGATGCAAGTGAATCCGAGCTTTGGGAAGCATTAGAACTTACGCAAGCGGCGGAGGTGGTTAAGGGTAAAGAGGGTGGACTTCATGCAAGAGTGGAACAAGGAGGAAAAAACTTTTCCGGAGGGCAAAGGCAAAGACTGACCATTGCCAGAGCATTGGCGGGCAAACCGGAGATTTTGATTTTAGATGACAGTTCTGCTTCTTTAGACAATGCCACAGAGGCGGAGTTATTTCGAGAGATTTTAGCAATGGAAAACCGCCCCTTGATTATATTGGTTGCCCAAAAGGTGTCGGCGATACGTCATGCCCATAAGATTTTGGTCTTAGAGGAGGGGGAGATTTTGGCACAAGGAGTGCATGAGGAATTGATGAAAACCTGTTCGGTGTATCGTGAGATTTGCGGGGAAGGAGCTCTACCATGAAACAACTCAATATCCTAAAAAAGCTCCTTCCCTACCTTGTTCCCTTTCGCCTGTTTTTCCTGCTCTCCATTTTCATGGCAACACTTACCGTGGCAGCCGCCCTCTACATTCCCATTCTGACAGGGCATATCATAGATGCCCTATTAGGCAAAGGCCAGGTAGATTTTGCTTCGGTTTTCTCCTATCTGGGACAAATTGCCGCAATCATGCTTGTATCCGCTTTGGCAGGATGGCTCATGCAGATATGGGGCAACCATATTTGTTATGGCGTGGTGTGTGGACTGCGCAATGCCCTATTTGAAAAAAATGCTCACTTGCCTCTGTCTGTCATTGACCGCAGTTCCCATGGAGATTTTATCAGTCGCATGGGTGTGGATTTAGACCAAGTGGGAACAGGATTGCTCCTTGGTTTCTCCCAGTTATTTACAGGAGCGATTACCATTGTGGGAACGCTGGGCTTTATGTGTGCCCTAAATCTTCACATCACTTTAGTCGTGGTGCTTTTGACCCCACTGTCTATTTTGGCGGCACACTTGATTGCAAAGAAAAGCTATGCGTTGTTTGGGATGCAGTCTAAAATAAGGGGAGAACTTACAACACTCATAGACGAAACAATTATGGGGCAGAAAGTAGTGATTGCTTTCGGACAGCAGGAACAGGTGAAGCAGCGGTTTGATGAGATTGACGGCAGAATGTATCCGGCTTCTCTGTGGGCGACTTTCGTATCTTCTATTACCAATCCGGCGACCCGATTTGTAAATGGATTGGTCTATGCAGGTGTGGCGGTAGCGGGAGGGCTGTTTGTTCTTTCCGGCGGATTGACCGTGGGACAGCTTACGGTCTTTTTAAGCTATGCCAATCAATATACCAAACCTTTTAATGAGATTTCAGGCGTGGTGGCGGAACTGCAAAATGCCCTGGCCTGTGCTAAGCGGGTGTTGGATTTGTTGGAGGAAGAGAGTGCTGTTTCTGAGGTAAAACGAGGAAGTTCCGATGCCAAATCCGCCATTTCCCCGGGTCAAGCAGTGGGAAAATCGGAAATGGAAAATACTGAAAATTCACCTGCAAAATCCGCCATTTCCATGGGTGGGGCAGCAGGAAAATCGGAAATGGAAAATACTGCAAATGCACCTGCAAAATCCGCCATTTCCATGGGTCGGGCAGTGGGAAAATTAGAAGTGGAAAACCTGTCTTTTTCCTATCAAGTAGGGCAAAGTTTTCTTCAAAATATCAATTTCTTAGCCAAGCCCGGACAGCGCATTGCCATTGTGGGTGCTACGGGTTGTGGGAAAACCACCCTAATCAATCTGCTTATGGGGTTTTATGAACCGGATGGCGGCAGGATTTTGTTGGATGATCAGGACGTCGCAGGATTTACCAAAGAGAGCCTTAGGAGCAACTATGGCATGGTCTTGCAGGAAACGTGGCTCAAACAAGGAAGCGTGCGGGAAAATCTGCTAATGGGCAACCCGAATGCCGGTGAAGAAGAATTGATTTCTGCGGCAAAGGCGGCATTTGCCCATAGCTTCATCATGCGCCTGCCAAAAGGCTATGACACTCCTGTGGGAGAAGAGGGGGGGGGTATATCCAAAGGACAACGGCAGCTCTTGTGTATTGCGAGAGTGCTGTTAAGTCACCCAACCATGCTTCTGTTAGATGAAGCCACTTCAAGCATTGATTTGCGCACGGAACGAAAAATTGCAGCGGCATTTTCTGCTATGATGGAAGGAAAAACCAGTATTGTGGTAGCTCATAGACTGGAAACCATTCGCACAGCGGATCTGATTCTGTATATGGATGCCGGAAAAATCGTGGAACGAGGGCGGCATGAGGAACTGTTGGAAATGGAAGGGGCATATGCTCAACTGTATAGAAGTTCTGCGTGGCATGGCGCTTAGTAAGTGCTAATGTCGTCAGGAAGTGTTAAAATTTCTGTTGGAAATTAAAAGATTTCATCAGGTATCACCCTTGTTCACAAAAAGTTCATGACTCGTCTACAAAAAGTTTATCTAAATCGCAAGTTTTATTCAAATCCCCCCTGTATAATTAGATTAATGATGAAAGCGATGAACACGCAAGGCTTGTACATGCAAGGAGGGGATTCCTATGAAAAATAATAAAGTCGTTTCGACTACAGCCAATAAGAAAGCATTACCTCGTATCTTAGTGGTATTTCTGTGTGCATTGTTGTCTGTGGGGCTTGTGCCAATACAGTTACAAGAGCAAATCGAAGCCTATGGTTATGGTGAAGAAGTGGGCGAAACCACCCTAGAAGAATTGCCGGATTCTAATGGAACAAGAACCCTTTATGACAGCGGAAAGACATTTCGCTTGAGTGGAGGAGGCGTATTATCCGCAGCAGCAGATACAAACCTTTCTGCAGTAGTTGGCACACCAATCTTAACGCACATCGTGAATAATGACAATAAAAAACCGGGAAATGTATTGGGGAACGCTATCTTAGACGGAAACCAAAGTCCAAAAACAGGTGCATTGGCTTTGCCCTTGGCACCGGTGGTGATCGTTGGTTTAATCATGAGCGGATTGTGTGTATTCCGTTTCGGGGCAAGAGATGGAAATGAAGACGAGCAATACGATGAGCTGACAGGTAAGACAACAGACAGTAAGATTTTTAATAATTGAAAATAAAAGACTAAGAGTGAATGAGGTGCGGTAGTTTCCGCACCTTTTTGTGTAGAAAAATTATTATCTGTTCGATTGACAAATACAACAAGATGTGGTATTCTGGATATCGACACAAACTATATCTAGCGAAAAAGCGATTGAGAAAGATGTCGATGAGAAGGAAGTGGAAACCATGATCAAAGTAATCAAAAAAGACGGCACCAAAGAAGAATTTAATGTGAATAAAATTGTTGCGGCAGTCAACAAGTCCGCCTATCGTGCCCTGGAGAAGTTTACGGAGGCAGAGTTATCCTCTATTGGGCAATATGTGCAGGATAAGATTGAACAGAGGGGATTAGACGAGGTACCCATTGCCGCCATGCACAATTTTGTGGAAAGTGCCTTAGAGCAGGTAAAGCCCGTGGTGGCGAACAGCTACCGCAACTACCGCAATTACAAGCAGGACTTTGTACGGATGTTGGACGATGTGTACAAAAAGAGCCAGTCCATCATGTATATTGGGGATAAGGAAAATTCAAACACCGATAGTGCCTTGGTTTCTACCAAGCGCAGTTTGATTTTCAATCAATTGAACAAAGAACTCTACCAGAAATTTTTCATGACCACAGATGAAATTCAAGCCTGTCGGGACGGCTACATTTACGTTCATGATATGTCCGCCAGACGGGATACCATGAACTGCTGTCTCTTTGATGTAAAGGAAGTGCTGACAGGCGGTTTTGAGATGGGCAATCTGTGGTATAACGAACCGAAGAGTCTGGAAG
>BNZC01000014.1 GCA_026000755.1 Clostridia bacterium
TTATTTTTTTTATGATCAAGACGGGATAGTAGACAAATATATTGAGTATGTGTTACAGGAAATGGAGAAACAGGTAAAAGACATTGTAATTGTTTGCAATGGAAAACTTTCACCTGACAGCAAAGAAAGACTGGAATTTTATACAAAAGAAGTGCTGATTCGGGAAAATGAGGGCTTTGATGTATGGGCATATAAGGCTGCACTTTCGCAATTGGGATGGAAGAAACTGGAAGAATACGATGAGATTATTTTGATGAATTTTACCATTATGGGCCCGGTACATCCCTTATCTGAAATGTTTACGGCGATGAATGGAAGAGATTTGGACTTTTGGGGACTTACCAAATTTCATCAAACCGAGGGTGACCCTTTTGGAACGGTTCCTTATGGATATTTACCGGATCATATTCAGACACATTTTCTGGTGATACGAAAGAGCTTGCTGATGACAGAGGCCTTTCGGGAATATTGGGAAACAATGCCGATGATTCATACCTATCAGGAATCGGTGGGTATGCACGAAGCTGTATTTACGAAAAAGTTTGCAGACTTAGGCTATAAGTGGGATGTGTATGCAGATTCAGAAGACTACCGGTCTTTAACCTATTCGCCTATTACTGTCTTGGCAAAGCAGATGCTAAAAGTGAAGCGTTGTCCTTTTTTTAAGCGCCGTTCGTTTATGCAGGATTATACGATTGTACTCAGTGAGAGCTGCGGGCAAGAGGCCTTTGAATTGTATCGTTATTTAGACGAAGAAACAGATTACGATATCAATTTGTTCTGGGGTAATATTCTTAGGGTGGAAAACCAAGCAGATTTGAAAAAAAACTTGCATTTGAATTTTTGTTTACCAACGACACAAAGGCTGCCGATTGTTGAGAAAGGTTTAGATAAGAAAACTGCACCAAAGAAGATTGCGTTGGTTTTGCATATCTATTTTATAGAACTGATTGGAGAATGTTTTCATTACGCACAGAACATGCCGTCCTATGCGGATGTATATATTACAACCAATACCGAAGAAAAACGAAAGGAGATTGAAAAAGTCTTTCGGACGTTGAAGTGTCATAAATTAGATATTCGGATTGTACCAAATTGTGGTAGGGATGTCGGACCGTTTTTGGTGGAGTCTAAAGATTATATAATGGACTATGATTACATATGCCATACGCACGATAAAAAAGTCGGGCAGTTAAAACCGGGTTCTATAGGTGCATCTTTTTCTTATCATTGTTTTGAAAATCTCATGACAAACAGCGCATTTATAGAAAATGTGATTCAGACATTTGAGGACAATCCCAGACTGGGACTTATGATGCCTCCTCCGCCCAATCACGGTCCTTATTACATTACGCTAGGTCTTGAATGGGGAATGAATTATGGTGTTGTAAAAGAATTGGCGGAAAAACTGAATATAAACGTGCCGATTTCTGAAAAAAAAGAGCCAATTGCACCATTGGGTTCGGCTTTCTGGGTGCGCCCTGCCGCCTTAAAAAAGCTGTTTCAGTACGCATGGACGTATGATGATTTTCCAAAGGAACCTGTTTCGGATGATGGAACCGTATTAAATGCAATAGAGCGTATTTATAACTATGTTGCTCAGGCAGAAGGCTACTATCCGGCATGGCTGTTAAGTGATAAAGGGGCAAGCATGGAGATTACGAATTTGTATCACATGCTGCGGACAATTAATGAAAAACTGTTTTTTAAGGCACAGATTGCAGGTTCTCATCAGGATGTGTTGAATTCGATGGATGATTTGTTTTCCGGATTGCCGAAGCGAACATGCGAAGGAACATTATATTCTGCTTCCCAAATACGTCGTATGGAGGAAGAGGATGCCCGCCGCTGCTTACCCAAAAGGCAAGACGACATCTATATATGGGAATATGACAATTTGCAGGAATTAGGAGAAATCTCACAGCTACGTTTTGATGCGGGAGAAGAAGGGCATCTGAGTTTGCAGGAATTGGAAGTTACGGCGGAAAGCGAAAAAGGCGATAAAACACGCTATGACGGAACGCATTTTACAAGCAACGGGATTCGCCTAGAGGATAAATTCGTATTTTTAGGCAGCGATCCTCAGGTACAAATAGAAATCCCAAATGCTGTATTAAAGAAGCTTGTGGTAAGAGCAAAAATTACGCAAGGTATTGACGAAGAAACGGCGGTGCAGATAAAACAGATTGCGGATTCCAAAAATCGTTTTTGGAAGAGATGGAGAAAATGAAGAAACAACGTTTATTATATTTGGATATTGTGCGTGTGATTGCAGTAATTACGGTTTTAGTATGCCATTATACAAGGGAATTAGAATACCAAAGTGTAGGTTTTGTAACGAAACTATTACCGGATTATCCCTTTGGAGTCTATCTGGGTTCTTTGGGTGTGAGTCTCTTTTTCATCATCTCAGGAGCTAGCCTCATGTATGTGAGTGGGGAAAAACTAAAAATAGGAACTTTTTATAAAAAGAGATTTTTGAATATTTATCCCATGTTCTGGATTGCCTATCTGTTGGCGTTTCTCTATAATTTCTGGGAAAACAGAGGGATGCAGTATTTATATCCGAAAAGTCGTTTTTTATTGACATTGTTTGGAATGGATGGCTATACCGAGTGGTTTGGCGCAAATTATTACCTGCTTGGAGAATGGTTCTTGGGCTGTTTGATTTTCTTGTACCTGCTTTTTCCGCTGTTAAGAATGGGGACAGTCAAATATCCCAAACAGACAGTCGTTATTGCGGCAGTCATTTATCTTGTGGGCAGTATTTTGGGGAAAATGTATGACGGCGTTGGGATGCCGGTGCAGTGTTGGTTTTTTATGCGTATCCCTGAATTTTTATTTGGCATGTATTTTGTGCGGTATATAAAAACCGTGTCGCCGCCTTTACTGGTTGGAAGTCTTGCAGTTTTAGCCGTGACGGCGGTAGTTGATTTCAGATGGATTGGGGCGGTGCATATTACGGTTGTTGTGGGGATTGCTTCTTTCCTGTTCTTGGTGTTTGTGTCAAAATACCTGGAATTTATGCCGATACAGAAGTTTTGCGGTTTGATTAGCAAGTATTCTTATGCGGTTTTTTTGAGTCATCACTTTTTGTACGCAAAGATCTTACCGCATTTTAATGGAATTGTTTTATCAAGAAGTGGTGTGTATTTTACTTTTGCAATCTGCATTTGCGTGATTGCTGTTGTGTCAAAGTTACTGTTGTGGGCGAATGACAAAGTGCTTCGTTTGCGGCACAGTTGATGAAAACCAGATAACAAACATTCAAGGGGGAATTTACTTATGAAACGAACAAAAAGAATTATGGCGTATCTCGTAGCACTTGCTTTACTGCTTACGGCTATACCGATGGAACCTGCATTAGCAGCAACGGGGCAGAATCCGGGAGTGGAAGGCGGGGGTGCAGACCTTGCAGCACCGGATGCAGACCAAGAGCAATTATTGTTGAATTATGTAGTAATAGAGAAAGAACACATAACAGCTCCGGAGGTGCAAACGGCAGTAGTCAGCATTGGAGATGGAACAAATGTTCTGTCGGATGTTGTGCTAAGCGTTCAAAACCAAGCCACAGGAGAAGTCCGTGAAGTGGCTGCGAAGCAAGTGGCAGGAGATGGCATTGTATTTGAAATCCGCCACGATAATGAGAAAGAGACGGCAGTCTGGAGGTTGGATTTCGTTCGTTATGTTGTAGCCGGCAAAGGACAGACCATTCAACTTGCAGGTGCGGGTATTGAGGCAGTTTACGGCGTGAATCAACAGCTTGTAACAGATGCAGATGCATATGTTTCTGACGAAACGGCACCGGAATTGACTGCGGACGTGGTTAAATTTGATGGTAATGGCAATCAGACTTCGGAAACCTCCATAGCAAGTGCGATTGCCGAAAATTCCGATGTTATCAAGAACAGTTCACGGCAAACTCCCATTGTAGGCGCAATGGCAAACAGCCCCGGAAATGTCAATATCCCGGGGAACCAATTGCTCGGGGCTCCTACAAGCGGCAATCTGATTATCGTTTTTGATCCGGGGCATGACGGAACTCATGCAGGAGCATCTTATAACGGATATCAGGAAGCAGAGCGAGCATTAAAGATTACCCAGTATGCAAGGGAAGAACTTTCGCAATACAGAGGCGTTACTATCTATATGACAAGAGATACCGCAGCTTGCCCCAATGGCGGCGGCTCAAATTCGGATTGTCTGACACGTCGGGTGCAGATTGCAAAAAATTTTGGAGCAAATGTGTTTGTAAGTTTCCATCTAAATGCCAGTGGAAATCATTCGGCAAGAGGTGCAGGGGTCTATTATCCCAACTCGAACTACCGACCGGATATCCATTCGGAGGCTTATGGCTTAGGGTCATCCATTTTGAACAAGCTCTTAGAATTGGGACTTGGCAGTTGGGGTATGCAGATTCGTAATTCAGAGGACAAGACCTATTACCCGGATGGTTCTCTTGCGGATTACCTTGGTGTGATTCGTCAAAACAAGGAAGCGGGTATTACGCCGGTTCTCATTGAACACGCCTTTATGGACAATGCAGGGGATGTACAATTTATCAATTCTGATGAGAAATTAAAGAAATTGGGCGTTGCAGATGCAACGGGGATTGCACAGTATTATCATTTGTCGAAAGGGGAGTACCAGTACCGGGATGGAGATGCGAAGGTAGGGATTACCCCAATAGAAAATTACACAAAGATGATGCTTGAGGCAAACGGTGTACCGTTGGCGTACAACCTGTTTTTTGCCGTATACACAAGCAGCAGCGATGTAAAATGGTATTGGGGCTTTAAGGATAACGACAGGTGGCTTTCCTCCATGAATGTAAGTGATTACAACAAGACAGGAACTTATTATGTGGATGCCTATGCCGTTCGGCAGGACGGGAGCTATTATGTCGTTGGGCGCAATACGTTTGCCTTAGAAGAGCTAAATACAAGTTGGACAGGACCGCAAGGAGAAACATGGAAAATTGATTCCGATGGACTGTCAAGGTGCTATGATGCCAATGGAAACCAGATAAAGAACGCATTTCAGTGCGATGGCACATACACCTATTTCTTCCAGGCTGATGGAAGCCCCATGACAAACCGGTTGACGTATCACCCGGATGGAAAGAATCTCATTTACTTTGATGAGCAGGGGCATGAAGTGTTTGATCATTTTCAATACTGCAAAGATGTAAAATACACCTGCTATTTTAATACGTATGGGTATCTGTGTATCGATGAGATCGTATTTTCCGGTGGAAAACCTTATTATTTGGACAAAACGGGAGCGATGAAGCAGAACGAATGGTTTTATTTTGGTAATGGAGTAGACATTGGCTCTGCAAATGCGGACGGTTCCTTAAAGGCAGGTGGATGGGGAAAAGACCCATGGGGGAGACAGGTGTTTTACCATTGGAACGGAATGGTAGCACGAGGTTTGATTACAGATGGTGTTTGGTATTACCATATGGATGAGAAAGACGGACATTTGCGAGGACAGTTCAGATGATGAGGAGAAGCATCGTGAAGAAGAGAAACAGATTTTTGGCGTATTTGTTGTCGTTGCTCTTATTGGTTTCGGCAGTGCCATTTGGATATGTAAATGCAGCGGATATTTCGTTGCAGGACAATGCAGAGCTCAGTGTTTCAGAAAATGTTACAGAAACAGACAAGCAGGTAGAAGCAGAAGAAGTACAAATACCGGAAAACAATCAATGGAAAGAGGCACAGGAAGCATTTACAAAGCTGCTTTACGGCCATTCGCTTTATGCTATGCTGTATAAAGCAGATTCTGTTCGAGTGATGGAACAACCATCTGATACAGCGGCGGAGGTGGCTAATCTGCCCTCCGGTTATTCGTTGCAGCTTACGGGATTTGTAGTGGTGAATAACCAAGCGTGGTATCAGGCAAAAGTTGTTGTTTCAGACGTATTGTATACAGCCTATGTCAAGAATGCAAATGTTATTTCGGCAAATACAGGATTTCGTGAATGGAAGATAAGTTATGGCATTGACCGGATAGGTCAGCGGCTAAGTGCTGCGTATGGCACAAACCTGGACGCATTTCCGGAGAGCTATCGTCCATACATACAGTCACTGCTGAATCAACATCCGAACTGGGAATTCGTTCCCATGAATACAGGCTTAAAGTGGGCGGATGTCATTCGAGATGAGATGTCACCAAGGCGAAATCTGGTACCTTCTTACAGTGCACCTTCTTGGAGGGCAAATGATGTAGAGATAGAACCGGGTTGGGTACAGGCCACGGATCCTATCGTTCGTTATTACATGGATCCTCGGAATTCTTTGAATGAAGAAGGGGTGTTTCAGTTTGAGTGGTTGGGGTTTTTTAATGGAAACTCCCATACGGAAGGCGGCACAGAAGCAGTTTTACGCAATACTTTTATGAGCCATAAGGGTTTGGAGGACGGATCGGGCGGAACCTATGCCCAAGTCTTTTGCCAGATTGGACAGTCATTAAATGTAAGTCCTTATTTCCTTGCCAGTCGAGTGAGGCAGGAGCAAGGTGTAAAAGGGGATTCCTTAATGATTTCCGGAAATTATCCCGGTTTTGAAGGCTATTATAATTATTTTAACATTAAAGCGACAGGATCTACGAGAGAAGAGATTTACCAAAATGGTTTGACGGAAGCGAGAGATGCCGGTTGGACAACAAGGTATGAAGCCTTAAATGGTGGTGCGAACAAAGCGACAGCTAACTACATACGCCGGGGACAGGATACGCCCTATTTGCAAAAATTTGACGTGGATTCCTCCTATGATGGTGTGTGTTGGCATCAGTATATGACAAACCTTCTTGCACCCACCAATGAAGGAAAGACCGTGCGAAGTGCCTATGCAGCAGCGGGATTGTTGGGAAATGATTTTGTGTTTCGTGTGCCGGTCTATACGAACATGCCAAGTTCTGCCGTTCCTGCACCTCCTGTAGATCACCAGTACCAGGATGGGGATGCGAAAGTAGGGATTACACCGAGTTCGAAAGAGTTTGTCTTTTCAGCGGAAGGTGTGTCATTGGCAAACGGCCTGTTTTTTGCCGTTTATCGTAATAGTGAGGTGAAGTGGTATTTTGCGTTCAAGGATGATTTAGGAAGATGGCTGTCATCTATGCCGGAAAGCGATTACAGCGTACCGGGAACCTATTATGTGGATGCCTACGCCGTTCGGTTGGATGGGAGTTATTATAAGGTCGGAGGTAACACGTTTACCTTAGGAGCACCAAGAGAAAGTTGGACAGGGCCGCAAGGAGAAACCTGGAAAATTGATTCCGATGGGTTGCCAAGGTGCTATGATGCCAATGGAAACCAGATAAAGAACGCATTTCAGTGCGATGGCACATACACCTATTTCTTCCAAGCCGACGGAAGCCCCATGACAAACCGGTTGACGTATCACCCGGATGGAGAGAATCTCATTTACTTTGATGAGCAGGGGCATGAAGTGTTTGATCATTTTCAATACTGCAAAGATGTAAAGTACACCTGCTATTTTAATACATATGGGTATCTGCGTATCGATGAGATCGTATTTTCCGGTGGAAAACCTTATTACTTGGACAAAACGGGAGCGATGAAGCAGAACGAATGGTTTTATTTTGGTAATGGAGTAGACATTGGCTATGCAAATGCGGACGGTTCCTTAAAGACAGGTGGATGGGGAACAGACCCGTGGGGGAGACAGGTATTTTACCATTGGAACGGAATGGTAGCACGAGGTTTGATTACAGATAGTGTCTGGTATTACCATATGGATGAGAAAGACGGACATTTGCGAGGACAGTTCAGATGATGCGGTGAGCGATAGCGAGCGTCGTACAATGGAGGAGAACGAAATGGCAACGGAAGAACGCAGTGTGAATGAAAAAAGAAGGGCGAAACGATTTCCTTTGGAAATATCGGTGGCTTTTGAAGAGATGCAGGCAGGCGATGTTACCACGGTTAAGTTTGTGGAGGCAACCGTGACGGATGTGTCCAAATCCGGCATGGGTTTTTCCTGTTCGAAGTCCTTGGATCTGCATTCGTACTACAATGCGAATATTAAGATTTGGACAGGTGCAGAGATCAAAGCAGTCATGGAAATTATCAGGGCTCACCAAGACGAGGATGGGCTTTACCAGTACGGCGGAATTTTCATCGGACTTGGAACAGCGGATCGCTGGAAATTAGAGATTTATCAGATGTTCCAAGAGAGCGATGAAGAGTAGCAATTACCGGTCATACACCCTGTAATGGTACTTTCGAAGTAGGAGGGTGGACTGACACAAAGCATCTTCATCGTAAAATTCGATCCGAAGGGCGCCCTCTTCAAATTCTCTGTTGTGGAGTATGCCAATGTTTTTAATACTGATATGATTAGCAGCGAGAATCGTGGCGATGGTGGCGATTCCTCCTGCTTCATCAATCAAATCGCAATAAAGCTCGTGGACACAGGGCAACGAGCCTTGTTTTTTCGTGGGCAAAGAATCGCGATAGTCTTTTGCCTTGCGGAAAAATTCATACACTTCATCAGCGTTTTCATGAACAATTTCATCCAAAAATCCTTGCATCCCACGGATAAAAACATTCGTTATGGTAAAAAGTGTATCCTTATTGCTTAAGCAAATTTCCTGCCACATGGCAGGAGAAGAAGAGGCAATTCGGGTCATATCCCGGAATCCGCCCGCTGCAACGGTTTTTAAGATTTCATCGTCTGTATCAATTCCCTTTACGAAATTCGATAAACACGCCGCAATCACATGAGGCAGATGGCTTACAATGGCTGTCATACCGTCATGTTCTTTTGGTGTCAGTATAAGGGGAATACAATCCAGGGAGGCGATAAACTGCCGATATTCCGGTATCAGTTCTTGCTTGATGGAGGCGGTACCGGAAGAATAATGAGTAATGAGATAGTAAGCATTTTCCAACAAATATGCCGTTGCATTTTCGTAGCCTGACATTTCAGAACCTGCCATGGGGTGTCCGCCAATGAAAAAAGGTGCAATCCCAAGCTGCTTTACGGCTTGGTGAATGGGTTCTTTCACGCTGCCGGTATCGGTCAAAATACAGGACTCACTTAAATAAGGAGCAAGTTCCTCTAAAAAAGTTTCGTTTTTCTGCACAGGTGCACACAGGAAAATATAACGGCATTCAGCAAAAGCGGGCGTAATCTTTCCGGTAGCAGAAGTAATTACACCCTCTGCTAAAGCCGCACGGAGAGCATCTTCATTCTGATCTAAGGCAAGGATTTCAATATTCGGGTGAATCCGATGTATGGTTTTTGCCAGGGAGCCGCCAATTAATCCCAAGCCGATAATTCCGATTTTTTTAGGTGTCATGAGATAGGTTCCCCTTGTTCTTATATTCCTACATTTTTTCGGATTGGCGAAAAATTCATTCACCAATCCAAGCAATATGCCATATGGAACTGTTCTGCTTACTTTCGACCACTTAGTCCCACATAAGGTTTCAAATCCGTCATTAATGTTTCAAATTGTGCAAAATCCAAGGACTGAGGTCCGTCCGAAAGGGCATTTACAGGATCATTATGCACCTCAATCATCAGCCCGTCTGCACCGCAGGCAACAGCCGCTTTTGCCAAAGGAGCCACATAGCCTCGCACACCGGTAGCATGACTGGGGTCTACAATCACAGGTAAATGGGTCTTTTCTTTTAAGACACAGACTGCACCAAGGTCTAGGGTGTTTCGTGTGGCAGTTTCATAAGTGCGGATACCCCGCTCACACAAAGCAACATTTAGATTGCCCTCCGACATGATGTATTCGGCGGCGTTTAACCATTCGTCAATAGTGGCTGCCAAGCCTCGTTTTAAGAGTACAGGGAGTTTGGCTTTGCCCACCTCTTTTAGCAGTTCAAAGTTTTGCATATTTCTGGCTCCGATTTGCAGCATGTCCACGTAATCCACCGCCAAGTCCACGGCGTAGGAGCTTGTCACTTCGCAAATGGTGGCAAGACCTGTTTCAGCGGAAGCGGTTTTTAAGTATGCCAGACCCTCCTTTTCCAAGCCTTGGAAAGAATAGGGGGAGGTACGAGGCTTAAAGGCACCGCCCCTTAAGATGGTGGCACCTGCCGCCTTTACATTTTTGGCGATTAATATCAGTTGCTCTTCTGATTCCACGGCACAAGGTCCTGCCATAACGCTTAGGGTATTAGGCCCTATCACGGTATTTTTTACCGTAAATTCCGAAGGATTTACATGGAATTTTTGGTTGGAGAGTTTGTAGCTTTCTGTGATGGGTACAGTCTTTTCCACTTGGGGCAGACTTAAAATAGCATCAATATCCAGACGGCTCTTATCGCCCACAACACCGATAATCGTAAGCACTGCACCTTCGGAACGGTGAACCGACAGACCTTTTGCGGTGATTTTTTCTTCTATTTCTGTGATGGCGGTGGGGGAAGTACCGGGTTTCATAACAATAATCATGGGGAGGGATCCTCGCTTTCTTGGTTGTATATTTATATAGTATACCGTGAGTGCAAGCGAGAAGAGCGTGCTTGCACGTTCGGTGAGCGACGAACGTTGATAATGATTCGTAGAATCATTATATCATATCCTTTCAACCAATAACAAGTAGTTTATAATTTTCGGCAAATTTCCATAAAGCTCTTGTAAGAATCGTCGTTTTTTAGTACAATAGTTACAAGGGCTTTTTGCCAAAATAAAGCAATCGGAGGGTTTATGTATGAATGTGTACACAACGGACAAAATAAGAAATGTGGTGCTTTTAGGGCATGGCGGCTGTGGAAAGACCACCTTGACGGAGGCGATGGCGCATTTAGCAGGACAGACGAAGCGCATGGGACGGGTCGAGGACGGGAGTACCATAAGCGATTACGACAAGGAAGAACACAAGCGATTGTTTTCCATTCATACCTCGGTGGTTCCCATCGAATGGGAAGATACGAAGATTAATGTGCTGGATTCTCCGGGATTTTCGGGCTTTGTGGGTGAAGTAGAAGAGGCAGTATCTGCGGCGGATGCGGCGATTATCATAGTGTCAGGTAAGGCAGGCATTGAGGTAGGTACCCGGAAAGCTTGGGAACTTTGTGAGAAATACAAGTTGCCTCGCATGTTTTTTGTAACGGAGATGGATCTAGACAACGCCAGTTTTCGCGAAGTGGTGGAGGAATTGCAGAATATGTACGGTAAGCGGATTGCTCCCTTTCATTTCCCCATTCGTGAAAATGAAAAATTTGTAGGCTATGTGAACGTGGTATCAAAGACTGCCAACCGCTGGAATGACAAGGGCGAGGTGACAGAAGCGGATATTCCCGATTATTCACAGGAATACCTTAGCCAGTACCAAGACGTGTTAATGGAAACCGTGGCAGAAGCCAGTGAAGAATACATGGATCGCTATTTTGCGGGAGATGTATTTTCGGAATTTGAAATCAGAAGTGTACTGCGGGATAACGTGGCGGAGGGTTCCATGGTACCTCTTACCATGGGCTCCAGTCTTCTGGTGCAGGGTGTCTATACCCTTTTAGATGATGTGGTAAAATACCTGCCGGATCCCCAGAAACGTCCCTGTTCCGGTGTCAACTTAAAGACCAACGAGATTTTTGAAGGCAATTATGATATTACCAAACCAAAATCCGTCTACATATGGAAAACAATTGTAGATCCCTTTATCGGAAAATATTCCCTGATTAAGGTTAGTTCCGGTGTCTTAAAGGCGGATGATGTTCTCTACAATCAGGCGGCGGATACAGACGAGAAAGCGGGAAAAATCTATGTTATGCGGGGTAATAAGGCACAGGAAGTGGCGGAGCTTCACGCCGGGGATATTGGAGCTTTGGCGAAATTAAGCAAGACTGCTACAAGAGATACCTTATCCACCAAGGCGAATCCCATAGCCTATGGGAAAACCCAGATTTCCGTTCCTTATACCTATTTGCGTTATGTTGCCAAGAATAAAGGGGATGAGGATAAGATTTCCCAATCCCTGCATAAAATTATGCAGGAAGATTTGACCCTGCGACTTGAAAATGATAGTGCAAACGGGCAAAGTTTAATTTACGGTATCAGCGAACAGCACCTTGACGTGGTGGCAAGTAAGTTGAAAGAAACCTATAAGGTAGAGATTGAGTTGAAACAGCCTCGGATTGCCTTTAAGGAAACCATCAGGGGAAAAGCCGATGTGGAATTTAAGTACAAAAAACAGTCCGGCGGGCATGGGCAGTATGGTCATGTGAAGATGATTTTCGAGGCTTCAGGCGACCTTGAAAAACCCGTTGTATTTACCCAGACCGTGGTGGGCGGTACCGTTCCGAAGAATTATTATCCCGCTGTGGAAAAGGGTATTGCCGACTCTGTGTTAAAAGGACCTTTGGCGGCCTATCCTGTGACAGGGGTTAAGGCTACTCTATATGACGGCTCTTATCACCCGGTGGATTCCTCGGAAATGGCGTTTAAGTTGGCGGCAATCGGAGCATTTAAGAAAGGCTTTATTCAGGCAAAACCCGTACTGTTGGAACCCATTGCAAGCTTAAAGATTTTGGTTTACGATAAGTATACAGGGGATGTCATGGGGGATTTGAACAAACGCCGGGGACGTGTCCATGGCATGAATCCCGCTGAATACCAGAAAACAGAGATTACGGCGGAGGTTCCCTATCAAGAACTTCACGGTTACATGACCGTCCTAAACTCCATGACAGGAGGCAGCGGCAGTTTCTCCTATGAATTTGCACGCTATGAGCAGACACCCTCGGATGTTCAGGAGAAAGAGGTGGCGGCTCGGGCGCATAAGTTGGAGAATAAGGAGGAGTGAGGAACGTATTTACTACGTTCACAGCCAGTCTTTTCCGAAAGTATTTGGGCGGTACAGGGAGCATTTTGTGAAGCTTATGCCGTTTTTATAATAACACCGCAGCCAATCTTTTCCCCGGAATCTCCGGAGGGTTGGGTCTTAAAATCGTCACTCATGTGATGTATGATGACGGTTCGCCCCACAATTTCCGAGCAGGAAAATCGGCCGGCGAAAAAGTTATACCAAGCAAAGCCACCGTTATCGGCAAAAAGAGGGGGTAAGTCCCCTGCGTGAGCGGGGTGTTCACAGTTTGTGGGATTGTAGTGTCCCTTTGCGTCTGCAAAAGCATCTGTAGCATTTCCTGTACATGCGTTGCCCTCATGGATATGAAAGCCGTAGACGTTTGCGCCGCAAGGCCAAGGGGATACAGGCAGATCGTAGATTTCTACATTAAGAAGAGTGCCGCCCTCCGCCTGATAAAAACGCACCATGCCGTACAGGTCGGGGTAAGCGGCACTTCCGTTCATACAGGCATAGGCATAGGGACGGTGGTACAGGATTTCGTTTAGATAAGTAAGACCGGGATTTGATTCCATGGGTATGATTCCTTTCGATTCTGTTTGATTCCGTTTGGGTTGTACAGTTGTTGGTTATTGTTTACTTGTTATTCTATGTTATTCTGAGTTAAATGGTGCAAGAGGAATGCGGTTCGTGGGGCTAAGCTCGTGCTACGCACTCTAAGGAGGATCCTATTTTATGGATACCAATGTGTTTGATTTAATACAGCGCCAAAAAGCCGAGGAAGAATGCCGCAGCCTCATGCTCTATAATGAAAAGACGGCCTCCTTTGGTCTTTCTTTGACGGCAGAAGAAGCCCATGAACTGGTGGCTTATCGTGACGACAGCTTAAAGGAGCATAGAAGGGTTGAATTTGGCAAGGGGATTTTGGATGCTTTGGTGTTTGCCTTTTGTGACTCCCCCTATATCGGACAGGCGGATTATTTAGAAACCTTAAAAGGGTTGACGGATTTGTTTTATTTATTCAAAAATGAATCAGAGGACAAGCTGACAGATGATGAACTTATGACCTTTATGCGGGAACAGTTTGATGAGGTTTGCTGTGGGGATTTGGATTATCTGGGCGGTACTTGCTTAACACGTTTTGTAACAGCGATACGGGGGGGGTATCGAAAGTATCAGGCAAGCGGCGGAAAGAACGAGTATGAGGCATTGTCGGAAGAGATGCGTTGGGATCCGGAACTCTATCGGCAGATACTGACGGAGTTGGCGTGGCGGTAAGGTAAGGGGAAATTACGTTACTGTTTAGGACTCTTTTTTGCCGAGCGGGCATCCGTTTGGGGTTGACCCTAATATAGTAACGGAATCTCAGCTTTTTTTCCAAAACAGATAAAATCACCTTGCGATTTTATCCATAAACTGATATACTAAATCTTGTATTTACTTGAAATTTCCGCACCCCTACGATGTGATTTTTACCGAAAGGAATCATCCCAATGAAGAAACCATTTGTTACCCACGAAAAACTACAAGAAATTACCAAGGAATATCCTACCCCCTTTCATTTATATGATGAAAAGGGCATTCGGGAGAACGCAAAAGCCTTACAAGATGCTTTTTCTTGGAATCCGGGATTTAAGGAATATTTTGCTGTTAAGGCGGAACCTAATCCTTTTTTGATTGACATTTTAAGGGACTACGGTTGCGGCGTGGACTGTTCCTCCCTTACGGAACTTATGCTGTCTAAGGTGATGGGTTTTGCAGGTAGCGACATTATGTTTTCTTCCAATATGACTCCTCAAGAGGAGTTTGTTTACGCTAATGAGATGGGGGCGATTATCAATTTAGATGATTTTACCCACATAGATTTCTTGGAAAAAACCATAGGGCATATTCCTGAAACCATCAGTTGCCGTTACAATCCAGGCGGCGTATTTCAGATTGGCAACAGCATAATGGACAATCCCGGGGATGCAAAATTCGGTTTTACCAAGGAGCAAATCATAGAGGGATTTCGCATTTTGAAGCAAAAAGGGGCGAAGCGTTTCGGCATTCATTCCTTTTTGGCGAGCAATACAGCAACCAATGAGTATTACCCGAAAATGGCGAAGATTCTCTTTGAATTAGCGGTGGAATTAAAGGAAAAGACCGGTGTAGACATTTGCTTTATCAATTTCTCCGGCGGCATTGGCATTCCCTATCAACCGGGTCAGGAGAAAAATGACATTGCGTATATTGGAAATGAACTCCGCCGAATTTATGATGAAATACTGACTTCAAATGGATTGGGAGATGTGGCAATCTATACGGAACTTGGGCGTTATATGACAGGACCTTATGGGGTTTTGGTGACAAAGGCGATTCACGAGAAGCACATTTACAAGGAATACATTGGTTGTGATGCCTGTGCAGTGAACCTTATGCGACCCGCCATTTACAAGGCTTATCATCACATTACGGTGATGGGTAAGGAGGACGAGCCACATGATCACAAATACGATATTGCAGGTTCCCTGTGTGAAAATAATGACAAATTCGCCATTGACCGTATGTTGCCGAAGATTGACATAGGGGATTTGTTGGTGATTCACGATACGGGAGCCCATGGCTTTGCAATGGGCTATAACTACAATGGGAAATTAAAATCCGCCGAGTTGTTGCTTAAAGAGGATGGAAGCGTTCAGCTGATACGGCGGGCAGAAGAACCAAAGGATTACTTTGCGACATTGGATGGTTTTCCGATTTATGATGCGTTATCCAAGGAAAAACAATTTTAGTGGCGGAAAAATCTACGCATGTTGATAGGAAATAGGATATATAGGATTTGGGAAAAGAGGTATTTCCATGAGTGAAGAAATAGCAGAAAAAAGAGGTTTTTTTCGCCGCTTAGTCAAGGGCTTATCCAAAACAAGAGCCAATATTGCGGCGGGAATTGATGCGATTTTCAGCGGATTTTCAGGCATTGACGAAGACTTTTACGAAGAAATCGAAGAAATTCTCATCATGGGGGATTTAGGCATTTCTGCCACAGGCGCAATTATTGAGAATCTAAAAGAGCAAGTCAAGGAAAATAAAATAAAGGAACCCAAGGAATGCAAGGAACTCTTACTGCGTAGTATCAAAGAGCAGATGAATGTGGGGGAAACCGCCTATCGTTTCGAAGAGGAACGATCGGTTGTCCTTGTCATTGGTGTAAATGGCGTGGGCAAGACCACCTCTGTTGGGAAATTAGCAGGGAAATTAAAGGATCAGGGCAAAAAGGTAGTACTGGCGGCGGCGGATACTTTCCGTGCGGCGGCGGCGGAACAATTGACGGAATGGGCACACCGTGCCAATGTAGAGATTATCAGCGGTCAGGACGGGGCGGACCCGGCATCTGTGATTTACGATGCGGCGGCGGCGGCTCGTGCCAGAAAAGCGGATGTCTTGCTCTGTGACACGGCAGGTCGCTTGCACAATAAGAAGAACCTGATGGAAGAGTTAAAGAAAATTAACCGTATTTTGGAGAAGGAATACCCGGATGCCTTTCGGGAAACACTGGTCGTCTTGGATGGAACCACGGGGCAAAATGCCCTGGTTCAGGCAAGGCAATTTTCGGAAGCGGCAGAAATTACAGGTATCATTTTAACGAAATTAGACGGTACTGCCAAAGGCGGAATAGCTGTCGCCATCCAGTCAGAATTGGGGATTCCGGTGAAATACATTGGCGTGGGAGAAAGCATTGACGATTTGCAAAAATTTGATGCAGATACCTTTGTCAATGCGTTATTTGGCATAGAGGAAGAAGAATAAAATTAGGTTGATTTTCGAGTCATTCAAAGCAGAAAGTGGAATTTCGGCAGCCCTGTTTGGTGCAAGCGGAGAGTAAAATCATGTTGACGTTAGAGAAGTTCAAAGAAGCAAGTGAAGTGGTAAAGCAGGTAACGCTTCAAACAAAATTGGTATACAGCGAGTATTTCAGCGGAC
This sequence comes from Clostridia bacterium, assembly GCA_026000755.1. Classification (GTDB taxonomy): domain Bacteria; phylum Bacillota; class Clostridia; order Lachnospirales; family Lachnospiraceae; genus BNZC01. Next base: position 16,753 of record BNZC01000014.1, read on the forward strand.
AGACGGGGAATGAAGTCTACCTAAAACCGGAAAATATGCAGTATACAGGGGCGTATAAGGTGAGAGGGGCTTATTATAAGATCAGCACCCTCACAGACCAAGAGCGAGAGCGTGGCTTAATCACTGCATCTGCGGGCAATCATGCCCAAGGAGTGGCCTATGCGGCGAAATGCTTTGGTGTAAAGGCGACGGTGGTCATGCCAACAACGACGCCCTTAATCAAGGTGAATCGGACGAAAAGCTATGGGGCGGAAGTTTTGCTCCATGGGGATATTTACGACGAGGCCTGTCAATTGGCAATTTATCGGGCAAAGGAAATGGGCTATACCTTTATCCATCCTTTTGACGATTTGGATGTGGCGGCAGGGCAGGGCAGTATTGCCATGGAAATTTACGGAGAGCTTCCGGATGCGGATTATATTCTCGTTCCAATTGGGGGGGGGGGCCTATCCGCAGGGGTGTCAACCCTTGCGAAATTGTTGAATCCCAAAATCAAGGTCATTGGTGTAGAGCCTGCCGGTGCAGCCTGCATGAAAGCCTCCCTTGCAAAAGGGCAGGTTACTACGGTAACGGACATCAATACCATTGCAGACGGCACGGCAGTAAAAACTCCGGGGGAAGTGATTTTTCCCTATGTCCGGGATAACATAGATGATGTGATTACCGTAGAGGATGAAGAACTGGTGGTGGCGTTCCTTGATATGGTGGAAAACCACAAAATCGTGGTGGAAAATTCAGGGCTTTTGTCGGTGGCGGCTTTGCGGCATTTGGGTGTAACAGGGAAGAAAATCGTTTCCATTTTAAGTGGCGGAAACATGGACGTAATTACCATGTCCTCTGTGGTACAGCAAGGACTGATTTTCCGTGACAGGATTTTCACCCTGTCTGTCCTGTTGCCGGATAAGCCGGGAGAGTTGTCCAAGATAGCAGACATTATAGCAGAGGAAAAGGGCAATGTCATAAGACTGGAGCATAATCAGTTTGTGAATACTAACCGCAGTATAGCGGTGGAACTGCGTATTACCATGGAAGCCTTTGGCACAGAGCATAAAGAGGGGATTTTAGCGGCATTGAAAAAGCGAGGCTATCAGCCTAAGATTGTGCAGACGAATTTGTGAAAATGGTGGTATGATTGTCCGGAAGTATGCTCTAAATAGGACTTAATCCTCAAGGATGAAAGCGACCATAGATGGGAGAACCACAGTTATGAAACGAATCTACCGTGTCTACAAAAAGACCGTAAGTATCGTAAATGAAACGCCAATGCAGATGTATGAAAATCTGGTAGGAGATGCCACGGGATTTTTATTGGAAAGCTATGATAAAAATTATGACCGTTTCACCTTGTTTGGGAAAGAACCACAGGAGATTATTACCTCTCGGGAAAATGCCTTGGTCATTCAAACAAAGGACGGACAGAAACAGATTCGGGAGGGAAATCCACTTCATCTTCTGAAAGAATATTACGATGAATTTGAAATCCGAAAGGACAATCGGGAATTGAACTTTTCGGGTGGTCTTACAGGCTGTGTGGGCTATGATTTTATCCGTTACACGGAATCCCTCCCGGATAATAATCCGGAAGAAATCGGAATCGAAACCATACAGATGATGCTTATGTCAAAATTTATTTTGGTGGATCATGTGGCGGAAACTCTAACGGGCGTTGTCTTAGAAGCAGATAACGAAGAGGGGAAGAGGCGGGCACTTCAGGAAGCGGAGGAGATGATTGATACGGCCCTTGGGCGGAGTGAGGGGGACTTCTCTCATGGAAATGCAGTACAGGCGAATGTGACAAAATCGGAGCAGACGTCCCTGCCGGAAACGAATCTGAATACAGCATCCAAAACATCAGAGACAACCCGGACACCTTTACAGAATGCCGCCATCAAAGCCAAATCAGATACCATAGAATCTTACTGTGCAAAAGTCGAACAAATCAAGTCCTACATCAGGGAGGGGCATATCTTCCAAACCGTCCTATCTCAAAGATGGGTGATTGAAACGGGGCGCAGCGGATTTGATTTATACAAGGAACTGCGAAAATTGAACCCATCGCCTTATTTGTATTATTTTCATTTTGAGGATTTTGAAGTCATTGGAAGTTCTCCGGAAATGTTGGTCAAACAGCAGCAGAACAGGGTCTATACCTGCCCCATTGCGGGAACCAGACCACGCGGTAAGGATGCGGTGGAGGATGCTTTCTTGCGAGATGAGTTGTTGGCGGATGAAAAAGAGCGGGCGGAACACGTCATGTTGGTGGATTTGGCAAGAAACGACATGGGGCGTATTTGCGAGTTTGGCACCGTTAAGGTGACGGAATTTATGCAGGTAAGGAATTATTCTCATGTGATGCACATCGTTTCTATGGTGGAGGGACGAAAAAAAGAGGGATACCACCCCTTGGATTTGTTGTCCTCTTTTTTGCCTGCGGGAACCCTTAGCGGTGCGCCCAAGATTCGGGCAATGGAAATCATTGATGAATTAGAAACAAGCAGAAGAGGCTTGTACGCCGGTTCCACCGGTTATCTTGATTTTGGCGGCGACATGGATTTTTGCATTACAATTCGGACGATGGTGAAGAAAGATAATTTGGTGTATTTGCAAGCAGGTGCCGGCATTGTAGCGGATTCTGTTCCGGAAATGGAATACAAGGAATGCCTGAATAAGGTCATGGCATTAGCGAAAACCTTGGTGGGTGAAAATGGCGTGGAGTAAGACCTGTTTATCGAAACGACGTTTCGGTAAGAGGGGCATTTTTGCTCCGTCAATCGGATTAGGAGGTTTTACAATTGATACTTTTAATTGATAATTACGATTCGTTTACCTATAATCTATACCAATATATGGGGATTTTTACGGAAGAAATTACGGTGGTACGAAATGACAAGATTACAATTGGAGAAATTAAGATCTTGGCTCCCTCCGGCATCCTCATTTCCCCTGGTCCCAAAAGTCCAAAAGAGGCAGGCATTTGTGTAGAGGCGGTGAAGCAGTTTGCGGGACAGATACCGATTTTAGGCATTTGTCTGGGACATCAATGTATCGGGGAGGCATTTGGCGGTACGGTTTCTTATGCAAAGAAATTATACCATGGCAAACAGTCTGTGATTACCCACACCGAAGCAGGGATTTTTTCCGGCATACCAAGCCCCATTAAGGTTGCAAGATACCACTCGCTGGCGGTTTTAGAGGAAGATTTGCCGGACTGTTTGTCTGTTATTGCACAAACAGAGGATGGAGAAATCATGGGACTGCGCCATAAGGAATATCCTGTGACGGGTTTGCAGTTTCACCCGGAGTCCATTTATACGGAGCATGGGAAACGGATTGTGGAGAATTTTATCAGAGGAGTTATGTAAGTATAATTCGGGAAAAATTGCGAGAGATATAAACAAGTGAAACGAATTGCAGAGAATTTTATCAGAGGAGTTATGTAAGTATGATACTGGAAAAAATTGTAATAGATAAAGAAGCACGTTTAGTCGAGCAGAAAAAACAGTGTAGTCCCCTTTCCATGAAGCAATTGGCGGAAGAAACAAAGCCACATCCGGCAGATTTTTACCAGGCTTTGCAGCAGGAGGGACTGTCTATTATCGGAGAATTTAAGAAAGCCTCCCCCAGTCTTGGAACCATTCCGGAGCAAATTCCCTTGGAAGAGAGGATACGTGCATACAACGAGTCGGTGGATGCCATATCCTGTTTGACCGAAGAGGATCATTTCTTAGGCTCTGCGGAGGACTTGCAAAAGGTAAGGCAATTGACAGAGCTGCCTATTTTGCGTAAGGATTTTATGATTGACGAGTATCAGTTTTATGAAGCGAAGTACATCGGGGCAAATGGGGTACTGCTGATTGCCGCCATTTTGGAGGACGTGCGTCTTCGGGCTTTTTATCAGTTGGCAAAAGAATTGAGTCTTGCTCCACTTGTAGAAGTCCATGATGAATGGGAAATGGAGCGTGCCTTGTACTTCGAGGCGGACATTATCGGGATCAATAACCGTAATTTACGTGACTTTACGATTCGCTTGGAAACAACGGCACGTTTGGCGAAACAGGCACAGGGTAGCGAAGCTTTACTGGTGTCGGAGAGCGGTATTGTAACAGATGAGGATGTGAATTTCTTGAAAGATTGCGAGGTGGATGCCTTTTTAATCGGTAGGGCACTGATGGAATCGAAGTCACCGAAGGCGTTGGCAAAGCGGTGGAAAGAAAGCACTTGACGGTCAGGGGGTACAGCACCTTAGTTAAGGAACTTTCTTGAATATGCCGGAGAATCGGTCGGACAGATGTGTGGAAGGGTTAATCATGGAGTATCAACCAAAAATCAAAATCTGCGGCTTGACACGAGAAATTGAAGCAGATTATCTGAATGAATTTCAGGTGGATTACGCAGGTTTTGTTTTTTTTGAGAAGAGCAAGCGTAATATTTCCATGGAAAAAGCATTGAAAATAAAAAAATGTTTGGCACTCCATATCAAAACCGTGGCAGTTACGGTAGAACCGGAAGAAAGCTTGTGGCGAGAAATAGAAGCCGCAGGTTTTGACGTGATACAGGTACATCAGGGGAAAGAGATAGTGCCGGAACAAAATGATCCACCCACTCTCCGAAAGGATTTATTTTCCTATTGGGATACGCCTGCGGGTATTGTATTACTTAAACAGGGTAAGCTTCCAATTTGGCAGGCAGTGAATGTGTCAGAAGCAAATAATGAACAAATTGTTACTACCATGCAATATGCAACAAACCGAATCTGCGGCTATGTCTTAGATGGGCCAAAGGCAGGCAGCGGACAGGCTTTTTCCTGGGAGGAATTTCCGAAAGAGTTTTACCAAGAAAAAGGAGATAAGCTATTTATATTAGCAGGCGGATTGCATACAGGCAATGTGGAAGCCGCAATCAAAAGCTTACATCCTGATGTGGTAGATGTAAGCTCCGGGGTGGAGGGCGATACAGGAAAGAGTAAGGAGAAAATCGGGGAATTTGTTGCTGGGGTTAGGCGAATGTTTTGATAAACAGAACAGAAAGGCAGAGGTCATGCCATGAATAACTATTTACCAATCAGTCGAGCTGATATGGAAGAGCGGGGCATCACGCAATTTGATTTTGTTTACATTATCGGTGATGCCTATGTGGATCACCCCTCCTTTGGACCTGCCATTATCAGCCGTGTTTTGGAGGATAAGGGTTATTCGGTGGGGATCATTGCTCAGCCCGACTGGAACGATGACAAGAGCATAGATATTTACGGTGAGCCTCGTTTGGCATTTCTGGTCTGTTCCGGAAATATGGATTCCATGGTAAATCACTATTCGGTTTCCAAGAAACGGCGGGAGCGGGATGCCTATACCCCCGGGGGTGTAGCAGGTAAACGACCGGATTATGCCGTGAGCGTGTACTGCCGACTGATCCGAAAATCCTATCCGGATGCGCCCATTGTCATTGGCGGAATTGAAGCCAGCCTTCGGAGATTTGCCCATTACGATTACTGGTCAGATTCCTTAAAGCCCTCTGTTTTGATGGAATCCGGTGCAGATCTGCTGTTGTATGGCATGGGGGAGCGTAGTATAGCGGAAGTGGCATATGCCTTAAATAATGGGATTTCCGTGGCGGACATCAGCTTTGTGGCGGGAACTTCCTATCGATTAAAGAACAAGGATATGCTGTATCAATCAGATGGGGATAGTAGTTCTGATGAGAGAACATCCGATCATCTAAAAAACAAGAATCTATTGTATCAATCCGCCGGGCAGGATTCACAAGAATGGGGGGGGGTATTAAATCGGGAACTGATTTTTCTGCCCTCTTATGCAAAATTACGGAAAGATAAGAAAAACTATGCAGACAGCTTTGAAATCCAATACAAAAACACGGATCCATTTTCGGGCAAACGCCTTGTAGAGGAATATGAAAATGGGGCATTGGTGGTGCAAAATCCGCCTGCCATGCCCCTTAGTCAGCGGCAGATGGATCAAGTCTATGCCTTACCTTATATGAGAAATTATCACCCTTCCTATGAAGTACTTGGCGGCATACCTGCTATAGAGGAAGTGAAATTCAGCTTAATCAGCAGCCGGGGGTGCTTTGGGGGCTGCAATTTTTGTGCCCTTAGTTTTCATCAAGGGCGAATCATACAAAGCAGAAGTCATGCCTCCATTTTGGCGGAATCAGAGCTTCTCACAGAGGACGAGGACTTTAAGGGTTATATTCATGATGTGGGAGGACCCACCGCAAATTTCCGTGAACCCTCTTGCGAGAAACAATTAAAAGAGGGGATCTGTATAAATAAACGATGTCTGTTTCCGGAACCTTGTAAGAATCTCAAGGCAAGTCACGCAGATTATCTCTCCCTCTTGCGGAAACTGAGGAAATTGCCAAAAGTCAAAAAAGTATTTATCCGCTCGGGTATCCGTTATGATTACCTGATGGCGGATGCCGACAAAAGTTTTTTTCGGGAACTGGTGGAACACCATGTGAGTGGACAGCTAAAGGTAGCACCGGAGCATATTGCAGATGGGGTGCTTGTGCAAATGGGCAAGCCAAAATCAGCAGAATATCTGCGTTTTGTGCGAGCCTATCAAATGTGGAACGAGAAATTGCACAAAAACCAATATTTGGTTCCCTATATGATGTCCTCACATCCGGGATCCGGACTAAAAGAAGCCATAGAACTGGCGGAATATTTTCGGGACATTCGTCATATGCCCGAACAGGTGCAGGATTTTTATCCCACGCCGTCTACCGTGTCCACCTGCATTTACTATACAGGCATTGACCCATTTACGAAACAGGCGGTTTATGTGGCGAAGAATCCCCACGAAAAAGCCATGCAACGCGCCCTAATTCAATATCGCAATCCGAAAAACTATCATCTGGTGGCGGAAGCCCTTAAAATTGCCGGCAGGGAAGATTTGATCGGTTATGGGAAATATTGTTTGATTCGCCCCAGGGAAGAGGGGGGGAAGAGAAATGATAAAAGCGATAGAAGTAATCGGGGAAAAGGTAAGGAAAAAAGGACATGTACGGGTGGTAATGAGAAAAAGAAAAGCACTAGTCAGAAGTTAGACCAGGATGGGAAATCACGGCATAGTCAAAATCAAAATCAAAACAAGAAAAAAACCATCCGAACTGTACACAAAAAGAAAAAGTAAGGAAAGCCATCGTTACTATTCACAGTTCCTGTGAAAGCAACAATTGTGCACGGGACACCTTACCGAACAAAGAACGTTCGGTAAGTATCGCCCTAAAAAACAGGGCTTAATCGCAAAAAAATGCGATTTGGCGCATGACTTAATCGGGTTTTTCTTCGAAAAACGCCTCTCGGAACGGTTCAACCGTGAATAGTAACAAGCCATCATGCAAAAATTCACCATCCAAATCAATGAGGCAGATTAACCTTTTGATAAAACAAAGCTGTTAAGGAGATTCGCAATGCAAAAATTCACCATCCAAACCAATGAAGCAGGTCAACGCTTCGATAAATACCTGAAAAAACGCTTGCCACTAGCTCCAAGCAGTTTCCTTCATAAAATGTTGCGAAAGAAGAACATCACCTTAAATGGCAAGAAATCCGAGGGTTCAGAAAAGCTAAGCATAAATGATGAGGTTACCTTATTTTTTAGTGAAGAAACCTATTTGAAATTTACAGAGGGACAGACAGAGGAACAGAGGTCGGAGCAGGAAAAAAACGCATCCTTTCAAAACAACAATGCTTCTTCCAATACAATGTTATTGGAGCGTTATCCCAAAACCAATCTTGTTATTCTTTATGAAAATCAAGATTTCCTTGCCATCAACAAACCCTTTGGTATGTTATCCCAAAAGGCAAAGTCTGAAGATGTTTCTGCAAATGAATACATCATTGCTTATTTATTGGATACAGGTGCCATCTGTTTAGAGGAGCTGCGAACCTTTAAGCCCTCTGTGGTAAATCGCTTAGACCGAAATACCACCGGCATTCTACTTGCGGGAAAGAGCCTAAAGGGTATACAACTGCTATCTGCCGCCTTAAAAAACCGTGAGGTGGAGAAATATTACCAATGCTTGGTTACGGGGAGGATAGAGAAAGACTTTCTCCTGGAGGGTTGGCTGTCAAAGGATACGCAGGAGAACCGTGTGAATATTAAGGAGAAAGAATTTCCCGGAACAAGCTATGTGAAAACAGGGATTACCCCCTTAAAGCTAGGCAAGGATTACACCCTACTGGAAGTTCGTATTTTCACAGGACGGACGCATCAGATTCGAGCCCATTTGGCATCCATTTCTCATGCCGTGATCGGTGATAGAAAATATGGGAAAGAAGAGGTGAACCGCTTTTTTGCAAGAAAATACGGAGTGCGACGTCAGTTGCTTCATGCGGCAAGGGTGGTGTTGCCTGGTGGTTTAGACTTTGTGCAGACGAAAGAAGGCAGTTTGGGAAGTTCCGGCAAAAAACTGGAAATTCTGGCGGAGTTGCCACAGGATATGAAAAAAGTGTTGAAACAACTGGGGATAGCCGGGGAGTAACAGAAAAGCATGAATGCCACCAAGCAGAACTGTTTTTAGGAGAAAGTTATGGCAACTTGGAATAGTCGAGGATTAAGAGGTTCGGTACTGGAAGAATTTGTCAATCGAAGTAATGACAAATATTTAGAATGCGGGCTTGCCCTCATTCAAAAGATACCGACACCCATCACACCCATTACGATTGATAAGGAGAGCCGTCACATTACGTTGGCTTATTTTGAACAAAAAAGTACGGTGGATTACATCGGAGTGGTACAGGGAATACCTGTTTGTTTTGATGCAAAGGAATGCAAGAGTGATACCTTTCCCCTCCGCAATATACACGAACATCAGCTTGCCTTTATGGAAACATTTGAAAAACAGGGGGGGGTATCTTTTTTGCTTTTGTTTTTCACCCATCGAGATTCCTTTTACTATCTGCGTTTTCAGGAATTAAACAAATTTTGGAAACGAGGAAAAGAGGGTGGTCGAAAAAGCTTTCTCTACGAGGAATTGAGTCAAGATTATTTCTTGCACTCCACAGGGGGTGTGATGATTCCGTATTTGGAAGCACTGCAGAAGGATTTACAGGAACGGTAAGAAAAATTTAACCGAAAAAAAACTTGCACTGCGTTGTAAGTTGTGATACAATGAGTGCAAGCGAGAAGAGCGTGCTTGCACGTTCGGCGAGCGACGAATTTTGCTCATGATTCGCAGAATCATGAGATAATCAATGAGTGGTTGAGCAATATGCAGATATAGTTCATTGGTAGAATGCTAGCTTCCCAAGCTGGAGAGGCGGGTTCGATTCCCGTTATCTGCTGAAAAGTTTGAATAGTAACAGAAAAGCTGTCGTTACTATTTGCAAGGAATTTCATGTGTGGTATGAAAACGGTTGCCCACGCTATAAAAAAAGAACCTTCGAGCGAAATGGAGGGAAGACCCGGTGTATTTTCCCGGGGCTTGCCCGAAATGCTTTAAGCGAGGGTTCTTTTTTTATAGCGTGGGCAGCCGTTTGGAACTACACAGAAATCCGATACCGTTCCATCCAGTAATCAATTTGCAGTAAATAAGCAATCATCTGAGGTCCTGCCATCAGTTGCCCGTACCAAGGTCTGCCATAATCTTTTTTGCTCTCTAAAAAATCCAAAACTTTTTGTTTATCTACAATCTGTAAGATGGGAGCATCCTTTTGTTCCAGCATAATTTTAAGGCGTGTACTTAATAATTTTTCATAGCCCACATCGTAGGTCTTTGGATAAGGGCTTTTCTTTCGATAGAGTATTTCAGGAGGGAGGTAACCCTTGGCAGCTTCAATTAAGAGACTTTTCGTTTGCCCATTTTTGCATTTCATTTCCCATGGCACATTAAACACATATTCCAAAATGCGATAATCGGCATAAGGCACCCGAGCCTCTAAGCCGCAGTACATACTGGTGCGATCCGTGCGGTTTAAGAGGGTAGCCATAAACCAACGTACATTGAGCCATGCAATTTCCCGGCGGCGGGCTTCTGTGGGATTTTCCCCTGCAAGGCGAGGCGTTTGTGCCAGAGAACTTTCATAGGCGGATTGTGCATAATCGGCAATGTGATGTTTGGCAAGGAAATCATCACGCAACAAAGCAAGCCGGGGTTGCATATCATAGGACCAAGGAAAATGGTTTTTTGCCAAAAGATTTTCTCGGTGAAACCATGGATAGCCGCCGAAGATTTCATCGGCACATTCTCCCGTCAATGCCACATGGTGTGATTTTGATACCAGAGAGGAAAAATACAAGAGCGAAGACTCCACATCAGCCATACAGGGTAAATCCCTGGCGACTACGGCATCGAGTAAGCCGTCCGCCTGATGCAAACTATCGCACTCCAAATACGAGTGGGAGCTTCCAATATGTGCCGCCATAATATCTACAAAGGGGCGGTCAAGGGAGGATTGAAAATCATTGGGGCGAAAATTCTTGTCATTTCCGCAAAAATCAAAGGAAAAGGTGGAAAGGTCCCCTCCCCGTTCGTTCAAATGACGACTTGCAATAGCGGAAATCAGACTGCTGTCTAAGCCGCCGGACAAGAAACTGCAAATAGGCACATCCGAAACCATTTGCCGAATGACGGAATCCGACACCAAATCCGACACCTTTTCTACGGTTTGTGCATAGCTGTCGGTGTGAGGAACTGCCGTAAGTTGCCAATAAGTCCTATCTTGCAAATTAGAATCCTTGATAAGTAAGTAATGCCCGGGCAGAACCTCTTTCATGTCCGCAAATAAGCCATGTCCGGGAGTGCGTGCAGGACCAAGCCCAAAGACCTCGCCGAAGCTTTCCTCATTTAATCGGGGGCGTATCCCGAAAGCGAACAGAGCCTTTGGTTCCGAACCAAAGAGGAAGGAATCATTTGCCCATTGATAAAACAAAGGCTTAACACCCAGATGATCTCGTGCCAATAACAGATGATCCAGACGAGAATCGTAAATTGCAAAGGCAAAAATACCATTTAATTCGGACAGGCAATCAGCCCCCAGAGCAAGGTAGGCATTTAAGATTACTTCGGTGTCACTATCGGTTTCCCATGTCAGAGGATACGGGCGAAGCCGTGCTTTTATTTCTTTGGTATTATAGAGTTCCCCATTATAGGAAATGCAGCAACGTTCCTTTTCCATGGGTTGATGTCCCCCGACAGGGTCTATGATGGAAAGTCTGCTGTGAGCAAGTCCGCAGTGATTTGATAGCCAAAGTCCATTGTCATCAGGACCCCGGCGAAGCAAGCTGTCCTTCATTTTTATGAGTTTGACCGCCCAGAGCGGGTCTTTGGTGTAATTGAATTTCGTTTGATAAAAACCGGAAATACCGCACATAAAAATCCTCCTAATTAAATTTACGGGTTAAAAAGAATGTTACTGCCTGGCAGTAACCATTCTGCGAGGTGTTTTGCAAAGCAAAACCCGAGTAATTCATGCGCCAAATCGCATTTTTGAGATTTGTGTGCATAATTGTTATTGTCCAGTGTTTTATACCGGACAATAACAACTGCCCCGTATAATTTCTCCCTACACAGCAACTACAGGACTTGGACTTTGTATCACAGGCTGTATTTGCTTATGCTCCAATGCTTTTCCAATCGTATCCGGCAAAAAATCAATATGTGCCACCATGGAATTTGGTTTTGCCACATAATTATCCTGACCGAAAGGTACAAAATAAATATTTTTTGTATTTAGCAAAATGCCGATATTTTTCAGATTCATGCCCAAGGCATCGTTGGTGGATAAGAAAATGACTAAGGGTTTATTGTTCCGTAAATGGGATTTTGCCGCCATGAGTACCGGGGTATCGGAAATGCCATTGGCAAGCTTTGACAGGGTATTTCCCGTGCAGGGGGCAATGACTAAAATATCAAGCATGGCTTTAGGACCTATGGGTTCCGCCCCGGGAATCGTAATAATGGGAACCTTTCCCGTAATGTCCTTGGCACGGTTAATAAATTCTTGGCAATTGCCAAATCTGGTATCAATTGAGGCGGCGTGGTTGGAAAATATGGTGTGCAGGTTTGCGCCCTTATCCGCTAAATATCGTATGGCTTCAAATACTTTCTCATAGGTGCAAAAGGAACCGGTTAGTGCGATTCCAATATTTTTTCCATGGAAACCATATTCCATAGGACACCTCCTTTTGGCAAAACAGTATGATTGCTCGGCGAAAATCGCTGCGAGACAATACGTGAATCATTTTAGCAAACATAATTAAAACAATGCTGTTTTTAGAGAATTTCCCAATAATTTACCCGATTCCCTTGGCGCAAAGCGGCCGGGAATACCGGGGCATAATACGGATTTTAGCTGTAATTGTTCCGTAAGTATAAAGTCAAATCCATAGGGAACAGAGGCAATATCAAACAAGACACAGTCCTTTGGCAAAGCCATGAGCTGTTCTTTCGATAAAATTCGATCCGGTATGGTATTGATTACGATGTCATAGGGTAAATCAGAACCCGAAAGTTCCTCTTGTGAAATAGGGGAAAAGCCCATGGAATACGCACTTAGACTTGCAGATTCATTGGAATCAAACACCCTTAGTTTTGAAGTGAAAAATTTTAGCCGTTTTCCGATTTCTTTTCCGCAACGCCCAAAGCCCAACAGCAGTATGGAACAGTCTGTCAGGGAAAAAGGCGTTTCGTAAATAAGGCAAGCCAACAAGCCCTCGGCGGTTAAAGCGGCATTGCGTAAATTTAAGATGGGATCTTCTAAAAAATCAAAGAGGACAATCTTTTTTTTCAGAGCGGCGTGTGCAAAGTTTTTATCTATCCCACCGCCTGCTAAGATTTGCCAAGGCTGCAAGAGAGAAAGGAGCGTTTCTAAGGAGAGAGGAGCGTTTTTTGTATCACCGAATAAGACTTGATGTTCGGCATCCGGCAAAGGCTTTTCATTTTCCCGACAGGGAATTGCATCTTGTGTAGGTTTCCCACACCAGAGAGAGACTCCGTCCTTGGAAAATGGCATAGGTCCTACAATGAGCCTTGCATCCTCTAAGGCAGCTTTTAGTGAATCGGCAAAGCGTAGCTTCTTTTGGAAATCAAGGGAGTCATGGGGAAAAGGAAAGGTGTCGTAGCAGATGACATCATAGCCTTCCTTTATCATATAATCCGCCAGATAATACTGGCGCAAATCACCGCCTAATATTGCAATCGTTTGGGAGGGCATGGCATTTCTCCGAAAAAACACATTCAAGACAATATATGCAGGAGGGAGAGAGAAAGTACCTGTTTGATGAGCGTGTTGTAATTATTTGGAGTTTTGGGCAAAATCTTTTTCTTCTTTTTTGTTTTTTGGTATAATAGAGATAGAGTGAGAAGAGGTGAAAATAAATGTATGAGGCAAGGAGCACGCCAAAGAGATATTGAAAAAGAAATACTTCGGTATCAATCCTATGTTAACTTTCTTCATCAGGAGGAGTAATTAGCTGTTCTTAATGTTTTGAATTTTTATATAGAACAGCAGGAGTAGCTTGTCAGCAGTCCAAAATGCGGTTGCGTGTGAATAATCCAAGCATGCCGTATGTATCACCTATATTCTATCAATCGTCAAAATCACGAAAAACAAGATGATATTTATCCTCTGCTTCCTGCCGTACTGCTTTTGCAAGATCCGTTTGCTTACAGACCTGAAGAAGAGAAATCGCCTGTACATAGAGAGGTTTCGCTTGTTTGAGATCGCCCGTCTCTGCAATTGCACTTGCTTTTTTAGTCATTAGATAAGGCAAGACCTGGAGTTTTCCATATTCCACACAGCAATCAATGCCCAGAGTGCAGAATTTTATCAGTTCTTTTCGCTGTGAAAGAATCGATTCCATCATTTTTACAAGGTTATAGAGCATCATGGGATAGCGTTTTGCTCGTTCTTCTACGTCTAAGAGGGGCTGTTCCAGATACGACATTAGGGATTTTAAGATCTTTAAGCCCGCAAGCTGCTCTCCTCTGTCATAAAGATTACAGCCAATGGCACTTAGTATGTCCATCTCATCATAGGTCAACAGCTTTCTTTGCCCAAAGGGCTTTTTTTCATTAAATTTTGGTATGGTAATACGAATTGCCTCAACGAGCAATTCATATGCTTTTTCTAAATCATCTTCTGTATGGCGGCAATAAATGGCCTTGACGAATAAGAGGTACTGCTTTTCCAAGCCTTGTTTTGCATCTTTTAAGTCAATCTTGCCCTCCAGTTCCGCAATGGCATCCGCCATATATTCAAATTCAAAGTGACTGATCATACCCGTAATTTTGCGAGTCAGGCGATACAGCTCCATATCCTGTTTGCTAATATAGGCACTACAGACCGTGGTAGGTATGCCAAGTTTTTGCATTAAGCTGTCAAAAATCAATCTTGACGGTGCGTGTTCGCTATTTTCGATTCTGGATAAGGTCGAAACACTGCAAACTTGATCACACAAGATTTCCTGAGTATATCCCCTGTCTTTCCGAATATCTCGAATCATATCTCCTACCGTATAGCTAGCCATTGTCATCTTTCTCCTTTTGTACGTTTGTTGAAAAACAACTATATCTATTTGCATCCTTTGAATATTTTTTTTCTGGTATAAAAGCTATTGCTGTTTTGCAAAAAAAACCAAAACTAAGCATTTCATGCAAATAATGTTTTCATCAAACGCTCTGGTATTTGGATTATATCTGTTATAGAATAACAACAGGTGATCACCCTACTATATAATAAACAAAAAACTCTTTGTTTATTATACCATAAAAAATAGCCGAAAGATAGGCTCAGTTGAAAAATATGGAGGGATTTAGCATGAAAAAATCAAAAAAAGTAGGTATCACAGTATCTCTAATCGCAATGCTGTTATTTATAGGTGTTGTGGCTCCCGGTGCTGTCAGTGCAGTACAAGGAGGCCAAACAGTTGCTGTGGAGACTCCGTGGGTTTACACTGTCGTCTAGCACTTGAATAACTGCCGTAATGCAGCACCACAGCATTACAACAACAGAGTTATTAGAACATAGCGGAGAAAATATTTACGCAAAAGGTAAATATTTTCAAACAGAACACAGAAAAAGGAGGATTTCATCTATAAAACATGGCATTACATAGACTCGGATATGACATGAGGAAATAGAGGAATCATGATATATCTGAGTCTTATCTGCCATAGAAAGAACCTTATTGTGATGAGCAGAAAGAGGACAGGTTGTCGATCTGTTGCGGATGGACCCCATCGTTTCGCACCCACGTATCTTAGTAAAATTAGGAGTGAGCTTATGGTATTATATGACCCAAAGAATTACATAGGAGAGTTTGTATCGGATATCCATGGTGAGAGTGAATCTTATGCCTTGGCATATGCAGAGTTGATTTCATCTGCATATGGGATGCCATGTACGGCAGGAAAGATTTCAGAATATTTACACGGTAGTATATTTAGCGAAAATAAAAAGTCTTCCGCCACAACTATATCACCCTACGTGATGCTTTCCTCAATCAAAAAATCAATATCAGAAAATAAAGCACTTATCGTGCTTCATTCTCATCCGCCTTATGGGACTTATCCGATCCGTGCAAGAAAGAAAACGGGTAGGATTAAAGGCGCAAGGTTTTCAGAACAGGATTGGCGATTTATAAAATCGGTTGTTGAGGTTTATGGGAAGCTAACAAAATCAATTTTAATTGTGCCTTGCCCTATTTGCTTCGCTGTATTCGATAAGGAATCTTATCAAGCCGTTTCTTGGAATAATGGCAGTTATGCAGACTTTACTTTTCCTGATGCCAGTCAAATATGGAATCCACATTTTTTGAAGGAAGTAAATTGATTTATGGAACGTAGGCTTGCGCTCACAGTATAATCTATCTTAAGAGAAAGGAAAAGTATAATGAACCCTATGTTTTCATTATACAAGGTAAATATGCCCTATAATGCGTATCGAAACCTCGAAATTATTTTAGTTTTTTGCATTTTTGTTGTTTGGATTTATCCTGCACAATAGGAGAGGGCACGATGTGCGGGAGTACGCTTTTTTACTGCAAACGGCATTTTTATTGTGGACATATTTCTATTAAAAAACAGCATGGGAAGTGGGGAAGCATGAAATATACCGTAGGGCTTTGCGATGATGAAAAAAACTTTTTGAAAATACATCAAGCATATCTGGAAAAAATCAAAAAAAGTGGAAGTTGGATTTGGAAATTGTCGCCTTTCTTTCCGGAGTGGAGCTGTTAGATTATGCCATGGAGCATAAACTGCATATCGCATTTCTGGATATTGAGATGGACGGGATGGACGGAATGGAAACGGCAAGGCATCTGAAACGTCAAAATCCCTCCATGCCCATTCTCTTTATTACGGGAAAAGACGGATACCAAGGGCAGGCGTATAAAACCGATGTGGATGCTTTGGGGTATCTGGAAAAGCCTTTGCAGGAAGAGGCCCTCAAACAGAAGCTGCGGCAGGCATTGGATTTACTGAATGCACAACAAGTGCGAATGCAGAAGAAAATGCTTATTTTCCTGGAAGATAGGGAAGAAAAGCATATTCCACAGCATGACATTGTATGGATTGAAAAACACAATGAGCAAAGCAGGATTGTATTAGCATCAGGGAAGGAACACTACAGCTATTTCACAATTGTGAATCTGATGGAAGAATTAAATGACTATTTTTGGCAAGTGAGTCAAAGCAAGATTGTCAATTCACGATATGTTATAGACGTGATTGGGAATAAGGTTTTCTTGAAACATGGACATTGTATTCAGATCAGCACAAGACGCTGTAAAGAAATCAAGGCAAAATATAAAAGCTTGAAATTGCATCGCTGAACGGATTCCATGGTTAAACGAGCGAATACCTAAGCCTGACTTAATTTTTAAGCGAATACCATGATGAAATGAGCGGATTCTAAATAATGCTTGCGAGCTTTGTTTTGATGTGGTAAGATAATACTCGTAGCAAGCTTGCAGCAAAGAAATAGAATAATGGTGTAAAATATTTTCAGCAGCATAGGCAAACGCTCGAAAGAGGGCGTTGCGAAAAAGCGAGTTGGTAATATGTCAATACCTAAATTGAAAATATTTCGAAGGAATTAGGTGATTGCGAAACAAGTTTGAATCGCCTAGAACAGACTGTCTTGAAAGGAGGCAATTATAATGGTTAAAAAAATAATGGTTAAGAAGTTAATGATCGCTGTTGTTATGGTATTTAGTTTGGTAAATGTATTTGGTTTTGGTGTTAATGCTGCTAGTTGGGACGTGAGGTATGTTAAGGGTGCTCCTAGTTCTGAACAAAAGTCCACCACTTTGACTTTTACAACAAGATCATCTGCTTATACAGCAAATTGTACCAGCATGACAAGTGCAACAAATCGTAGCGTTACGATTGCCGGAACCAACGTATCTATTGAAGGTGGAAACAAAGTTATGAATAATACGGGGTCTATTTCTTGGAAAATAGATTGGAACAATCCTCCGAGTACATCTTCTTTTAACTTTAGTGGGTACAGTTCTACTGCAGCTACGTTTACGGCTTCCGGAACGGCAAACTAATAAGCTTGTTTATTTGCGGCCTCGAATGATTGTATCGAAGCCGCAAATAATTTGGCTTATCTTATCGCCACTTGATGTTAGAAAGGAACGAAACAAAATGATAAAAAAAACAAGTTTTTTCTTACTGATTATCCTTTCGCTTTCCTGTTTCCTATCAGCTTGTGCAAGTAGTGATAAAATAAACAGAAAACTGGATTTGCAGAATTTGTCAGAAGCAAGTGTTCAATTTGAGAAGATAAAAGAGCAAGAATTTTCAAATTTTTCATTTGAAGACTGCGTATTGAATCTGCCCCAAGTACCTACAGAACTATATGCAC
>BNZC01000015.1 GCA_026000755.1 Clostridia bacterium
CGGCAACGAAGGTTATTTTTGGAAGAATACATGGACCTACAGAAATAATAATCCTGTTTACCTCAACAACAGTGGTGTATTAGAACACAATGGTTGGTTCAGCGATGGCAGGGACTTAGGCTATGCCGGTGCAGACGGCAGCTTGGCCAATTCGCAGTGGAGTTATGATTCTCAGAACCGCCTGATATACCTGCACTGGAACGGTATGGTTGCCCGTGGACTCATCACGGATGGCATATGGTACTACCACTTAGATTTAACCGACGGGCATTTGATTGGGCAGTTTCGATAATAACAATTTACATTCATTATGATAAGCTTACAAAACGATCAATAATGGAAACGGAAACTATACGGAGGAACGGCACGTTGCGCTCGATGAAAACTCCATCGACGCAATCACTGTGAGGACAAAAAGCCGCAAAGAAAATCAGGTAAAGTGATAAACGATTGTGCCGACCCTTAATAAAATGGCGGTACAATCGTTTTCATAGTTATATTTTGCTCATCATTGTCTTAGTAAGGCGTCTATGGCAAAAATCCTCTTGCACTCTCATTGTTTTGTAGTGTTTCTCCTAAAAATAACAGTTGACAGTTCGGTAACATCCATGTTAGACTCAGTTTAATACAACTTGAAAGGAGAGACTTTACTATGTTGCAAACCAGACCAATATCTGATTTACAAAGCCATTTCCCCGAAGTGGAAATCAACGAGAACATTGAAACCAAGTTAGACGAAGCCGATCGTTTTGCTGAAAATAGCGATGTGCGCTATTCTCATGAAGCCGTTTTTTCTCGTCTGAAGAAGCATTTATATGGCTGAACTTTTCAAATTACGTTATTTACCACTGTTTTATCAAGATTTATCCCAAGTGCATGACTACATTTCTCATATTCTACAAAATCCTATGGCTGCCAAACAGCTGATAGAATCTACGGAACAAGCAATCTTAAACCGTCTGCATAATCCCTTGGCATCCTCACCTTACCATTCTTTCAAGAATCGAAACTTTCCCTACTATTCCATTCCTGTCAAAAATTATATTGTGTTCTATGTTGTGATTGACCAGGTAATGGAAGTACGACGTTTTTTGTATTGCAAACGCAATTTCAGTGCATTGTTGTAAACCAAGTTCCTATCCGGTGACTATTGTGCGGACACTGACTGCAAAACAACATACACCACAATTTAAGGAGGCAATAATTAATGAAATACATTTTAGTTGGTACACCAAATGTTGGTAAAACAACACTCGGCAAGCAGGCTGCTGATCAATTAGGCTTGTCATTTTATGATACGGATAAACTTGCGGCTGAGAGAATCAGACCGCAAAGCAGCTTTGAGGCCCTTCATTCGTGGTTTATTCAAAAACGCTTGGATGAGCAAAAATATATACTAAAGGAACTTGCGAAAAAGGATGAGAGTGCCATTATTGCTACCGGTGCATGGCTGCCATCTGATGCAGGCTGTGCCGATTTCTTACCATATATGGGTATCGTAATCCACATCAAGCGAAACATTGATTCTGCTCGTGCCGCTGCACTCCGGCAACCCGGTTTCGTGCAAATAGATAAGGACAGAAAACCTGTTCCGAATGGAATCAACATGAACGTAATGGCTGTTAATGATTATGCCTCTGACCTGCCATTGCTTGAGAGTATCTCTGATTTTACGATTGAAAACGATGATGAAATAAGCGATGGCACGGATAAGTTAGTAGCGTTGATTCAAGCGGGACTGTACAGCGAGAAAATGATGAACAATAATTGACTTTATCCTATATTTTGATATATACTGTACTTAGGAAATAAAAAAACGGAGGTAGGCAAAATGAAAAAGAAAATACGTGATTTTATTGTTTTTTGCATTGTTTTTGTTGTTATGATGACAGTTTTTTTATGGATACTGTCCTTGATTCGCCACGAAAATTTCTTAAATGGCACATTTCTGACGAAACAAACACTTACAATGCTTTATGCCGTACCTATAGCAGCACGGCTATTTGTAGATGTAGTAATTGGTGTCTTTCAATGGTTGAAAGAGAAGAAGTAGTTACGGGTTTTGTACAAAAACAGGAAAAAATCCGAAAATTTAACGCTTTAACTACCGATAACTTTTAATTATCGGAACTACAGAGGTGGAGATATGAATAACAAAAAGAAAACAGACATCACCATCCACAGTTCGGCTGCCGAATACCTCACCTTTGTGGCGGCAACAGGCGATGACGAACAAAGTTTTGAAATGCGCTACGAGGGCGAAAATATTTGGCTGACTCAAAAAATGCTTGCTACGCTTTACGATGTGAGTGTTCAGAATATTGGTCAGCATATCAAGAAAATACTTGACGATGGCGAATTAACGCCGGATTCAGTTATAAAGAATTTCTTTATAACTGCCACCGACGGCAAAGATTACAACACAAAACATTACAATCTGCAATTGATAATCGCCGTGGGCTTTAAGGTGAATAACGAACGTGCTGTCCGATTCCGCAAATGGGCAGGTCAAATCGTAAAGGATTACACCATTCAAGGGTGGACGATGGATGCTGACCGTTTGAAAAAAGGTCATATGTTTACAGACGAGTATTTCGAACGTCAGTTACAACAAATCCGAGAGATTCGTCTATCCGAACGCAAGTTCTATCAAAAGGTGACAGACATTTATACAACGGCGTTTGACTATGATAAAAGTGCAAAAACGACACGGGAGTTTTTCAAATTGGTGCAAAATAAACTTCATTATGCCGTTCACAGGCACACTGCTGCCGAACTCATAGTAGAACGTGCAGATGCCCAAAAGGAGCATATGGGGCTTGCGACCTGGGAAACTGCACCCAACGGAAAGATATTAAAGGCAGATGTTGTGGTCGCAAAAAATTATCTTAACGAACAGGAAATGAACTATCTTGAACGTATCGTTTCCGTATATTTAGACTTTGCGGAACTGCAAGCAGAACGAAAAATCCCTATGTCTATGGCAGATTGGGCAAAGCGGCTTGATGGATTTTTGGAATTTAACGGCAACGAAATTCTGATAGGCACGGGGAAAATATCCCACGAGCAAGCAAAACTTCACGCCGAAACCGAATATGAAAACTATCGTATTGTGCAGGACAGACTGTTTCAATCGGATTTTGACAGGTTGCTTGAAGACGTTTCTGCCGTGCCTGACGGTAGACAGGACAACCAGGAGGACAAAAAATAATGACTGCACAGCAACTGAAAAACTCTATTCTGCAACTGGCTGTGCAAGGCAAACTCGTCCCACAAGACCCCAATGACGAGCCTGCATCAGTGTTAAAGGAAGGAAATGACGAAGCAACTCATAAAACGTGCTTTGTTGAACGGTTTGCAGACGGGACGGTGTGCTATCACGGAGGAGTTGCCGTTTGATGTACCGACAAAATCAAACGCATCAAGATTGGCTATCTCGACCTATACTCCAAAGGCGGGAAACTACGACGTATTTATATCCCCAAAGCTCGGCAAGACGAAGCCTTTTCTTGGCTCTCAGGTAAGCAACAAGAAAGTGGCTTCATTTTTTTGAACAAATATGGATATAGAATTACGATACGTGATATATCGGGACAGTTAAAGAAACTCGCTGTTCGATACGGAATCAATCCTACCGTTGTCTATCCGCACTCATTCCGACATCGTTTCGCAAAGAGCTTTTTGGAGCGTTTCAACGACATTGCTTTCCTTGCTGACCTTATGGGTCACGAAAGCATGGAAACCACACGTATTTACCTGCGAAAAACAGCTATGGAGCAACAATCCATAGTCGATAAAGTTATCGACTGGTAACAAAATACGGCATACGCTGATTAGTGTGTATGCCGTATTTTGTCATCATAGATTTGTGGTGATGGCTGTAAGCTGTTCAATTTTCGTTACAATACGTTTCTGCTCGGCAAGCGGTGGGATTACGATTAATGTGTTCGCAATATCTCTTATTAGCCAATTCTTATTTCCAACACCTCTCGTATTTTCTTCGCATTGAATCTGAACCAATGATGATTTGAGAAGTTCAATTATATACCTATCGCACATTAGCGAATTATTGAATTTCAACAATGCTACGCTGACAAATAAACTAAATTCTCTATCCGTATCAACTAAAACAGGAACTCCCGTTGTTCCAACCTTAGTCAATAAAATATCGCCCTCCTGTGGATTACATCTTTTATATAATTCTTGATGTTCTTGTTCAGAAACAAATTTTGTGTTTTCAAAAGATATTTTCCCATTACTCATATCTTTTACAGACAGAAAAGGAATACCTCTTTCCACATATTTGGGCGTATTGTGTGTGCCATCTGTGATTTTTTGTAGTATACTCCCCAACCTTACCCACGCCCAACTCTCCGGCACATCAAACGGCAATTCCTCCGTGATGTCACATTCCGTGCCATCTGCAAACCTTTCAACAAAGCACATTTTATGAATTGCTTCGTCATTTCTTTCCTTGCAAGGACGAGTTATCTTCGTATAAGGCAAATTATCGGTAGTGATAGCGGAGTGAGCAACTATTTGGGGTTACACAGCACAATCGTTTTCAAATCAACTGCGAATAGTAACAGTTAATAATTTATCTACATCCCGCTTGACATTCAACCTTGACAATTTTTCAAAACAAGGGTATGCTAATAGTATCTTAATAGTATTATATAAAGTCAAATTTTTGAAATGGGGTGGCAAAATGATAACAACAATGTCAATCGGCAATATGTTAAATAGCATTGTACCGATATCACGTTTTAACAACGGTGAAGCAGCAAAGGTTTTTGATGAAGTGGAAGAAACAGGGTGCAAAATTGTAGTTAAAAACAACGTTCCTGCCTGTGTTCTTCTTACTCCTGAAAAATATCAGGAATTAATTGAACTACTTGACAATGAATATCTTTATGCTTTGGCACTAGAACGCGAAATGAAAGATGCAGGAAAAAGTTATTCAGCTACGGAAGTCATGGAACAGTACGGAATTACCGATGCCGATATTGACAATGCGGAGGATGATGAAATTGAATAATGACAAGAATTATGAATTTTCGCCCTCCGCACGTAGTGATTTTGACAGTCTTGATGGCTCAATCAAAACTCAAGTCTTAAAAGTTGTGCGAAGGGTTGCAACAAAGCCATTTTCGCAAAGCGAAGGCGGATATGGTAAACCACTGGGCAATATAGGCGGAAATGATTTAACAGGACTTCTTAAAATCAAGCTTAAAAAATCCGGTATACGCATTGTTTATCGCATTGTGCAAGAAAATGACAAGATGCGTATCATAGTGATTGCAGCAAGAGTTGATGATGAAGTTTACACCTTGGCAGCAAAAAGAATGCAAAGTGAGTAACAAACAACAGCTTATCACCCCCAACAAGACCCGTGATAAGCTATTTTTCCCCCTTTATTTCACATACACCACAAAACTATTCCCCCCCCCACGGAAAAACGTATCGCTATCCTGCAAGCCTTTCTTATAGGTTTTATTGCTTGCAGGGTCATACAAAACCGTATTACGTTCGTCATATCCTGCAATCAACACAGGCGTTCCGCCGGCACCTATGGCATAAACAGGGGTTCCCAAGCTGACGTAGTAGAGAACTTGACTGACACGGCATCCGCTTAGATTTAATACCCTTGCATCCGGCATGGCAGTTTGTAAAATATCTGCCACAGAAGTACCCCCATTTAACAAGCCTTCCACATCAAGGCTTACACCCTCTAAAGATAAAATAGCACTTAGACAGCGTGCCTGCGGATTGGTGTGTTGTGCAGCGGAAGCATCGGATAAAACAACCTTATCCGCCTTTGTGCTTGCGTTCGCCTTACCTCTTTGCCAAACATATTTCTGGTCTGTTCCGATTACCACGGCAGCCGCACTATCGGCGGTCTGTATCGCCTCCGGAGCGTTTCCCGTACAGGCAATGACGGAACCCATAGCGTAGACATAGTAACGCTCAAAGGAAGTTTCTTCGGATAACACAGCTTCTTTTTGTTCCGGCAAGACAGCTTCCTTTGCCGTTAAGATCTGGGGTTTTGTTTTGGCAAAATTTTTGGCTGCCTCTAAGGTGACAATGGTTTCCTTTGCACCTAAGGTCTTAATTGCGACCCGTATCCCCGTATTTTCTTCCTCTTTTGGATTCTTTAAGGCATCCCTTGAAACCGGCAGATAGCTTGCGCCCTCTTTATGCACACGGTCCAAGAAAATAGTATCCTTCTCCACGTAGGCATTTGTGACATAATAATCGGATTTTTCATAGGTCTTGATAATATTTTTATCTTTATCCATCACCGTCACTCGATACATGGGAAATAAAGCATTTGGCACAACGTCCTGTCCATGTGCCTGACCGTAAATAAAATCGCTATCCACAAAACCCACCGGGCGAAGCGTATCTCCTTCCTCTGCACTGATTTCTTGTTTGGCATTGGATTCTAAATCCAAAATCGTAATGGGGTCGCCTGCATCCTGCCCGCGATAAGCCAAGTAACGTCCGGTATCAGAAAAGGCATAGTTTTCCGGGTCTAAATCAGAAACAAGTGCATTTACACTTTGATCCTTTAGGTCAATCTGATACAGAGTGCTTTCTGCAATCATGTAAAAGGAACCCGTATCACTGACATAAAAGAGCTTGCCCCAATCTTCCTTTAGAACCTCGTAGGATTTGCCCGACTCCGCAAATATAAGCTCTTTTGTGGTATTTGCCAAACTGTCATAATGGTAAGCTGCAACACCGCAACGACCTTCTCGCTCCCCCCTATTCATGTAACCATATACCACAAAATCAATGCTGTCGTCCTCGGCAACACGTATAATACGTATGTCATGATTGGGGTTATTTTCCCGTAAATCAAAATTGTCCTTATCTCGAAAACTGAACACCATAGACAGGCGACCATTTGCCTTGTTGTAGCTAAAAAGCTCTCCCTCTTGCACAAAACAAACTACCGTTCCCGTATTGCTTTCGCCATATTCCACCTTAGAATCCCGAATACCCAGACGGATTGCAGCAGCTTCAATATTATCCTTACTGCCGCGGAAAATCTCGCTCATATCCCGCTCATAATCCAGTAAACTGGCTCGTGCGCCTGTTTTATTATAACGCACCCGAAACATTTCTTTCACATTATAGTATTCCGTTTCCCCGTCCTCTCCCTTATTGGTCATGATATAACGCAGAACGAACGTATTGTAATAAGGACTGATTTCTTCAATGGAAATAGAAGCCTCCCCTAAGGGCTGTCCGCCAAATTCCGCCCAAGTCAGCTGATTTAAGGAGGAATGAATCGTCACTTTCTGGAGGGTGGTGTTATCGCCCTCACGGTCTGGCTCCATGTAGCCGGAGAACCAAGAATTGTCCTCTTTCGTAAATGTCCTGTCATGAAATTCCTTAACAAAATTAAGGCAATCTTCCACCGAAGCATTGACCGGGCGAATGATTCTGGTATAGTAAGCAATGTCTTTTCCCTCGCTTTGCAGATGGAGGATCAGCATATATTCTTCCCCTTGCTCTAAGAGATTTTGGATGGGAAGCTGTGCATTGATGTTGCCATCTGTTTGGTTAAAATCGCTTAGCTTGGTATCCTCTAATAAGCGTTTGCCGTCCATGGTACGCACAACATAAGACAGAGAATCAATAGGGGCATTGTATGTGGCAATTTGTATGGGAAGCTTCAAATCCTCCGGCAAGGGGGTAATGGTGTCCCGCATGGTCAAAGGATTCATCTCAGAAAGATAGCCGTATAGGGCATTGATTTGTACTTCACCGCTTTTTAGGTAAATAACGGGCAGCGTTGCTTCTTTCATCTCGGAACTTAGGTCGGTTTGTGATTTCCCGTTTAGTAGAAGTGCTGTTATGACCGTGCCGATAAATACAAGGCATAGCACGAATATTTTAAGGGGTGTTTTGTTCATGGGTAATCGCCTTTCTATCTGTCGTTTTTCGCTTGTTTTCATTATACCATGATTCTGCAAATCATGCTCCCTCCGGGGGATGCGCACTCTTGCGTTTGGTAATGTTCGCTTTCGCTCACCGCAAGCGGCGCTAGTATAATGTCTATCGACATTATACCATGATTTACAAATCTTCTCAATCAGAATTTGAAAAAGGCGGTATTATTATTCACGGTCAATTGAAAGCAGCAACTCCACAAGTACTGCAAAGTCGTTGTCTTTCAAAAATTGCATCTGTCTTTTTTGGGGATATGTTCTTTTTTTGTGTTAAAAAATCAAAAAGGAAAGCAGAGGAAAAGGTTTGAACAAGAAATACGGTCACTCCAAAAACCTTTCTCTCCTATCCCTTAAGTTTTTCCTCCTTTTCTCCGAAATAATACACAGATGAAAATAATGACAGAAAGAAAGCGTTTTCGTGGGTATAAAGGATGAAAATAGATTATGCAAACTCAAACAACATCACATCAGCAACCGTATCTTTAGCAGCAACGGGTACGGATTCCGTTATTTCCCCTCATACAGGCGACAAAGAGGAGAAATCTTTTACTGCCTCTTCTTACAGCGTGAAAAAGACCATGGTGCAGAAGTCATCTTTTTCCTTTGAGTCGGAATTGGACAAAATGAAACAGAATTTGGCAAATGCAGATACCGATGCCATCAAAAAGCAGGTGTCACTTTTGTGTACCACACTTTCCGCTCCGACAGCCGGTCAGATAGAAGAAAAGGGATTCCCTTTGTCAGATTCCTCTATAGACACCATTGTGACAGTTATGGATCGCATTAAGATGGAACTTGCCAAGGGCGGCATGGACATCAGCATTTTCGGTCAGGAATATTCCTCGGAACAGTTACAGGCAATCACAGGTGATGCCGCACAGGCCAGACAGATGGCTTCTTCCATAGAAAGCTTAAAGGACGGCGATGTAAAATACATGATAGCCAATGAGCTGCCCCCAACGGTAAATAATATCTATTTCGCCGAACACAGCAACTCCACCGCACAGCCCGCTGATTTACCTGCCTTAAAACAAGATACCTCTGTTCTGCCACAAGCAGAACAGATTATTGCACGAACAACGCTCCCAATCAATGACACCACCTTGTCCTACAGCAGTTTCTTAATCAAGAACGATTTGCCTTTAACGCCGGAAAATTTAGAATATATGAATCGCCTAAAGGAGTGGCAGCCACCGGCGAATGAAGCTGAAATTACCACTCTCTTACAGGAGGCTGTTGCGGAGGGCAAAGAACCAAAAGAAGCCATTCTCCTACCCGGCTACAGCGAAAAGGAACGAGCTGCGCAGGTTCTTACTACGATTATAAAGACAACAGATAATGATTTACGTTATGTAATAGAAAAAGAACTGCCCCTAAATCCGGAAAGCTTAAAACAAGCACAGAATGCAGCAGCACACCTGACGGGTCAAGCAGCGAATCAAAATTCACTTGACAATGCTCGTTCCCGTCAAGCACAGAATCAAGATTTACAGGAAAGCACTCGTCTCCGTCAAACAAGGAATCAGGATTTACAAGAAAATACCCCATTCCGTCAGGTACAGAATGGAATTGCAAATCCGCTGGCAGGGGGAGAATCTGTCGAAGCAAGCACCCCATTCCGTCAGGCACAGAACACGATTGCAAATCCAACGGCACAGGAAGAAGCTCTCGAACAAGTACCCCCCCCCACTTCCGGGGAGCTAAAGCAGATTACCGCTCGCCGTCAATTAGAGGAAATACGCCTTAACATGACGGTCGCCGCCAATTATCAGTTATTAAAGCAGGGCATTTCCATTGAAACCCGAGATCTTTCCCTCTTGGTAGAGGACTTAAAATCAATGGAAAGCAATTATTATAAGAGTCTGCTTTCTGAAAACGGCATAACGCCAAGTGATAAAAATGCCGCCTTGTTCCAAAACGTTTCGGAAAAAACAGCAGAACTAAAGACACTCCCTGCATATGCCATAGGACACCGTCCGCTGTTTCTTACCAACATAGACCGTCTGCACGAAAGCGGAAAATTAGCACAGACCGCATTTACCATGGCAGAGCAACGCTATGAAACCATGATGACGGTACCCGGAAACGATTTGGGGGATTCGATCCAAAAAGCCTTTCAGAATGTGGATAAAATTTTAGAGGATTTAGACCTTGAAGTCAGCCCTGCCAATCAAAGGGCAATACGGATTTTAGGCTATAACAGCTTAGATATTACGGCAAGTTCCATTGCTGAAATGAAAGCAGACGACCAAAAAGTACAGCGTTTGTTTCAGACATTAACCCCTCCCGTTGTTATGGAAATGATTCGACAAGGTGTAAATCCTTTGGAAATGGATATTGTTAGCTTAACATCCAAGGCAGAGGAAATCCGCCAAGAACAACAGGGGATTTCCGAAGAAAAATTCAGTAAATATCTGTGGAAATTAGAACAGAAACAAGAGATAAGTCCGGAAGAAAAGGAAAGCTATATTGGTATTTATCGCCTCCTGAATCAGATAGAAAAGACGGATGGAGCGGCCATTGGTTCCTTAGTTCGGCAAGGTAAGGACTTATCCCTGATGAACCTGCTCACTGACATCCGTTCCCACAGGGCGAAGCAAACCGATGTTACGGTAGACGATTCCTTTGGTATTCTCGGACATAATGGGCAGCCCAAAAATTCCATTTACAATCAGATACAAACCGCTTACCAGACCTATTCCGCTATTTCCAAACAGGCACAGGCGAGGGATCAGAAAAATGTCCCGAATTTGGAGCAAGAACAGGCGAGGGATCAGAAAAATGTCCCGAATTTGGAACAAGAACAAGCGATCTATCAGCAAAACGTGACCGGTGATCAACAAACCCAGATCGCTTACCAGACGGATTGTGCAAAAGAAGTATTTCACCACTTAACACAAGAAGCAGCGGAAAAACTATTGCATAATAGGAAATGGCAAGAACTAACGCCGGAACAGCTCCTAAGGGAAATCAAGGAAAATCCTGTTTCTGAGGAAAACGAAGAACGCTATTTGAAAAAACAAGTATCCGAGCTTCGGGAAAGCATAAGTAGTGAAGCAGCTTTACAAAAAAGCTTGCGGGATTACGACATAGCACCCACCCCTGCGAATCTCTTGGCGGCAAGCCGCATGATGTATCAGCGAAACGGCGTATTTAGGAACCTCTTTTCCAAGGAAGCCTTAGAAAAAGAACCGAATTTAAGTGCTGCGAAAGAGGCGACCTTAAAAGCATTTGCAAATGCCCTAAGCTCCCCTGAGGATATGGCAAAAGCCCAACAAGCCTTGGCGGAAACAGCAGAACACATCATGGAGGGCATGAAAAATGAGGAATCGATTCGCTCTTTGGATTTACGTGACTTGAAAATCCTCCGCCGGCAAATTAAAATCAGCAGTACTTTAGCAAAAGGAGAAAACTACGCCGTTCCCGTTATGATTGGCGATGAGCTGACCAATGTTTCCGTGAAAATTGTTCGGGGCAAGCAAAAAATCGGGCGTGTGGACATCTTCTTTGAAACTGCAAATGCGGGCAAGGTTGCCGCACATTTGAAAGCTGAAAAAGACGGAATCCGAGGTTCTGTAATTACCGATTCCAGAGAAACACGCCAAAGATTACAGGACCGGGAAGAAGCATTTCGTCGCTCCTTTGGGGAAAATGAAAATTTTTCCGTACATTTGGACTTTATGGAAAATACCGTCCTGCCTGTTGCAGAACTGTCCAAAGGTGGAGAAAAATTGGGACTTACCGAAAGTGAGCGTAGCAGCGGGCAAGTACAGACAAGGCGACTGTATGCTCTGGCAAAGGGATTTTTGGAGGCGGTGAAGGCAAGTGTCATCGCCCAGTAAGTGCCCTTTGCTGATAACGTTTAGCGAACAACAACTCATACAGGGAATCCGGTGAATGTTAATGTGGAACGCCCTTTATATTTTATAACAGAAAGGAACACCAACTATGAAAATCAATCACAATATGCCTGCTGTCATCAGCAACAATCAGCTGCTGCGCACCGAAAATTCCTTGAGCAAATCCATTGAACGCCTTTCCTCCGGCTTTCGGATTAATCACGCCTCGGATGATGCCGCAGGCATGGCTATTTCTCTCAAAATGAAAGCCCAGATTAAGGGCTTAGACCAAGCTTCTCAAAACGCTTCCGATGGTAATTCGGTGCTCAATACTGCAGACGGTGCTTTAAGCGAAGTGACCAACATGATTCAACGTATGCGAGAATTATCGGTTCAGGCGGCAAATGATACCAACACGCCGGAAGATAAAGCGGCGATTCAAAAGGAAATCGCATCCTTAACCGATGAGATTGACCGTGTTTCAAGAGATACGGAATTCAATACAAAAAAGCTCCTAAACGGCAATTTAGAACGCCGTGTCTATCCGGATACCCGTTTGGTAGACCGCATCCAGATTTCCGATAGCGTTCCCCCGGATCAGTATACGGTAACAATCCAGACGGATGCTGCAAAATCTGTCTATGAAAGTGCCAATACCGTATCCCCCGGCCCTGTTCCCGCCGGAGCAGACGGAACGGTATCCATTAACGGAGTAGAAGTTTCCATAACAGAAGGGCAAGACTTGAATTCTGTATTTGAAAACCTTAGAAATGCTGCGGAGCAAGGAGAGGTAAAACTCTTTGCCGTAACACTGCCCACTACCATTGACCCTACGGATCCGGACAGAGCGGAGTATGCAGGTTATGAACCGGAAGCCTTTGCTGACGGAAAAAACCTGGTATTTGTATCGGATGCCTATGGATCCGCCGCAGAAATAAAAATCACCTGTGATAATCCTGACTTAGCGACTTTCCTTGGCATTCCCCAAGGGGTAACGGAGGCTCCTGCCGGAGTTGACGCAGAGCTTGCAGATCTTAGCCCGGGAAGTGGATTTGGTCCACAGGCAACTTGGCTTTCAAATGGCAATGTTTTTACCATCACAGACAGCAGCGGTTTTCAGATGTCCTTTGAAGCTTTCCCCGGACTTGAAGGCGAAGATGTGAACTTTGATGTGACTTCTATTGGAACCTTAACCCTTCAAATCGGAGCCAATGAAAACCAGACTATGGATGTTCGGATTCCTCCGATTTCCTCGAAGCATTTGTATATCGACAAGGTAAATGTAACGACCATACACGGTGCAGGGCGAGCCATTTCTTCCTATGACAAAGCACTTGCACAGGTCAGTGAGGCAAGATCTCGTATCGGTTCTTACCAAAACCGTTTGGATCATGCCATCGGTAGCTTAGATTCCACCAGTGAAAATATGACGGCGGCACTTTCTCGTATTGAAGATGTAGATATGGCAACGGAAATGTCTAACTTCACCAAGTACAATGTCTTATCCCAAGCGGCAACATCCGTATTGGCACAGGCAAATCAGCTACCGCAAAAGGTACTGCAATTGTTGCAGTAATCTTATATCGTAGGAAATACAGTGCATTTCCGATCGTCCGATTTACGGGGCAAGGAACGCCTCTCTTACCGAAATGCAGATTCATCATCATAAAGGAGATTTTCCATGGAAAAATCATTACAGCAAGAATTTACCCGCCGAATCAGTAATGCAAATAAAAGTGGCATGATACTGATTGTTTACGATATTTTTCTCGCCTATGCTGTTGAAATTAGAGGTGCTTATACCAATGGAGAACATGATGCTTTCTTAACATCTGTTCAAAAGGCGCAGGCTGTTATTTTGGAACTGAAAGACAGCCTTGATTTTTCCTATCCAATTGCTTTGGAACTGTATCGTCTGTATGAATTTGCAAGTGTGGAATTGGCGAAATGTGCCTATCAAAATAGCACAGAAGGCTTAGACAATGCGGAAAGGGTTCTCAAGAATTTACATCAGGGATTCCTTACCGCTTCTAAGGAAGATACTTCAAAACCTCTCATGCAGCATAGTCAGCAAGTGGTAGCGGGCATGACTTACGGCAAAGGAGTGTTGAATGAAACTCTGCAAGATAATGAGGGCGGGAGAGGGTTTTTGGCATAGGGAAAGTGCCTCATATGGTAACCGTGCCGAGTGAAAGCGTGAGGGTGGCAGGATTAGGGGAATGTGTCTGATAAGGGATATATTCCTACACTGCTTTTAGCCTTTGATCTTGGCAGTTATTCACTTTAGCAATTGTAACCTCCGGTGTCAGCTCATTGCTGATGATGGTTAATACACGTTGAAATGCCTC
Source organism: Clostridia bacterium (assembly GCA_026000755.1). Lineage (GTDB taxonomy): Bacteria > Bacillota > Clostridia > Lachnospirales > Lachnospiraceae > BNZC01. Next base: position 14,149 of record BNZC01000015.1, read on the forward strand.
CAAATCCGCCGCCGGAATGCGTTTTCCCATTCGCTCAACGACCTCGTCCACATAGGACATACTCATATTATAATAGCGGAAAAAATCTTCTGTAACCGACAGTCGGTACTCCCGTCTGTCGTCGGGTGACTGTTGTTTAACCACATAACCCTTACGCACAAGATTATTGATTTTATGCGTTGCGTTTTGTGCGGAAATATTCACGAACTGCGCAAATTCATTTACGGTTGGAGTATTTAGTGCGTGGATAACCTCTGCACAAAATATTTCCACAGCGGTTAAACTCGCCTCTCGAATCTCAAACTTTGCGAAAATCTTTTTATAAAAATGCAACTTGAATTTTAGGTAAACCTCTTTGAAGCCTTCTTCCAGTTTGAAATAATTATCTGTCATTTGTATCATCCTCGTTCCTAATTGTTTTACCTGTTGCCCAAGGCGAAAGTAGATGGAATTATTAAAATATATTTAATAAAAATTATTGTAGTATAAATCTTCTGATTTGTCAAGTATTATATGTTGTCCCAAATGTACAAGCATTATGAGGATTGCCGAAAATAGAACGGAAACAGTTAAGGAGTAAAAGAACATGATAATTCGTAAAACAACACCCACGGATCTTTTGGTTGTGCTTGCTATCTATGCAAAAGCCAGGGAGTTTATGAGTGAAAACGGCAATCCCACCCAATGGAAAGACTATTATCCGCCTGCTGAAATGATAGAAAATGATATTGCCGATAGACACGGCTATGTCTGCGAAAATGAAGGAGAAGTTGTTGCTGTGTTTTACTATAATATTGAGAATGATGCAACTTATGAATACATAGAGGGTGCATGGCAAAACGATGCAAACTATGGCGTGGTTCACAGAATTGCCGTTAAGCAGGGCAGCAAAGGAATCGGCGGGGTTTGCCTGAACTGGGCGTTTGAGCAATGCGGTAATCTGAAAATTGATACCCATGAGGATAATATACCCATGCGAAGATTATTGGATAAATTGGGATTTGTCTATTGCGGTAAAATCCGGGTGCTTGAGGGTACAGAGGAGCGAATTGCATTTCAGAAAACGAGGGAGGAAATGAAAATGAAATCTAAAATACAGGAATCTACCACAGACAGATTATGAACTTATCGCAGATATTGTGCGTTGGAGATTGAAGCAGTTAAAATGAGTTGGTTTGAAAATAACCTCACGGGATTCATTGAATACAAAAAATACACGTTCGTTGTGGACGTGTATTTTTTGTATGATTAAATTTAATTGAGATTGAATGAACATTACAAAATAAATTCATACAAAAACCACTATAAATTCATACAAAGTCACTTGAAGAGCTGTATTAAAACTAATATAATTATAAAAAATAGTATTGTAACGATTGTTCGTTTTAGCTGTTTCACGTTTTTTAGCAGTTCCACATGAAATTGCCGGAACAACTCAAGTTTTTCTTCAAAAAACACTTTGCGGAATGATTCCCGCCAAGCAGTAGCGTAACATTGAACTACCACGAAGAGAAAAGGAGGTTTTCATGAATTATCAGCATTTATTGGAGCTTCGGGAAGAAGTTCTTGAAAAGAGAGGAAGCATTTCTGAAATCGTATGCGAGGCACCCGGAAAAAAACAGAGTACCATGGGGCAAATCAAGGAAAAGCTTTTTCCTATGCAAAGATAGCCCTCAAAAGAAGGAAAGAACCGGATGAATTATTTGTAAAAGCAATTCATGCAATCTTGATGAAAAATAATCCGGTTGGCGGCATTTATCGTACCAACTCTGTTTTTATTACAGGGACAAGATATGAACCACCATTACCGGAGATACTGCCTTATCAGCTGAGAGCTTTCTTTGAAGAGTTACCCTATAAAATCATGCCTCCAATTTATCTGGCGGCTTATACCCATGCGGAATTTGTAAAAATCCATCCGTTTTTGGATGGAAATGGAAGAACTTCCCGAATGATTATGAACTACCAGTTAATGCGAAACGGATTCTTCCCCATTTCAATTGAACAAGAAGTACGCTTATCGTATTTTAAGCATTTGGAGTGCTATGCCCTTTATGGGGAATTGGAACCATTTGCGGATATGGTTGCGGATTTAGAGGAAAAAAGACTGAGGGAACAGTTGTAGAAATCTGCTTTCGAAGTTCCTCCTACGCCATTGCTTAGCTGAATAGTAACCGGTGGTCAATGAAAAAACCAAACTGTTTCGTTTTTTAGCCAAATCGTTTCACCCGTCCAAGCAAGAACTTATAGCGCAATTGAACGGCATTTACTTGATAAATACAAGAGTCAATCAAATCGGGATCTACTACGTTTTCAAAATTGGAATAAGCTAAGTCCAATTCGCTTTTCGTCTGTTTTAAGTCATCTAAGAGTAAATCCAAGGCCTTATTTTTCTGTGCTTTTTTTCGAAATAATGTCATGGGCTTATCCTCTCTATTTTCCGGTACAGCGTTTTCCGCTCAGTTATTTGAAATACGCTGTATGGGTTTTCTGTTATTACTAAGTATACTCAAATATAGGAAATTTATACAGGATATGGAATAAAAGGACAGAGAAATCATATATATTACAGGAAGTAAAGAACACTTCCTATAATCAGATTTACGGGGCAAAGAGTACTCCTCTTACCGAAACTGCATACAGAACTTCGTTTTGATAAACTATAAGTAATGAGAGGGAAAGGAAAAATTCTATGGCTTACGGAACCCTGGCGATTGTGGGAATCTGCATTTTTATTCTTTGTATCAGTCTGTTAAAACAAAAAGCACGGCTTATATTTTCCTTTCTTTTTCGGGGCGGACTGGGTTTTTGTGGTATCTATTTTGCCAATCAATTTTTTGAAAAACAGGAGATTTCGGTAATGGTGGGATATAACCCGGCCAGTTTTTTGACACTTGGAAGCCTTGGATTTAGTGGCTTTGCACTTCTCTATGGCATTATGCTGTATCGAAATTTGTAGAACTTTCACAAAAATGAAAAACTTATCAAAAAGGGGTAGACAAGAGAGGAAAGATTCGTTATAATCCAAATTAGGGTTAAGGAAAGGTGTAAGATACACTTGGGAGATTCTGTTAGTCAAGGTATCGGAAACGCTTCTTGATCTCAAAAGAATAGCTTATCGAAACGTAGTTTCGGTAAGAGGGGCGTACTTTGCCCCGTCAATAAAAAGGCAGGTGATGGATTGAGATAGAAACAGTAAAAATGGTGTGGACCTTGTTGTTGCTGGCAAGTGCAATCTACACAGACATTAGGCAAAGGCGGATAAAGAATCGGATGATCTGTCTTGGCATAGGTACGGGGCTTTTGTTCCAATATTTGGAATTGGGAGGAAAGGGTGTACTGTTAGGAATCTTACAAATATCTGTTCCGATTATCGTGTTATATCTTTTATTTCTCATGCGTGCCTTAGGGGCAGGCGATATCAAATTATTTTCCGTAATAGGGAGTCTTTGGAATTTCAAGTTGTTATTTTGGTGTGTGGTATTTTCATTTTTAGCAGGTGCTATCTGGTCTTTGGGAAAAATGATGTATCACAGGAATGTTAGGATGCGTCTTTTGTATTTTGTCGCTTATCTGCGAAAAGTTTTAGAAGAAAAGGCTTTGTCTGTGTACGATGTGCCGTCAAAAGAGGCGCATAATTTCATTCATTTTTCGATACCGATGTTCATCGGTTATCTCATTGCTATGGGGGTGGTTTATTGAAAAAACTTCGGATCGCCATTTGTGAAGAACAGAAGGCGTATCGAGAAAAATTAGCGGAGTATTTTATTTGCAAGAAAAGCGATGGGCTACAGGTCGCTACATTTTCAAAACAAACAGTATTTGAGAGGGAAGGAGCAGGGATTGTTTTTGACATTGTCTTATTTGGGAAAGGTTTTGCCCGAAACAAATTCAAAAAGGAGGGGGGTATCTTATACCTTTATTTAAGCGAGGAAGAGGAGGGAGAAAAAGAAGGAATAGCTTGTATTTACAAGTATCAGTCATTGGCGGAGATTTTACGGCAAATTTTTCTGGAGTATCAGAAAATGGGTCTTGTGGACACCTATATTTACGGGAAAGAAAAGGAGATAATTGCTGTATATTCGCCCTGCCAAAGCCGTCTTCGCACGCCTTTTGCTCTAACGATGGCTTCTATATGTGCTTCGGAAAAAAAGACGCTGTACTTGAATTTGGGGGAATGGGCGGGTTTTACGGGTTGGTTCGCCCAAGAGTATAGCAGGGATTTATCGGATTTGATTTATATGTTGTCGGGATCGGAGAAAAAATTGAAAGGTGTCATAGAAAGTGTGACCTACAGCATGAATCAGATGGATTTTATACCACCCATGTCAGATGCGGTGCAATTATGTGATACATCATCGGAGGATTATAGGAAACTCCTTGAGGTCTTAGCAAAGCAGACGGATTATGAGATTCTTGTGTGGGATTTTGGAGTTATGGTACCCGGGTTTTTCTCCCTCTTAGAGGGTTTCGGTCATGTATACAGCATTGTGGATCAGGGCAATTTGGCAGGAGGACAAAGACAGCAATTTGAGGAAAGCCTAATGAAACGAGGCGGAGAGCATATTGCAGAAAAAACAGAATATGTGATATTTTCAAGTGCGGAGGGCCATGCGGTAGAAAGAGATCCTGCGATACCCCAATGGTTGTATAACGGTTTGGGCGATCGGGTTCGGTCGGTAAGGGGGAATCAGCTTGGGAGGATGTAAGAAGCATGGGCAGATTTTTAGCGACTTAAAGAGTCGGGTTCGGTCGGTAAGGGAGAATCAGCTTGGAAGGATGTAGGGGATATGAGCAGGTTCGCAAATATGTCATGGAGCGTTTTGACATGGGGAGGGAACTTTCAGATGAAGAGATTTATGACAGTATAGACGAAGGGGTCTGCCTTGTGGCAAAGGAGATTTCTATGAGCATTCAGGAACGGCGAATGCTCAGAAAGCAGGTGTTTTACTCTCTGAGAAGGCTTGATATTTTACAAGAACTCATCGAAGATGATGAGATTTCGGAAATCATGGTAAACGGCGCAAAAAAGATTTTTTATGAAAAAGCAGGCAACATCGTTTTGTGGGACAAGCATTTTACAAGAGAGGAAAGCCTAGAGGACATTATTCAGCAGATGGCGGGCAACAGTAACCGCATGATAAATGAATATTCACCCATTGTGGACACCCGTTTAAGCGATGGTTCTCGTGTCAATGTGGTGCTCTCCCCCATTGCCTTAGATGGCTCTTGTATTTCCATCCGAAAATTTCCAAAATCAGCTTTCCATATGAAGCATTTGATAGAAATTGCTTCCATAAGTGCAGAGCTTGCAGATTTTTTAGAGAAAATGGTAAAAGCTCGCTATAATATCTTTATTTCCGGAGGAACGGGATCCGGGAAAACGACATTTTTGAATGCCTTATCGGCGTTTATCCCGTCCGAGGAGCGAATTGTTACCATAGAAGATTCCGCAGAGCTTCAAATTCAAAATGTGCCAAATCTGGTGCGTTTAGAAACCCGCAATGCCAATGTGGAAACGGGGAAGGAGATTGCGATTCGGGATCTGATAAAAACGGCACTACGTATGCGACCGGATCGGATTATCGTAGGAGAAGTCCGGGGAGCGGAAGCCTTAGATATGCTATCTGCCATGAATACAGGACATGACGGTTCTCTTAGCACAGGACACGCCAATAGCTGTGAAGATATGTTAAAACGTCTGGAAACCATGGTTTTGATGGGGATGGATTTGCCTCTTGCCGCCATTCGGGGGCAGATTGCAGCGGGAATTGACATTCTGGTGCATTTGGGCAGACTTCGGGATAAGAGCAGGAAACTCTTACAAATCACAGAGGTCTTGAATTATGCAAATGGAGAAATCCGCTTAAATCCCTTGTTTCAATTTCAAGAAAGGGGGGAGGTACATGGGAGGATTTCGGGTTATTGGGAAAAGGTGGGAGAGCTTCAAAGCACAGATAAGTTATTGGCGGCAGGGTAAAGATGTAAAAGGGCAGGGGAAGCCTTTGGATTATCGAAACTACAATTTGAATCAAAAAGAAATCGCTCTTTGCCTCTTACAATCGGGTGGAATGTCACTTCTTATCGCAGGGCTTTTTTATCATAGTTTTTGGGGAATTTTACTGGCTCTCCCACTCATTCCCTTTTTTCTGTATCAATGCAAAGAGTATGGAAAAGTCAGGCAGCAGCGGGAGCTGAGTTTTGGCTTCAAAGAATGTATTCGCTTAGCGGCAGCAGCTATGCGGGCAGGTTATTCTCCTGAAAATGCCTTTGCGGAAGCGGAAAAGGAGCTAAGCCACCTGTTGTCAGAGCAAGATATGATGTGTAGAGAGCTTCGGGAAATCAATCGCCAAGTCAGGCTAAATATTCCTTTGGAAAAATTGCTGTCAGAATTTGCCTTTCGTAGCGGTGTAGAGGAAATTCGCATTTTTGCCCAAGTGTTTGCTCATGCAAAGCGAAGCGGTGGGGATTTTATCCGTATTCTACAGGAAACAGCACAAAGAATCAGCGACAAGGTAGAAGTGTTACAGGAAATCCAAACGGTCATTGCTGCAAAAGAGATGGAGCAAAAAATCATGAATGTAATTCCCTTGGGGATATTGCTTATGGTAAGCTTAGGTTCGCCCGGTTTTTTGGATGTTTTATACCAAAGTGCGTTTGGGCGATGCGTGATGACACTTTGTCTGTTGATTTATGGGGCAGCATATTTGCTGTCAAAGCGAATTGTGGCAATTGAGGTGTAAGTGAAAGGTTTTGCCTGTTGATTTATGGGGCGGCGTATCTGCTGTCAAAGCGAATTGTGGCAATAGGTGTAAATGAAAGGTTTTTGTTTGTTGATTTATGAGGTGGCGTACTTGCTGTCAAAGAGAATCGCAGCAATCGAGGCGTGAGGTTCAATCGAGGTGTAAGTGTATGGTTTTGTTTTTATTATTATATCTCCTAATCATAGGAGGCAGTCTGTTTGTGTTTTTTCGATACAACAAATATAGCCGATATGCCCTTATTCTTCTTGTTTCGGGGATCTTGGCAGGAGGATGTTTTTTCCTTGAAACGCTCTTTTCGGGAAATGAAACGGCAACGTCTGTCAGCAGAAATCCGGCGGGAGAAGGGGATAGAGATCTAAATCTCACATTAGAAGCTCCTAACATCATGGATGGAGAACCCTATGACATTGTGGTAAAGGAGCAAAAATTAAGCCTTTCCGCAGTAGAAATTCTTTTTGAAGAAGCAGGGGATGAATTAGAAAAAAAAATATTAGGGGAAAATGAATCCTTAGACTGTATTACCAAGGATTTGTATTTGCCGAATACCTTGCAAGAGGGCAAGGTGCAGGTGTCATTGCGTTTTGATGACTATGAGCGGATTGACAGTAACGGGAAAATCTTGTGGGAGAATTTTCATGAAGATAGTTATTTGATTAAGGTAACGGCAGAATTTAGCTGTCAAGAAGAAAGTGCTTTTGTAGAATTTTATTTACACCTGTCCATGGAGGGTTTAAGCGAAAAGGAGAAGCTTTTGCTTGCTCTGTCAAAGGAAATCCAAGGGGAAAATGAGCAAGCAGGAAAGGAGAGCATAGCTCTTCCGCAAAATGCAAATGGTCAGGAACTGATTTGGTACAAAAGAAAAGACAGTCTGCACCTTAGCATTCTTTTTCTGGGATTTATAGGCATTGTCCTCATCTATGTAAGCGAGAAACAAAAGAAAGAAAAAGCGGCAAAGGAACGAAGTACAGGACTGTCCCGAGACTATCCCAATATTGTGGGGCAGATTTCCATGCTGACAGGTGCAGGTATGACGGTGCTTGGTGCCTGGGAGAAACTTTCGGCAGGGTATCTTTTGCAGAAAGAGCAACAGGTTGGGGTAAATCGTCCTGCTTTTGAAGAAATGCTCCTATGCCTGCGAGAAATACAAGATGGGGTGGGGGAAGTGCGAGCTTATGAACGTTTTGGTGTGCGTTGTGCACAGCCTGCCTATCGAAAATTGGTTTCTTTGCTGATTCAAGGGATACGAAAAGGTCCTGTGGGAATGCAGAAGTTGTTGGATCAGGAGGCGGAGACCGCTTTTACAGAACGTAAGCAAAGAGCAAAGCAATTAGGAGAAGAAGCAGGCACAAAATTGTTGCTGCCTATGGGACTTATGTTGGTGCTGGTATTTGTTATACTCTTGGTACCGGCGGGAATTTCTATGCAGTTGTAGGAAAGTTGGTGCCGGCGGGAATTTCTATGCAGTTGTAGGAAAATAGATATCGTTGTAAATTATCAGGAAGCAGTAAATCGATTTAGTGCAAGGTTGTTCTAAACGATCAAAAAGAAAAGGAGAATCAAATGGAACAGATGAAATTATTTTTACAAGAGGAAGACGGTGTTGGCGTGGTGGAGGTTATTTTGATTTTAGTGGTACTCATTGCGGCGGTGGCAATTTTTAAGGATAGAATCATGCAACTTCTGACGGCGATTTTTAAGACCATAGATGCCTCGGCAGGAAAAATTTAAGAATGGTAAAAGGTTTACAAAGGCAGTCTGACAGAGTAATTTCACGAGATGATTTGCAAAAGCAGTCAGGCAGAGTGATTTCACGAGATGATTTACAAAAAGACATTCAAATAAAAGGCAGTATTACAGTATTTATGACTTTGACTTTAGTGCTGGTCTTATCTTTTTTGTTTTCCCTGTTAGAGCTTGCCCGAGTGTCAGGCATTCAGAGTCAGACAGCCATGAATGCAGATGTCAGCTTAACGTCTATGTTTGGAAATTACAATGCCGAGCTTTGGAAGAACTATCATCTCTTATTTTTGGATGGAGCGTGGCAGAAAGAGGACTTATCTATTCGAGCATTTGAAGGGCGTATGCTTGCAGTCATGGAAAATAATGTGAAAGACACACACAGTCTATATGGGTTTTCGCCAACAAATGTCGAGATTTTGGCATATAGCCTTGCCACAGATGAGGGAGGGTCAGTCTTTCGCAGGCAGGTGATTGCCCAGATTCAAAAGGAAGTGGCGATTTCAGCGGCGGAGTCCCTGCTCCATGTAAATGACGAAGAAAAGCAGATGCAAGAAGAATCAAAGGGTGTGGAAAATATTTGGAAAGAAGCTCTTGATGGAGAAACTTCGGCAAAGGAAGCAAAAAGCAAGAAAACCTCTGAAGAACAGCAAGCAGAGAAAGAAAGCGAGAAAGCGGAAGCGAACACAGAGGAAACAGTAGAAAATCCTATGGAGTATGTAAAAGGATTAAAGACCTCATCTCTTTTATCTATGGTATTGCCGGATGCAAGCAAGTTATCGGCAAAGGGGATACCTTTATCCGATTCCCTCCCAAAAAGAAGTCGTCATGTGGGAACAATGGAAGCGACAAAAGGTGGTAGCATAACAGACCGGGGATGGATACAAGCCTATATCAATGCCTATTTTTCCTATTGTGGTGCACAGGAGGACAAAGGTGCTAAAACCAAAGCTTTGGATTATGAAATAGAGTATTTGATTGGAGGACGAGGGAGCGATCGGGAAAATTTAGAAGCTGTAGTAGGGGAACTTCTCTTGCTCAGGGAGGGAGCAAATTTCCTAACGCTCATGAAAGATACGGAAAAGAAGACCATCGCTCTTTCTATTGCTACAGCGGCAGTAGGATTTACAGGGGTACCCCCCCTGATTAAAGCAGTTCAAATGGGTATACTTTTGGCTTGGGCATATGTGGAAAGCATTATGGATATTAGAGCCTTGTTGGCGGGAAAAAAGATTCCAATTATAAAAACCAGAGAAGAGTGGAGCAGCGACTTTACCAATTGCAGAAAATCGGTAGAAAGCAAAAATGGGGCGAAAGAGGACGGACGAGGTCTCTCCTATGAAAATTATCTTCAAATGCTGTTGCTGCCTGTATCGGAAACCGACTTAAGTTATCGTTGTATGGATTTGATGGAAAAAAACCTTCGTTTGACAGAGGGAAATGAAAATCTTCGTATGGACTGTATGATACAGCACATAAAAGCAGGATTTCAGTACGAAGGCAAGCCTTTGTTTTGGAATCTGATTTTTGTAAAGCACGATAGTTTGAAAACCTTTTTTTTCCGTCAGGAAAAGGAACTATCTTATGGGTAAAGGGAAGTAGCCCTGTATTTCAGGTTTATCGAATGTTCTTTGTGACCGAGCAATGCTGGGTCAGACCTTTCGGTAAGATAGGGCGATGTCTACAGAATGCTCTTTGTTCAGTAAGATTCCCAGTTTAGAAAGGAGGGGTGACTTGCGGTGTCTCTTGTATCAAAAAAACAACTCTCTCAATACCACGCAAATCAAAGAAAAACCAAGAGTATTAAAACCAAAAATAAGAAAAAAGCCATGATAAATGCAAAGCAGGAGGCACCGCAAGTCATCCCTCACCAAAAGAGAGGTCTTACAATGAAAGTTGCAAGATTCTTAAGAGGGAAGAACAGGAAAGATTGTGTCGTTTTGCAAAGCGGAAGCTTTACAATGAAAATTGCAAGATTTTTAAGAGGGAAGAACAGGAAAGATAGTGCCGTTTTGCAAAGCGGAAGTCTTACAGTAGAAGCGGCTCTTGTGTTCCCTTTGGTTTTATTCGTCTTGCTGCTGATTATGTCCTTATTTCGCATTTTGCAGGTGGAGCAAATGACAGCGGAAGCTCTTGCCCTAGCAGGAGAAAAGACGGCCATAGAAGCAAATCCATCTGCATCCGAAGGAGAAGATTCCCGCTTATATGGGATGGCGTTTCTTTATTTCAATCAAGAAATTATCCATCAAAAATGTCCGGTCAAATACATTTCCGGTCAGAATCTGGGCTTTGATTTTAGTGGAAGCAGTACAAAGGGTGAAAATATTGATTTGATTGTATCCTATAAACTTACCTTACCGGGAGGAATCTTAAATCAATGGAAAATTCCGGTTAAACAACGGGTCTCTATAAAGAAATGGACGGGCTATCATGGGGGTTCGGGAGATGGAGGAGAGGATGATTGGGTTTATATTACCGAAACGGGAACGGTCTACCATGTAAATCGAGAGTGTACCTATCTAAAGTTGTCGATACAGATGGTAACGGCTTTGCAACTGCTCTCTTTGTCCTATAGCCCTTGTATGATTTGTGGACGTGACAATACGCCATATGCCTATTATTATATTACCCAAGAGGGTGGGCGTTACCATACTCGTTTGGATTGCAGCGGACTAAAACGTACGATTTATATGATAAAGCTTTCTCAAGTAAATGGAAGAGGAAAGTGTAGTCGGTGCGGGAAAGGATAGAAATGAATCAGATAAAAACAGTAGTGTTGCTACTCTTGTTCGTTTGGTATGCAATTGAGGATGTACGGAAAAAGAAAATCAGTATACCGCCTATTCCGGGTTTTATGGGGATTGGAATTGTGTTTTTTGTACTGTTTCGCTCTTTCCCTCTCTTAAGCATGGCAGGAGGGGTGGCAGTGGGAGCAGTCATTATGCTGATTAGCCGAATTACCAAGGGAAGCATTGGCATGGGAGATGGCATAATCTTAGCGGTGAGTGGACTCTATCTGGGATTTGAGAAAAATCTGTTCTTATTTTTTGTAGGAATTTTTTATGCTGCACTTTGTTCTTTGGGGCTAATCCTTTGGAAAAAGAAAAAAGGGAAAGAAGAGATAGCGTTTATTCCATTTTTGTTGGCGGCATATCTTAGTATGTTGATAGGGGATTATTATTCATGATGAACTCCAAACGGCTGCCTGTCCTGTCAAAAAAGAATCCTCGCTTAAAGCATTTCGGGCAAGCCCCTTTCAATACGCCTTGCAGTCAGCATAGGCTTCCTGCAAGTAGGGTCTTCCCTCCATTTCGCTCGAAGATTCTTTTTTGACAGGGCAGGCAGCCGTTTTCAAATCAACCATGAATAGTAATGATGGAGGGTCATTGTATATGAAAGAACAACAAGGAAGCATTACCATAGAAGCGGCATTTATTGCATCGTTTCTGCTTCTGATTCTGGCAGGGGTGATGAAAGAGAGTATCAATCTATGTCAAAGTGTGCGGCAAGAAACACAAAGTGCAGAATTAGACAATCTAAAACCAACGGACTATTTTCGGAAGGTGCAGATTGTGAGAAGAGTGACAGGAGGGTGAACATATGGAGGTAAACGTTCAAAGGCATTTGAATCAAAGCTTTATGGCGATAGATAGAAAAATTGATGGGAGGGTGAGCATATGGAGGTAAGCTTCCAAAGGCGTTTGAATCAAAGCTTTATGGTGATTGAAAGTGCAGAGAGAGAAGTATTTGAAGTATTAGAAAATCCCCCTAAAGATGGGATAGAAGAAAAACGCCTTGTTCTAAATATGTTGGCAAATAATCAAGTTTCCGGTCTATTGTCGCCGGAGTTTGAGCTAACAGATGGGAGAGGGCGATACCGCTATGATATTACAGGAAAGCAGAGTCTTTCTGATTATTTGCAACGAAAAGGGGCAGGAGCAGATTTTTTTCGACTTTTATTTTCTTCTTTCGAGAGACTCTTGGATCAGTTGTCTGCTTATATGTTAGAAGAAAACAGTCTTGTACTGGAGATTGACTATATTTATTTGGATTTTTCAGGGGAATGCCTGTATCTGACCTATCTTCCCGATTGGAACAAGGATGCAAGGGAACAGTTGCGTGAATTGATGGAATGCTTGTTGCAGAAGATAAATCATGAAGATAAGGAAGCGGTCACGTTGGGCTATGATATGTATCAGCTGATTTTGCAATCGGACATGAGCTTTTCCGGAATGTTAAAAAAACTTTGCGAAAAGGAAGTTACATCTGTAAGAAAAGATGAATTTAGCCACGAATTAATGGAAGAAGCGGAAAGAAACGGCGTAAAAGAAAATGATTTCTTCAAAGAAAAAGCAGAAAGAAACATACAAATTCAAGAGGAAGAATTTTTGCCAAGGGAAGAAAGTATTACCTGGTCATCTTTACGGAACGGGAAAGAGGTAAAAAACTTCCGAACCCAACCCATGGAAGAAGAAATTCTGCCAAGAGAAAAGGAAGAAAATATACCGTGGTTGTCGCTAGGGAAAGGGAAAGAGAAAGAGATAAAGAACATTCAACCCATAGAAAATCCTTTAACAAAACAATTTTTACCCAAAGAAAAAATTTCTATGTGGTCACTACGAAAAGAACAAGAGAGAAAAATTGTCGGAACACAGGGAATGGATAGGGAAGATAATCGGAAAATCAAGGAAAGTTTTTGGGACAAACTAAAATTTCACAAAGAGAGTCGGAGTACTTATGAAGCGTATGAAGAACCCGAAGAAGAAATCCGATGTGTACATCCCACAGAGTATTTGGGAAGCACACCACAAGCAATCGGAAAACTTCTGTATCAAGGGAGGGAAGGGTATCCTAATATTGACTTGAGCAAGGATTTAATGATAATCGGAAAGGATTCGGAACAGGTGGACATCTGTATGGAAGCAAAGAGCATTAGTCGTGTCCATGCAAAGATAGAGAAAAAACGGGATACTTATTATATAGAAGACTTAAATTCCACAAACGGAACCTTTCTGGATGGGGAGCGCATGGAGTATCATCAGAAACTTCGCTTGGTCAAAGGAGCTAGAATTGCATTTGGGGTGGAGGAATATGTTTTTTTATGAGAAGAAATGTGTTCAAGCAGCAAAGAGATTATTTGAAAAGGCAATTTCCACATTGTAAAGCTAACGTCCAACTAAGATGAAAAACTCTTGAAAAAAACTTTCATTTTCGGTGTTTTTATGTTATCATGACAGAGAAAGCAGATCATTTGTTTGCTGTTTGAGGAGGTCAGCTATGTGTGTTTCACCTACAAAAATAAATGTTTTATCCCTATTTTCCGGATGTGGAGGGCTTGATCTTGGAATGGAGGGTGATTTTGATGTTATCCGGCAAGCAGTTAATATGAAAATAAATGCAAACTGGAACTGCGACTTGGGAAAAGCAGAGGGTTGGGTTCATTTGCCTAAGACAAAGTTTCATACGGTTTTTGCAAATGATATAAGACCGGATGCTAAAGTCGCATGGACAACATATTTTGGCAAGCGAGGCATCTCATCCTCAACGTATCGACTTGAAAGTATCGTGGATTTAGTAAAAGCTTATAAAGCCGGAGCAAATAATATTCCGAATAATATAGATGTTGTGACAGGAGGATTTCCTTGCCAAGATTTTTCGATTGCAGGGAAACGATTAGGCTTTCATTCCAACAAGAGCCATAACGGTAGTATTCTGGAAACGGATGCACCAAGTACTACGAGTCGAGGTCAACTGTATATTTGGATGCGAGAAGTAATCGCTATTACACAGCCGAAATTATTTATTGCCGAAAATGTAAAAGGTTTGGCAAATCTTGCTGATGTGAAAAAAGTAATTGAGGATGATTTTCGTTCTATCGGAGAAAATGGTTATCTAGTCGTGGAGGCAAGAGTGTTACACGCAGCTGATTTTGGAGTGCCACAATCACGAGAACGTATCGTCTTTATTGGATTTAAGAAGTCTGCCTTAACAAAGATAGCACTTTACGAACTCTCATCAGAACAAATATCTCCTGCTTTTGACCCTTATCCATCAAAAACACATTCCTATACTAGTACCGGTAATGATCTTTTGCTACCGACAAATTTAGAGCAAGCATTTATAGGACTTAAAGAACCAGATGTTTCTGAGGATACAGATCAAGAGAAATATTCAAAAGCGAAATATATGGGGAAACACTGCCAAGGACAAACCGAAGTCCTTTTATCTGGCATTGGTCCGACAATACGCTCGGAACATCATGGAAATATTGAGTTTAGACGTTTGTCAGCAGAACACGGAGGTAAGTATATGGATGAATTAAAATCCGGACTTTCCGAACGTCGCTTAACGATTCGGGAATGTGCGCGAATTCAAACGTTTCCGGATGATTACCAATTTATAATTCCGTCAAATGGAAAAAAGAAAGGTGTGTCTGCTTCAGAAGCTTATAAAATTATTGGAAATGCTGTCCCACCCTTATTAGGATACCATATTGCAAAACGGATTGAAAATAACTGGGATTTGTATTTTGGAGGAGTTGAAGAGTGACTATTTCAAAAAATTGCATACCAAGCTTACTGAAAATTAGGGTTCTCGTATTTTGGAGGAATCATTGAATGATTATTTCAGAAAATCGCATACCAAGCTTACCGGAGTTTAAGACTCTTGTTTTAGATGCTACAATAAAATTAAATGATGATGCAAAAAGGCGTGAGGCATATTATCTGAAACGAAATGCACAATTACTGGAAGATGATGTAGCAAGAGCCTTATCAGAATCAGCTATCGGAACAGCATTTGCTGATACTATTAGAAAAATATCAGGACAATGTTTTCCGGACATTGTTGCTGCAAGCTATTATGGCGTGGAAGTGAAAAGTTCCAAGGATGATAGGTGGATTACCCTCGGCGGTAGTGTGAACGAATCTACTCGTATAGAGGGTGTGGAACGAATATTTCTTACATTTGGTAAATTGTTAAATCCGGTGGAGTTTCGTAGCCGCCCTTATGAAGATTGTTTGTCAGATGTGGTTGTTACCCATTATCCTCGTTATCGAATTGATATGAATCTAAGTAAAGGCAAAACAATTTTCGATAAAATGGATACAACTTATGATGCCTTACGTCAATCAACTGACCCGGTTGTTAAAATTGTTGATTACTATAAATCTCGGTTAGGGGAAGGTGAAAGTTTGTGGTGGACGGGAAGTGCAACACAAACAGAGCAGCCTGCTTCTGTGCCTATGAAAATAAGGCTATGGAGAACCTTATCTGCGGAGGAAAAAAAAGAATTAAGCAATATAGGGCTTGCTCTATTTCCGGATTTATTAAGCAATTCCTCTACCAAATACGAGGGTTTTTCCTTATGGCTTGTCGGAACATATGGCGTAATATCTACCTCTGTTCGAGATTCTTTTTCTGCCGGAGGGCAAGGAACAATTCGAACAGATGTTGGCATATTTGACAAAGTTCCTCATGTATTGTTAAATATTCAGAAAAATAGTACACAAATTGCTTTGAATATTCTGAATGCTGACGAAAGTGTTTTGGAAGAAACATGGCGGACAAATAAAATAAGTTCAGATCGCATTGGACAATGGATTGAAATTGTTTCAATGCTTTGCTCTTTGCAAAACCATAGCATCCATACTGTCTTAAATGCAATCTTTGGTAGGTAGTACAAGATTATCGGAACGCAGTACACGATTATCGAAACGCAGTTTCGGTAATATCGGTAATACATGATTATCGGAACGCAGTTCCGGTAATAGATATTATGACTAAACTTCGTGTTACCGGATTCTTGACTTTACAGAAAAAAACCGATATACTTATCATAAGAACCGGGTAAACTAGGACGAATAGGTATGGAGGTTTTTCATGAAGATAAATATTTATTATGGCGGACGAGGATTGTTAGACGATCCTACCTTATATGTGTTAAATAAAATGCAGCAGGTGCTGACCGAGCTTCGAGTACACGTGGAGCGTTATAATATATATGAGCATAAAAATAGTGTTTCAACCTTGCCGGGAACCATTCGGGATGCGGATGGCATTATTTTAGCGACTACGGTGGAATGGTTAGGAATTGGGGGCTATATGCAGCAATTTTTGGATGCTTGCTGGCTCTATGGGGATAAAGAAAAATTTCAAAACACGTATATGCAGGCAGTTGTTATGTCAACTACCTACGGAGAGCGGGAAGGAGAAGTCAATCTTGCCAACGCTTGGGAGATTTTAGGCGGTCTGCCCTGTCCCGGATTATGTGGTTATGTGGAGGATCTGGTTACTTTTGAAATGAACCATGATTATACGCAGATTATTGAAAAAAAGGCAGAAAACCTTTATCGCACCATATCCCAACAGGCAAAGGGGCTTCCAAGCAGTAATCAGGCAGTAAAACAGACGGTGCTTCGTACGCAGCAACTTCAGATGACACCTCAAGAAAGCGAACAACTATCAAAATATGTGTCAGATGATGTCTACGTGAAACAGCAAAAAGAGGACATTGAAGAACTTGCCACCATGTTTAAGGATATGTTGGGGCAAGAGCAAGCTCCGGGAGATACGGCGTTTATTGGTGATTTGAAAGCACATTTTATGCCACAGCAAGATTTTTCTGCAAGTTATTTATTTTCCATGGATGGCATGAAACAACCCTTGGCTGTGGTGATCAACGACGAGGAATTAAACTGCTTCTATGGAGCAGAGGCAAATGCAGACGTTTATGTCAAAATATCACCGGAAATCCTTTCTTCCATCGTAAAGGGAAAAATGACATTTCAGCGAGCCTTTATGACAGGGGAAATGACAGCAAAAGGGAACTTCAGAACCTTGAATATGTTGGATCGACTGTTTATCTTTGAGAGTTAGTGCAGAGGGTATCGCAATGCTTAGAGGTTTTTCTGTAAATTGTGTACACCAATGTGTTGTTGGGCAGAGGTTTTCCTGAACTGTAATAGAATTAGGAGAGTATAAAAAATGGATCAAAATTGTATCTTTTGTAAAATTATAACGGGAAAAATCCCGTCAAAAAAAATATATGAGGATGAGGATTTTCTGGTTATCTTGGATGTAAATCCTGCTTCAAAGGGTCATGCCTTGATTCTGCCAAAGGAACATTATGCGAATCTCTATGAACTGCCGGAAGATTTGGCGGCAAAAACTATGCTTTTGGCGAAAAAAATGGCAGAGCATATGACCAAGAAGCTGTCTTGTGATGGATTTAATCTGATTCAGAATAACGGGGAAGTAGCAGGTCAGACGGTCTTTCATTTTCACCTGCACTTGATTCCACGCTATCAAGATGCCGAAAATGATGATTTGTTACGTTGGGATACCTTGGAGTTTACAGGGGAAGAGTTGACTGCGATGGTAAAATTGTTAGTGTAGTATGAAAACGGCTGTTCCTTTTTTTCGCAAAGGGAACAGCCGTTTTCAATTACATAGAGTCGTCGTTTTTGCTTACAACCTCCTCAATCAAATCCACAATACGCACTACAGAGTTGACCTGATTACTTGTAGTCATATTCTGAATATATTTCTGGCGATTCTGATACAAATCCGCTATCTTTTGCAAAAGAATCAGCGTACTTAACTCATCTTCTTCCAAAATCATGCTAAATCCTTGGTGTTCAAAGGACAGGGCATTTAGAATCTGATCCCCCCGGCTTGCCTTGGCGGAGAGGGGGATTAAGAGATTGGGTTTCCTTAGAGCCAACAGTTCACAAATAGCATTGGCACCTGCCCGAGAAATCACCAAGTCTGCTAAGGCAAGAAAGTCGCTTAATTCTTTCTTCGCATATTCAAACTGTAC